>CANJPY010000031.1 GCA_947476255.1 Chthoniobacteraceae bacterium | reverse complement strand
CGCTTGCGGCTTCGGCCTCGCGGCTTCATTCCGGACATCGCTTTCGGTCGTGAACCGTCTAATTCGACCAGCGGGACTTTCACCCACGTGGACGCCAGCTTCTCCAGCGCACGCCCCAGCTCCGCTTTGACGCTCCAAAAACTCAGACAGTCATTGCGGAGCTGGGGCTCCGCGCTCCTAGGTGCTGAGGTCTTTGAATCATCCATAAACCTAAAAGAGATGGTATTCCTCACAGTCTGCCTCGAACACCGAGTTACTGCAGAAGCTTTTTTCTTTAGCCGTGACACGTGCTGCGCGCCGAAGCAGAAATTTTGAAATAAAATAGGGCTCACCCAGTCGTTGACCGACCCCCTCTGCGAAAGTGGCCGAAATGAAACCCGCCCTCTCCACACGCGTCAAAAATTTTGCCCGCCGCATTTTACTCTCCGTAGCCCCCCTCGGAACACCACCTCACACCCCCCAGCAACTGGAACTGTTCAGACGCCCCTGCCCCTCCTCGGACATGGGCAACAAGGGCAAAACAGGCGCCACGTCCCAACCGCGCTCCCGAAACCAAGCCAAGGGCGGCAAGCATCTCGCCGCATTCATTTAGCCCTCCCCGACGGGGTGCCTTTGGGCGGCAGGCGACAGCCACAGGCAACCGCGCCCAGTTACGCAAGCTCCTCACGCAAGAAACGCAGCAAGAGTTCTTGCCGGCGCACACTACTCTCCTCTGCGAGAATTGACTGCCGTTTTAGGGGATCTTTCAGCAGCGCTGAAGCCGCGATATCCGTCAACACATCCGGATCCTCAATCCGGGCCAGATTCTCGCCCATTTCCGGAGGCAGTGGGAGGCCTCCACGCTCGAGGACCACCCTCAAATGCACGAGACGCTCCCGACGGGACGCTTCGCTCTCGGGAGCGGGACTTCCGATTCGCTGGATCCCGGCCATCCGGAACGGCACGAGTTGCGGCCACCCCGTGAACTTGACCCTTGCCACCCCTTGCAAAATCAAATGCGAGGTACCGTCCTCTTTCTTGACGCAGGCGCGGATCAGGCCCACGCCAGCCACGGGGCAAACACGTTCCTCGTTCTCACGCAGCGGCTGGGCGATGGCGATCATCCGATCCGTATCCAAGGCGCTCTGCAGCATGGCGCGGTAACGCGGCTCAAAAATAAAGAGCGGCAGCAGCGTCTTTGGAAACAGAGTCGCCCCGCCCAAGACCATCACCGGCACCTGCTCAGGCATTTCCAATGCGTCGAAGTCCATTCCCGTACTCATGCCGCCATTCTAAGCACAACAGCCCGCTGGAGGACAGACACACGTTGTTTTAAACAGAAACAGCCTGCCCGCCGGCGTCCTTCGCAGGCGCACGAAAAAGCACCAAGAACAGCAATAAAACAAACGCCGACCCCGCCGCAGGCAAAAGCCATGTGGGAGTCCATTGGACAACCCCCTCCTTGGTGCACGCCTCAATCACAAAGCCCTGACTAATCGACCCCACAAGCATGCCCGCACCGTAGGTTAAGAAGGCGATGAAACACTGGGCCGCCGCACGCATGCGTGCGGGCGCCCGCTGGTCCACGTAAATTTGTCCCGTGACAAAGAAAAAGTCGAAACAAGGACCGTGAAGAAGGATGCCCGCAAGAAGCAGTCCCATGCCGAGTTGAGACTGCGCATCTCCGTACGCAAAGCAAACGTAGCGGACCGCCCAGCATGCCATGCCGAGCAGCAACATCTTCTTCACTCCGAGACGCGAAAAAAGAATCGGGAAGACAAGCATGAAAAGAACCTCGCTCATCTGGCCATACGTCATCTTGGCCGGAGCCTCTGCCAGCCCGATCTGCGTTAAAAACCGCTCGGTGCCTGAATAGTAAAAAGCCAGCGGAATACAGATGAGGAACGAACCAAGGGCGAAAATCGAAAACGACCTGTCTTTCATCAATTCCAGCGCGTCCAATCCCAGCACCGAGCGAACGCTCGCAGGCGTTCCTTTGGACTTTGGCGGGACCTCTGGAAGCACAAGAATGCAATAGAGCCCCAACGCTACAGACACCACAGCGCCAAGCACAAACTGCTGCGAGGTCGGCCCGAGATTCAATTTGCCCACCAGCATCCCCGCCGCAATCCAACCAAATGTTCCCATCACCCGGATGCTTCCAAAACTCTGGGCGGCATCTTTCATTTGGGAAAACGCCACCGTATTCGCAAGCGCGAGCGTAGGCATGTAACAAAGCGTATGCCCCAAGAGCAGCGGATAGAAAGAGGAGAACGAAGTGGCCCGCGAAGCAGCAAACAAAAGGACTCCGCCGACGAGATGCAGCACACCGAGCACTTTCTGGGCGGGGAAAAAGCGGTCTGCGATCATCCCCACAAGAAAAGGAGAGATCATCGCGGCTATCGAAGTTGCGCCAAAAGCAGTGCCGATTTGCGGCGCGCTAAAGCCGAGACCATTCATCCAAGTGCCCATGGAAACGCCCCAGGCGCCCCATGTGAAGAACTGAAAAAAGAACAGAAGAGAAACTTTAAGACGCGCGTTAATTTCCATAGAGATTTATAAACATTCTTGGCCGAATACGTTACAGAGAACTATTTTTCAACAGGCAAAGCAGACTTTGACAAGCACTTTTACACGCCTTTAACAACTCACAAGAATATCTAACCCGCACCTTGCCCGCCACACAACCTTCATTTGCAACCCTTTAAAAATTCGGCCCTAACAAATGTTTACAATCTGCTTACTTCCGCTTGCAATGAACCCTTCTGCGAATAATTTAATGCACATGCACCGTTTTAGAACATCGTTAATCGAACTTTTGAAGGAGCAGAATTGGACACAGCAAGAGTTCGCCAACAGGCTTGCGACAGATCCTGCGAATGTATCGCGCTGGTTGAGCGGCAAATCTTCGCCGGACTCCGCCACGGTAGGCCGCATTTTGGAATCGCTCCCAGAGGGCTACCAGAGCGACCTGTTGACCGCATATTTGAAGGATCAGGTACCGCCTCGTTTCGACACGGTGGTGCAGATCAACGCCGTCGAGGGGGGCAAGCTCAAACCGCTTGATTCCGAACCTGAACTTCCAGAGTCCCTCAGCCCAGAGCTCAAAAAGCAGGTGGTTTATTTCGCAAAACTGGCACTCCGTTGGCCCGAGGTGCGAAAAATCCTCGAACTCTTCTACGCCGTCGCCCACCGCAACAAATCAGGGCGCTGGGATCACCGCCGCGATAGTCTCGAGCACTGAGCTCCTCCGCACGAACGCTCTTCCTCAAACGTACATCGCGGCAGGGTTTCAGCTGTCTACCCGACACTCACACCACTCCCAACAAAACAAAGCGCGCCCTCCGGTTCTTCGGTGAGCGCGCTCTTTTTTTGCCCAGCGCTGCATTGACCGTGCGCCTGTGCGCCACGCGCGGCCCTGCCCCCTCTCTGCCCTCTGCCCTCTGCCCTCTGCCCTCTGCCCTCTGCCCTCTGCCCTCTGCCCTCTGCCCTCTTAAGCCGGCTCCTTGCGTTACCGCCAGACAATTTTCTGGAAGCCGTGCAACAAAAGTCCCACAAGCCCTCCAACGAGGGTCCCATTCAAACGGATAAACTGCAGATCAGCTCCCACTGCATCCTCAACTTTGGCCACCATGCTTTGCGCCTCCCACGCATCCACCGTATCAGCAATCAGCCGTTGAATCGAACCGCGGTGCTCTGAAAGAAGCTCCAAGGCCCATCGCTTGATGCTCGCGTTGAATGTATCCTGCAATTCGGCGTCCGCCTCTAGACGGCCCCCGATCCCTCGCACAAAGTCTGCAAGCGCGGTCTGCACTTTGGAATCGCCTGACTTTACGTCCTCAAGCAGAGCCGACTGGATTCCCTCCCAAACATGACTCACATACTCCACAAGCGCAGGATCGCTTAAGATGCGCCGCTTGATTTCTTCCCCCTTTTCCAAGTACGCGGGAGAGCTTCGCAACCGTTGCACTTGCGCGCCCACCCAAAACCTGAAAGAGCGGCGCAATTCATGTTCCGAGTTTTCAGAAGCTTCCACGAGATTCTCGCAAATCCGAGACACCGTTTTATCCGCAATATAATCGGCCACCACCTGTTTGAGATCCCCTAGCAGAGGCAGGTCCGGCAGGGGCACCTCCGCCGCAATCTCCGCCTGAATCCGGTCCCTGTTGCTTTTCACCAACTCGCTTGCAAGGCTCAGCACATGGTTCAGAACGGCTTCATGGGCTCCGTCACGGGTAAAGTAGTCAATGATTTCGCCGAGCGCCGGCGCTGCTGGCATTCGTTCAATCATGGAGCGCAGTTGACCGAACACCAACGCCGCAACCTTGTGCTGGTTGAACCCAGAGAGGAGCCCGGGAATAAAATCAGCCGCATGGCGCGCCAGGCGCTCACCGTGTTCCTTTAAAAAAATGGCCGCATAGGATGCAAAATTAAGTTTATCAAACCATGGCCCCACCGTCTGAGTGCTCAAAAAGTTCTCCACAACGAAGTTCCCCAGAGTCTGGCCGATCTCTTTCTTCCGCCGCGGAATAATCGCAGTGTGGGGAATCGGCAACCCAAGCGGATGCCGGAACAGGGCAACCACCGCGAACCAGTCCGCGAGTGCCCCCACAAGTGCTGCTTCAGAAAAAGCACGGACCCACCCGAGCCACGGCCAGCGGTCTTCAAAGGAGCGGGTGAGCGCAAAAAGGACGGTGACAACCACCAGAAGCCCTGTCGCCAACACCTTTGGTTTTAAGAAATCATTCTTCCTCATAAATTGTCGTTTTTTCCCTGCAGACCATTCGGTCCTTTTTTCAGCACCCAATCCCCTGTTGCGGCTCACAGTCTTGTTCATGGGTGGTTGTTATTTTTGATTTCAAAAACAACTACGCTTTCCACGGGTATTCGATAGTCCCCTCAAAATCTCTCCCTTTTTGTGAAACTAACGCGGGGGCCTCAGACGCTTAACCCACTCAGCAGAAGGTTTCATTTCCGTGAGGAGTGTCAGGGGAAATCTGGGAACCCTGCCAAGACTTCACCCCGCCGTCCATTTTACCGCATCCGCACGCGCAGCCCGACCTCCTACGCCCATTAGAGTGCTGATTTTTTTGGAAAACCCTTCTATGGTGCGCTTCCACGTTGAATACAACACCCCAAACGCACCCGGCGAACGCCCCCTTGGAACACCGCCGTCGCTCGGCGCCCAGATCCCGGCCTCGGATTATCGAAGAATTTCCAGGGTGGTTGGTGCTCGAAAAGCCAGCGCAAATGGCGGCGCATCCCAGCAAACCCTCGGATGAAAATACGCTCTGGCACTATCTTTGTAATCTCCTTGCCTTTGAGCTGGTCAATGGCGGAGGCATCTCGATCATTAACCGCCTCGACCGGGAAACGAGCGGCCTGACTCTGGTGGCAACGAGCCGCAATGCCGCGCGCGCCCTCTGCCGCCAAATGGAGGCGCACAAAATCCGCAAGAGTTACCTCGCCATTGTCTTCGGCTGGCCCGCACACGACCAATGGGTTGTTGACGCCCCAATTCTGCGCCAAGGCTCCCGAACCGCCTCCAAAATCTGGCTCAAACAGTGCATCCATCCCGAAGGCAGCGCTGCTTTTACCTCCTTCCAAACGCTCTCCAGACTCCACTCTCAAACCGATTCCTCCGACCGCTTTGCCCTCGTCAAGGCGACGCCGCGCACAGGGCGCATGCACCAGATCCGAGTGCACCTCGCACACTCGGGACACCCCATCGTGGGCGACAAAATCTACGGCGCCGACGAAAATTGCTACCTCGAGTTCATCGAAACCAGTTGGACTCCGGCCCTTGAGTCCCGCCTGCGGCTCGACCGCCAGGCTCTCCACGCCTGCGGACTCCTGTTGGAGGAAAGCGGCCTGGCCTGGGATATTCCTCTGCCGCAGGACTTACAAGGTTTTCTCAACGGGCTCACCCGCGCCGACCCTAATGGAACAACCTCATAAATAAATACTTACCCAAACCAATCCGCGCTTTTCAGCAAACCCTCCCGTGACATTCCTCACTTTGGGTTTGCATCGGGCGCGATCGACAGGAAGTTTGGTGGATTAGAGTACCTATGAGTTTATCGCGCAGAGTTGTGATTACAGGCATGGGCGTGGTCAGTCCGGTAGGGTCTGACCTGCGCACCTTTTGGGATAATCTTACCAATGGCCGCAGTGGCATTGGCAGGGTGTCCCTGTTCGACGTGTCGGGTTACGACACCCAGATCGGAGGCGAGGTTAAAAAATTCGAACCTGCCAGCTGGTTCAAAGTCCCCAAAGACGCCAAACGCGCCGACCGCTTTGCACAACTCGGGATGGCTGCCGCAAAACTCGCCATGGCAGACGCCGGTCTCGAAGGCGCTCCTGAGGATCCAGAACGCTTCGGTGTGATCCTTGGTTCAGGCATCGGAGGACTCAAGTCTCTCGAAGACCAGCACACCAATCTCATCACCAAAGGACCAGGACGCATCTCGCCGTTCATGATTCCGATGATGATTTCCAACATGGCCAGCGGCTTGGTTTCCATGGAGTTCGGCTTGCAGGGCCCAAATTTTGCCCCCGTTTCAGCCTGCGCCACCTCCGCCCATGCCGTGGGCGAAGCCTGGCGCATGATCCGCGACGGAGATGCCGACGCCTTTCTCGCCGGAGGCTCCGAAGCTGCGATCGTTCCCCTGGGCATCGGAGGATTCGGCGCCATGAAGGCCCTCTCCACGCGCAATGCTGAACCCGCGCGCGCCTCCCGTCCGTTTGACAAAGGACGTGATGGTTTTGTCATGGGTGAAGGCGCCGGCGTCGTCGTGCTCGAGAGTCTGGAACACGCCACCAAACGCGGCGCTCAAATTTATGCCGAAGTCATCGGCTACGGCCTCACCGCTGACGCCTACCACATGACCTCACCTCCCGAAAACGGCGAGGGCGCCCAGCGCTGCATGCGGATGGCCTTGAAAAAAGCGGGGATCACTCCGGATCAGATCGACTACGTGAACGCCCACGGAACCTCCACTCCCGTGGGGGACCTCTGTGAAATCCGCGCCGTCAAAGCGGTTTTTGGAGAGCACGTCCACAAGATCTCCGTGTCCTCCACCAAATCCATGACCGGCCACCTATTGGGGGCGGCGGGCGCTGTGGAAAGTATCGCCTGCGCACTGGCCATCAAGCATGGGGTCGTGCCACCGACCATTAATTTGGAAGACCCGGACGAAGGCTGCGACATTGACCTTACGGCCCTCACAGCCAAAGAGCGCAAGGTCACGACGTGCCTCAACAATAGCTTTGGATTCGGGGGGCATAACGCCTCTCTCATTCTCCGCGCCTTTGCCGGTTAGTTCCATTCCAGCTCCAGTTGTCCTTCGCAACAGTGCCTTTCCAATTCGCCACGCCGCCGAACTTCAAGCCTTTGGCGCAACGTCCATTACTCTCAACACCCTGACATGATTTCCGACTCGTCCACACCCAAACCCCTCGCGGCCAACGAAACCATCAAGGCCGCGTCCAACTTCCTCCGGGGCACACTCGTCACAGACCTGCAAGACGCCTCCACGGGGGCGATCTCGGACGACAACGGCCAGTTGACAAAGTTTCACGGCCTGTACCTTCAAGACGACCGCGATCAACGCAACGCACTCAAAAAGGAAGGTAAAGAAAAAGCTTTCTCCTTCATGCTCCGCGTGCGCCTGCCCGGCGGCGTGGCAACTCCCGCGCAATGGCTCGTTCTCGACACCCTTGCAGGCGAACTCGCCAGCCCTTCCCTGCGCTTGACCACGCGTCAGACCTTTCAATTTCATGGAATCCTCAAGGGCAACGTTAAGCCGCTTGTTCAAAGAATGCACCAAGCGCTCCTGGATTCCATTGCCGCCTGCGGAGATGTGAACCGCAACGTCATGGCCCCTCCCAATCCGGAGCGTTCCGCCGCGCTGCAGCAGGTCTACAATGACGCACTTTCCTGGAGCGAATTTGCGCTTCCAAAAACCCGCGCGTATCACGAAATCTGGCTCGATGACGAACTCGTGGCCGGGGGCGAAGACGAACCGATGTACGGTCCCACTTATCTCCCTCGCAAATTCAAGACGGGGTTCGTGGTGCCTCCCTCCAACGACGTAGACGTCTTTTCCCAGGATCTGGGCTACATCGCGATTCTCGAAAACGAAAAGCTCGTCGGCTACAACGTCACGGTGGGCGGCGGCCTCGGCATGAGCCATGGCAATGCCGAAACGTATCCGCGCCTCGCGGACTCCCTCGGCTTCATCACCCCAGACCACGTCAACGCTGTAGGCCAGGCCGTCCTCACCACACAGCGCGACCACGGAGACCGCACCAACCGCAAGCATGCGCGTCTCAAATACACGATTGAAGACCGTGGAATCGAATGGTTCAAAGCCCAGGTCGAAGAGCGCTCCGGAATCAAATTCGCCCCCGCCCGCGCCGTCCACTTCACCACCATCGAAGATCCACACGGGTGGCACGAATGCACCGATGGCACCTCCTTCTACGGACTCCATATTCTAAGCGGCCGTATCAAGGACGAACCAGGTTGGCCGATGAAAACAGCCCTGCGCGAGATCGCGGAAATTCATCAGGGCGACTTCCGCTTGACCCCTTCCCAGAATGTCACGATCTCCGGAGTCACTCCCGCACAAAAGCCGAAGATCGAAGCCATCCTGCTCAAACACGGCCTGCACAAGGAAAACGAGCGTTCCAGACTGCGCCTGAATGCGATGTCGTGTGTCGCACTTCCCACATGCGGGCTCGCGCTCGCGGAAAGCGAACGTATCCTCCCGCAGCTCCTTGAAAAGCTGGAGCCTCTTTTCGAAGCCGCCGGCGTCACCAAGGATGCCGTGAGCCTCCGTGTGACGGGCTGCCCCAACGGCTGCGCCCGCCCATACCTCGCAGAAATTGGACTCGTGGGGCGCGCCCCCAACAAGTACGCGCTTTACCTCGGGGCCAAATACAATGGCGAGCGACTGAACCGCCTCGCAGCTCCGAGTGTCACGCTGGATGACGCCGTAAAGATGCTCGCTCCGATCATTCAACGCTACGGCAACGAACGTCATGCAGGCGAAGGCTTCGGAGATTTCTGTGACAGAGCCGTCCTGCCGGCAGACGCCACATTCCACAGCATCGGCACTGTTCCCACTGCCTAAAACATTCATCCCAGGGGCTGGCGGCGACACGTGACCGGTGAAAGCCGCACAAGAGCGCATCGCCCGCCCCTTTTGATTTCTCCATGAGCCAGCCCACTTCCGCCATATCCCCCGTCCGCTCCGCAGATTTCGCCGAGTGGTACCAACAAGTCGTACGCGCCGCCGAACTCGCTGAACCTTCGGACGTTCGCGGCTGCATGGTGATCAAGCCATGGGGATACGGCCTTTGGGAAAACATCCAGCACACGCTGGATGGCATGTTCAAAGCCACGGGCCACAAAAACGCCTACTTCCCGCTTTTCATCCCCCTCTCCTATCTCGCCAAAGAAGCCGAGCACGTGGAGGGCTTTGCAAAGGAATGTGCGGTCGTCACACATCACCGCCTGGAAGCCGGTCCTGATGGCAGCCTGCGCCCTGCGCCGAGTTCGCAGCTCACAGAGCCTCTCGTCATCCGGCCCACCAGCGAAACCATCATCGGCGCCACCTACGCCAAATGGGTGCAGAGTTACCGCGATCTTCCCATCCTCATCAACCAATGGGCCAATGTGGTGCGCTGGGAAATGCGCCCGCGTGTGTTCCTGAGAACGGCGGAATTCTTGTGGCAGGAGGGGCATACCGCCCACGAAACCCAGGAGGAAGCGGTAGAGGAAACGAACCGGATGCTCGGAGTTTACGAGACCTTCGCGCGAGAACATCTCGCACTGCCCGTGTACACCGGCGAAAAAAGCGCGGGAGAACGTTTTCCAGGCGCTGTGCAAACGCTGTGTATCGAGGCCATGGTACAGGACCGCAAGGCCGTGCAGGCTGGCACCTCGCATTTCCTCGGACAAAACTTCGCCAAAGCTAGCGACATCAAATTCGTTTCCCGCACAAACACGCAGGAGTTTGCATGGACCACGAGCTGGGGCGTAAGCACACGCCTCATTGGAACCTTGATCATGGCCCACGGCGACGACGACGGGGTCATTCTGCCGCCCCGCGTCGCGACGGCCCACGTTGTCATCCTCCCTGTGGTCCCAAAGGAAGAAACACGTGCCGCCGTCCTTGAGGCAGCGCACGCTCTGGCGGCGAAACTCCGCGCTACCCGCTACCACGGCGACCCCATTCGCGTCGAGGTCGATGCCAGGGACGTCAACGGCGGCACCAAAAACTGGGAGTGGATCAAAAAAGGCGCTCCCCTGCGCGTTGAAATCGGCCCGCGCGACCTCGAAAAAGGCACCGTAGCAGTGGCGCGCCGTGACCGTGCGCACAAAGAAAAAACCTTCCCCACGCACTCGGCGTTTCTCGAAACCGTGGGTGGTATTCTCGACGATATCCAAGCCACGCTTCTCGCGCGGGCGACCGCGTACCGCGATGAAAACACGGTGCGTATCGATACGAAGGAAGACTTCTACGCGTATTTCACCGCAAAGAATCCAGACAAGCCGGAGATTCACGGCGGCTTTGCCCTTGCTCATTGGAACGGCTCTGCGGAAGTCGAAGCCAAGATCAAAGAAGACCTCAAAGTCACGATCCGCTGCATTCCCACCCCGGGCCAGATTCCCGGAGCGGAGGAGCCCGGTCGCTGCGTCATTACGGGCGAACCCAGCGCGCGCAGGGTGCTTTTCGCAAAATCTTACTAGGCCCGCGAAGTCGCACTTACTTCTCAGTTGCAGATTCTTGCAACGCCGAATTCGAACCACCACCCCTCAACTCTTCCCACCATGAGCCTCGTTTCCGTCGAACACACAGACCCCGTAAATTCGCAAATCCTCGCGATCTCAGAAGACAAAATCCAGGGGTTCGTCCGCGAGCCATTTTTGGAAATATCCCGCCTCTCCGGCGTTGATCTCGACACCGTCCTCACACGCATCCGCGCGATGCTCGAAGCCGGAACGATCCGACGCGTGCGCCAAACACTCATCGCCCCAAACCTCGCCGACGGGGCTCTGGTCGCGTGGAAAGTGGCCGAAGAAAAACTCAACAGCGCCTTCGACTTCATGTTCCAACAGGATCCGTTCAGCGGACATGTCGTTGTGCGTTCCACGGACCAACAAACCCCCGGCTCCGAGTACCGCCTTTGGACAACGCTGAAGGTGCCGGTCGGTACCTCCATGGATGTCCACTGCCGGGAGTTGATGCGCCACACCGGTTGCGAAAAATACAAACTCATGCCCGCCCGCGGAATCTTCGCCCTCGGCGTCGGCCATGTCCGCAGAAAAACAATCGAACCGGGCGACCGCATTGAAAAAGCCGCCCAGATGATGCCGATTCACAACGTCCCGCTCAACGACCTCGAATGGCGCGTCCTGTTGGAGATCAAACGCGAATTTGAGCCAACCGAACTCGTCCCCAATCCCTGGGCGGGCAGAGCCAAGGCGGCCGGGGTTGAAATTGAAGAGTTTTTTCAAATCGCTGAAAGCCTGCAGGCCCGCAAAGTCATCGGTCGTTTTTCCACGTTCCTCGAACACGTCAAACCGTCTCAAACGGGAGTCCGTGTCACCCGCTTCAACGCCTTGTTCCACTGGGCCGTGCCTCAAGGGCGGGAGGTAGAAGCAGGCGGCGAAGTCGGCCGCCACGAGATCCTCACGCACTGCTACTGGCGCGAAGGCGGGCCTGACTTTAATAACGTCAACATCATGTCCGTGGCTCACGGCACGGAAAAAGGACGCGTTCTGGAACACAAAGCCGCCATTGACAACCACCTTGCCAGTTGCGGAATTCCAGTTGGTTATACAAACGTATTCTGGGGCGGCCGCAGCGAAATCAAACCCTCCGAAATATCTCCACTCATCCACAAAGAATGGCTGGCGAAAATGCAATCCCTGCCGCCCTCGGCGTAGGCTCCGGGCGGCGGGAGCCTTTCCTCCTCTTTCCCCACCTGCTACTACTCGAGGATCAAGAACCGCGCGAAGCTTCCCTGCAAATGGCCGTGGACAGGGTCCTGCTTGAATCCGCGGCCCTTCCCATTCTCCGCATCTATCGCTGGGCACAGCCGTGTGTCACCATCGGTTACTTCGAGTCCATGGCGGAGGCCCAAATACGCCATCCCGCGCTTCCCATTGTACGGCGCTGGACGGGAGGCGGCACGGTCCTCCATGGCCACGATGCCCCGTACTCTCTGATCGTCCCGCGCACTGAACCTTTTGCCTCCGTGCGTCCCGGCGAATCCTATCGGCTCATTCATGGCGCGCTCGCAAACGCCCTGCGGGAAAACTTGCCCGAGGTGACAACTGCGAGTGAAACCGCCCCAAAACGTTCCAGTGCCTGCTTTGAGAACCCTGTAGCAGATGATCTTATGGCCAGGGGTTGTAAAATCGCGGGCGCCGGCCAGCGCCGATCACGCGCAGGCCTTTTGCACCAGGGAAGCCTCCAAATTGGAACCTCGGAATTTCCTCGTCCCCAAAATTTTGCGGCTCTTCTAGCGAGCACCGTTCAATCCACCACCCTGCCAACCGACATGCTGGAGAGGGCGCTTTCCTTAAGTCAAAAACCAAACCCCTGACTGTTTTACCATGAGCGAAATCCTTGACTCTCCATCCCAAAAAGAAGCCGGCGCCGAAGACGCGGGACTCAATACGGCCATCTCGCTGACCGTTGCGCTGGCGGGCACATTCATGGCTTTTACAAATGTGAAAGACGGGAACATCAACCAGGCCATGCAGGACGCACAGGCGCGGAGAATTAACGAGTGGTCTTACTACCAGGCTAAAAGCACCAAACAGCACATCGCGGAAGGGACTCTGGAGCAACTTCGGAGCCTGAAACTCCTTTCCTCCTCGGCGTCCGCTGAAACAATGCGCGACTTGGATCAAAAAATCGCGGCGTTCGAAGCCAAAGTCACCAAATACGAGACCGAAAAAGCCGAGATTAAAACCAAGGCTGAAGCGTGGCAGACGACCTACGACGACCTCAACAAAGTGGACGATCAATTTGATCTTTCAGACGCCACCATGTCGGTGGGCATCGCCCTCTCGGGCGTATCCGCCCTGGTGCGCCGCAGGTCGCTTTTTATTCTCTCCCTTGGCTTTGTCATCTTTGGCGCCTTGATGGGCCTCGCAGGCTTCTTTGGCTGGGGCATCCAAATCCCGTTCCTGAGCAAACTTCTTTCCTGAGACGTTTCAAAGCCCGCAAAGGTGCTTCCCTAAAACGTACTGAGGCAGGCCTCCGAGACTGGAGACCTGCCTCAAAAATGAATTACAGCGCAGAAGAAAGCGGCCCTGGCGCTGAGTCTTCAGCGGGGAGGAAACACGCCGGTTGCCTCCCTTTCCGTCTGCCCTCAGGGCAATGGTTTGACTTCGATTTTCCGATATTCCACGCGGCTGCCGGGGTCATGCCCCTGAATTGCAAAGGTACCGTGGGACAACACACGCATGGGGTTGTTGGCGGGTGGCGTCGCAGGATCAGGTTCTGTAAAATCAGTGATCACCTTTCCGTCCACCTTGGTGACAATGTGCTTGTTCTCCACAATCACCTCCAACACGAACCATTTCTTGTCCTCCGCCGGAGCCGTGAAATTGTCTTTGATGTTGTAGAGACCGGCTGTCTTCTTAGGGTCGCCGTGGGTGTTGTTGACCTGGGTCTCAAATCCTTTTTGCGGCCAGCCCGTTTCCTGAAACTCAGTGTGGAAATACACCCCCGAGTTGGCATTGGGAAAGGTTTGCAACTCCACGCGCAGATGGAAATTCTTGAAATCGTGGTTCTGCACCGGCCCGTTGTAAAATAAGTGGGACCGATTTCCGTTGACCACGAGGACTCCGTTCTCGACGGAAAACGTACCGGGCTTGTCACTGACCTTCCAGTCTCCAATGTCTTTGCCATTAAAGAGAGGGATAAAGCCGGCGTCGTCAGCTGCCACCGCAGCGAACGGAAAAACGAGGGTTAAAAGAAGGGGCAACAGTTTCATAAACAAAGGCTACTTCGGCCCAGGAACCCGCTTGCGTCAATCGGAATCCAAACGCCGCTCCCAAAACAACAGCCCCCCGAACGCGCAACTTTTAAAAGGCCGATATTCCACGGGATTCCCCGCCGCCATGGGGAGCAACACCTCCGTGTTGCACCCTAATTTCGCTTTGCCTCACGCGCTTCGCGGAAGGACACAATCAAAAGCAACACCACGGCCACGCAGATGCAACTGTCGGCCACGTTAAAGGCAGGCCATGGATTGAAGGGAGGAAAGCCAAAATCAAACAGCAAAAAATCCACAACATAGCCATGCAGAAGACGATCCGTGAAGTTCCCTAAAATTCCAGAGAGCAGAAGCAACACCGCCAGAATATTGAGTTTTCCTGGAAAAAGATTTCGCTTCAGCGCCCACAACAACCCGACGAATGCGGAAATGGAAAGCCCAATAAAAAAACGATTGTTGTCCTGCAGGACTCCAAACGCCGCCCCCGTGTTGCTGAAATGCACCCAGTGAAACACCCCTGGAATCACCGGTATCTGTTCCCCCAGCTCAACATGAGTCTGAAGTTGCAACCCTGCAGCCCAAGGTGCTTGCAACCCCGCAGTCCACAACTTCGTGGCCTGATCAAGGGCGTAAAGAACCACCACCAAGCCTGCTGCGGCAAACCACGCTCCACTGCAGCATTTTAACGCCGATGCACTTGTATTGGAAGCTCCGGAGGCAGGCGGCTCTCCGGAAGTTGGCTGCGTGTCCTTCATACGCTGGCCATGACGCTCTGACAAGGGTCACAAAGCTCTGGAAACACCACAGAGCGTCCCACCTCTGGCTTGTGCCGCCAACAACGCGCGCACTTCGGATCTTGATTCCGACTCACCCGAGCCACCGTTACCTCTCCCTTTCGGATTTCGAGGTGACTGAGAATGAGCACTTCCTCAAGCTCTGCCTCCATTCCCACGGTCGACGCTAACACCTCGTCATCATGAATTTCGAGATGCACTTCAGCCTCTTGTGCGTTGCCTATGATCTTTTGCTGGCGCGCGGGTTCAAGCGCCTGGGCAATCACCGCCCTCAATCCCAACCACTGCTCAAACCGCTTTTCCGCAGCCTCGTCGCGCAGTGAAGAATCAGCGTCTGGAAACATCGACAGATGCACAGATCCCGTCCATCCCGCATGTTCCCAAGCCTCGTCGGCGGTATAGACCAAAATGGGCGCGAGCAGGCGGCACACAGCATCGAAAGCCAACGCCATGACACCCTGCGTGGCACGCCGCTTGGGAGAGTCGGCGTGGTCGCAGTACAGGCGGTTCTTGGTGATGTCGACGTACAACGACGACAAATCAACGGTGCAAAACTGATTCAGTGTCTGGAATACCTTGCGGAAATCGTAGGCGTCATACGCCTCGCGGCACTGCGCAATCACCGTCTGCAGGCGGCTCAGAAGCCAGCGGTCCACGGTCGTCATTCCCTCCAGGGAGGCTCCCTGCTCAGGCATATCATGCAGATTCGCGAGAAGGATCCGCAGAACATTGCGGAACTGCCGGTACGCGTCCGTGAGGAGCGCGAAACTCTCTTCAGAGAACGGAACTTCATGTGTAAACTCCACACTGGAAGCCCACAGCCGTACAACATCAGCGCCGTACTTGTCCACGAAGTGCGCCGCGTCCATGGGCTTCACATACGTGCCTTGTGCCGACTTCGACACCTTCTTGCGCGTGTCTTTATCCACCACAAACCCGTGTGTAATCACAGTCTTGTAGGGCGCTTTTCCCGTAAGAGCGACCGACGTCAAAAGCGACGATTGAAACCAGCCACGATGCTGGTCCGTGGCTTCAATGTAAACGTCTGCGGGGAAATGCAACTCGGGGTGCCTCCGAAGCACGGCCTGATGTGACACACCGGAGTCGATCCACACATCCAACGTATCCATCCGCCGCATCGTTCCTGCTGGAAGCCCCAATTCAC
Organism: Chthoniobacteraceae bacterium; assembly: GCA_947476255.1. Classification (GTDB taxonomy): domain Bacteria; phylum Verrucomicrobiota; class Verrucomicrobiia; order Chthoniobacterales; family Chthoniobacteraceae; genus Chth-196. The sequence continues at coordinate 32,898 of CANJPY010000031.1, read as the reverse complement.
CGCACCACCAGGCGTCGTCCTGTTCGAACCATACATTGGTTCCACGAGCCTCTACGATATCGGCCACCTTCCGAGCGGTGCCTGCATCCAAAAGCGGAACACCCTCCGCCGTATAGAATACGGGAACAGGCACCCCCCAGGTCCGCTGCCTCGAAATACACCAGTCGGCCCGCGCTTCGACGGTGCCTCCCATCCGCGTTCTGCCCCAATGCGGCACCCATTCCACGCCGTTGATTGCCTGCAACGCCTCCGCACGAATCGCGTCAACCCGGATGAAAAGCTGCTCCACCGCTCGAAACACAATGGGGGTTTTAGAGCGCCAGCAGTGCGGATAGCTGTGTTTGTAAACCTGTTCGCCCACAAGAAGTCCCAGATCCGCAAGATGTGCGACCACAAGCTTGTTGGCGTCAAAAACATTGATCCCCTCCCACGCCGGTACTCCCGCATCAGCGGTCAGTCTCCCGTGATCATCCACTGGAGAAAGCACAGGCAGTCCGTTCTGCATTCCCGCATTGTAGTCGTCCGCTCCGTGCCCCGGAGCCACATGCACCTGGCCCGTGCCCGAATCCGTTGTGACAAACTCAGCCGTAATCAAACGGGACGTCCGCGGCAAAAATGGATGCTGGGCCTCACCTCCTGCCAACTCGCTTCCCTTCAAACACCCCACAACTCCGGCGGGAAGACCTGCATCAGCCAGGTCCGCAAGAGCTCCGGTATAAGTGAGCGGCGCCGCGCCTTCCACCGGCACAGCGCCCGTTGCTGCGATAAAAGCGTCCCTCAGTTTTTCCGCAACCACCAGCGTGCGCTCCCGACCGGCAACCTGAAAACGCTCCACCAAATAGCGTTCCCTCGGATGCAAGGCGATCCCGACATTGGCTGGCAGCGTCCACGGAGTGGTCGTCCATATCACCATGGAGGCTTGTCCGGCCAGCGGTCCGGTGACGAGTGGGAACTCTACGAAAATGGCAGGGTCCTCCCTGTCAGCGTACTCCACTTCGGCCTCCGCCAGAGCGGTTTGGGCTCCAGTACTCCAATACACAGGCTTCTTGCTCTGGTAAACGAGCCCCTTTTCCAACAAGCCGGCAAAGGACCGCAAAACATCCGCCTCATACGCGGCATCCATCGTCAGATAAGGCTGCTCCCACGCCCCCAAAACCCCCAGGCGCTTGAACTGGCCACGCTGAATATCAATGTACTTCAGGGCGTACTCCGCCGAACGACGGCGCACTTCGGCCGGAGCAAGCCCCTGCGCCTGCTTGACCACCTTGAACTCAATGGGCAAGCCGTGACAGTCCCACCCCGGAACAAAAGGAGCGCTATACCCCGCCATGCTGCGCGATTTCACAATGAGATCCTTGAGGACCTTGTTCAGCGCCGTTCCCATATGCACATCCCCGTTCGCGAACGGAGGACCGTCGTGCAAAATAAAAGTCGGAAACCCTTTGCGGGCCTCCAAGACCTGCCGGTACAACCCCTTCTCTTCCCATGCCTTGAGACGTTCGGGTTCCCGCTTCACCAAATCCGCCTTCATCGGAAAATCGGTTTTTGGAAGTAAAAGGGTGTCTTTGTAATTCTGGCTCATGTCAAGAAGGGGCGAATTGAAGCGGGGGGATGGAGAGTAAACGGCAAAAACAACATGGTCAACAGGCGCCGTGCGCGCACGCGAACCCCCATGCGAGTGCAAGGAGAGCGAGGGCCGCCACACCACACAACCCCTGGAGCTTCGCGCCATTGGGATCGGGAGTCAAAAGAGACACACCCGCCCCTGCCGGCAGCCCTACCGCAAAGCCCCACAAATGCCCGAGCACATCGACATTGGCTTTGCCTTCCCCGGCCCCTAAAAAGGCAAGCAGGGCCACTCCTGCGCCCAACGGAAGCACCCACACCCACCAGGAACGCCCCTCCCTGTGCCGCAGCAAGCGTCCCAAGGCGTCGCCAACGAGCAACCCCAACGCTCCGAAAACCGCGGTCGATGCCCCCAAACTGCGATACGGTTGCGGGAAACAAACCCACATATTCAAGGCATTCCCCAATGCTCCGCAGATTAAAATCAACAACCAAGCCAACCCCTGCCCGAACGCAGCAAACAAGAGCGCGCCAAAAACCAAACCCGAACTCAAATTCGCCAAAACATGCGGCACATCCCCATGCAGCGTCAGTGCCGTAACCGTCCTCCACCATTCGCCACGGCCCACCACCAGTTCCGAGGACGCCACCCCTGCCTCCCTCCATGAATCACCCCGTTCCGCCTGCGCAACGGCAAACCCGACCATGATCATTGCCACCAAAGGCACTGACCAATAGGCCACCTTGGGAGAAACAAACGCCCTCTCCAAGGGCCCGCGCGCGCCCAACTCGGCGTCATAAGCCGCCATTTCCGCATTGGCCAACTCAAAATCCTCGGGTGCAACTTTTAAAATCCATGTGTCACAGTCCCTCTCGATAACATGGGTCACGGCAGCGGCCGCCAACACAAGCCCGCGCTCGCGCGCTTCCACGAGTTTTGGAAACACCCGTAAAACAACACCAAAATTATCTTTCTCTTCAGAAGCATCAGCCACAACCGCCTCTTCTACACAGACACCCCCCTCCGGTGAAACGCTAGATTCCTTGCAAGCTGGAGTCTTTTACAATTTTAGATCCGATTCCGTTGTGGAGGAAGGGCACAAAGGCATGCACAAAGTGATCGAAACAATCCAGCGGACAGGAACAGTCACGGGCAGAAGCGGAAAAACCCACAAACTCCTTTGTCCCCAGAAACGACTGGAAGGCATGTTTTTGTACAACCTCATCAGAGCGGATGCCGCCGTCGCGAAAACTCTCGAAATAGGGTGCGCCCAGGGCCTTTCCTCCCTCCACATTTGCGCCGCCACCGAAGACCGTGAAAATGCGTGGCATACCATCATTGATCCGCACCAAAACACGCACTGGGATGGCGTGGGCATTACAAACTTGGACACCGCTGGATTGGATTCCTTCGACCTGATTGAAAAAAAATCAGAATTTGCGCTCCCAGAACTCCTCCAAAGAGAGGAAGCGCAGTTCGACTTGGTCCTCGTAAACGGCTGGCACACTTTCGATCATGCCCTCGTTGATTGCTTTTACGCCACACGCCTCCTCAGACTAGGCGGCTATTTGGTCCTTGATTCCGTCGCCCTTTCCTCGCTGCAACGCCTCGTAGACCTTTTGAACAAGTGGCCTTGCTACGAGGAATTTGCATCCATCCGGAAACCCCTGCGCCGGTCTGCCTTGAAACAATGGCTTCTGCCATTCCTCAAACATCTCCAAGCCGATACTTGGAGTTCCGTGCTCCCTTCGCCGCTTTACAAAACACTGTTCCGCGACGACGCCACAAAAATGGTCGCATTTATCAAGTCAGACTTGGACCAGCGTGGCAGCTGCTGGCATGACGAGCGCTTTTAAACCCCTCCGAAAAGTGCCATCGGCCTCACCCCTCACCCCTCACCCGCATCGTCGCGGATGCGTGAAAGCATGCCCTGCCCTTCACAGAAACGTGCAGCACAACGCCGATGCGGCGTAGAGACAAACGTCATGCTCCCGTAAAATTCCTCGCTCGTTTTTAGAGCTTATTCACACGGGCCTCCCGAAAAACAACGCCCAAGAACCGTGGACGTTATTGTGATTGTGCTTCTGATATATTCCGCCGCAAGAACCCGCGCCTCGATGCGTGTCCCGAGCCGTTTTATGAACCAGCCCCCTCTTCAAACCAGACGTCGTTTCCTACGAAGCGCAGCTAGTGTCGCCGCCATTGCCGCACCAACGCCATTGCTTGCCGAGGACCAGAGAAAAAACGCAACCCCGCCGCCTGTCAGTGAACCCGATGTGCTCGTTTGCGGCGGCGGTTGCGCCGGCAGTGCAGAGGCTCTAGCGGCATCCCGTGCCGGTGCCAAAGTGCTTCTGGTTGAAAAAGCGCCCTTTGCTGGAGGCATCATCACCAGCGTGGGCCTGCCCTACTTTGACGGCATTGCACACATCTCCACCCATCGGATCGTCGTACGCGGCATTGCCTTGGAACTTCTCGCAAAATCAGGCGTAACCACCCTCGACGCTAAAACTGTCGCAAAACACAATCCGACGATCCCAAACACCTTTGAATTCAAACTTCTTCTCGATTGGCTCTTTCTTGAACAAAAGCAAAATTGAACAAAAGCAAAACCTCACCGTCCTGTACAATTCGTTTGCGTGCGCAGTCCAGCGCGACGGAGATCGTATCAAGTCGGTGACTCTCGCAAATAAAGATGGCCTTGTAAGCGTCAAACCAAAGGTGGTGATCCACTGCACCGGAGACGCCGACATAGCGGCATGGGCAGGCGCGCCGTTTGAAAAAAACGCGGAAGTACAACCGCTGACCCTCCATTTTCGGATCGGCAATGTACAACAAACGCCAAATCTCAGCACCATGTGCTGTGAAGCTCTGGCAAAGGCCCAACAGCGAGGCGAATTACCCTACTACTACGGACCGGGTGTCATGTTTCTTTTTGGAAAGAACGAAATCTACGTCCACGGCGTCCGCGTTCCGGCCGATCCCACGAATGCCGCCGACCTGACACGTGCTGAGATGCAAGGCCGCGCGGACGCGCATGCCATGTTTCGCGCATGGAAACAGGATGTCCCCGCCTTCGCAGAAGCGTATTTCCAAGAGGCCTATCCCTGGATCGGCGTGCGCGAATCACGCAGGATTATAGGCAAATACGTCTTAAACGAAGACGACCTCATGAACAGCCATCGCTTCGAGGACGCCATCGCAACAGGGTGCTGGTACATGGACCTTCACCCAACAAAACCGTGACCGGCAGCGCCAACGACTTCGACCCCAGAAAAGTGCAGCCCGAACCCTACGACATTCCCTTCCGTTCGCTGGTCCCTCAAAAAATCACAAACCTCCTCGTCGCAGGCCGATGCCACTCTGCAACACGGGGCGCCCACGCCTCGACGCGAGTCACTGTCACCGCGATGGCGATGGGCGAGGCAGCCGGCGTTGCCGCGGCCATGTCCCTGCAGGAAAACACCCGAATCACACAACTCGATGGAGCACAGGTCAGACACGCACCGGCATTGTTGAATGCGGGACCGTTCACCGACGCTTCATGAACCGACGCTTCGTCCTCCCAGAGATCAGCGCCCAAGAAGCGCCCAAGAAGCGCCCAAAACAGCCGTTCATCCGCAAGCAGGCAAGCGCCTGCAACCCATAGAATGCACCATCCATGAAATGCTCCGCCGCACGTCAACCGCGCGGCAGTGCTTGAGGGGCACTCCCGGAGGCTCCCTCCTCATTTCAGGTAAAATTCTCCAGTCTTTGCCCAATTACGCTGCATCACCGCGGCCCAAAAGCCGCATGCGACCACCTCAGATTCAGATTCATTCCGTTCCGGAATCCAACTAATCCCACTAATCCCACTAATCCCACTAATCCCACTAATCCCACTAATCCGACTACTTAGACCACCTGCCGCCCCAAAAATTCAAGCCAGCACGTTTCCATCTGCCCGACGGGATTCCCTCCTCATCGCCTCAACCCTTCTTGGGTGTCTCGCACGTCATATGCCCTTTGCAATGTGAACAGTGGTGTTTGAGTTGGCCAGTTTTCACCCAGTTCTCCACGGCGGTGAGGCAATCGGGACAGGTCATCGCCTTTTCTCGAGTGTACCTGTAAACGGAGCGCCCAGTCGGCTCGACACGAGTCACCCACGTTGTTTTGCATTTATCGCACATCACGGCATTTTCCATTGCCGTTGGATGACTGGAGTGGCTCGTGGTACAGCTCACTCCTCCCAAACCAACAACCGCCACTAAGCCCATCACCAGTTTATTGATAGATATATTCATAATTCATTACCCGTTATAAAACACCCTCCAGCCGCAACACCTCGCCGTGAGGGAAAGCAACACCGCTATCAGCACCCTGAAAATCCCTCCCCTCACTAAATCGCCCTCCCTCGCCCCCTAGGCTGCCTAAATTGGGCACAACCCTATTTTTTCGAAAACGGCTCTTCGCAGCAGCCCCGAGAAGGCGCTATTTTTCCACCTCCACCCCATGCGCACCCCTTTCTGTCTCCTCTTGCTCGGACTGCTGAGCGCGTCTGTCATCGCTGAGCCCAGCGGCTTCTTAGACAAGCTGCTACCCCGCCCCCGCAACGCTTCCGCGCGTGCTGCGGAGGAAGGCCATATCCCGCTTCCTGAAGTTTATTTTTCCCCCAAGGGGGGGTGTACCGAAGCTGTGGTTCGCACCATCTCTGAGGCACGCCAAACCATCCTCGTCCAAGCGTATTCCTTCACCTCGGCCCCGATCGCGGCCGCCCTTGTTGCGGCCTCAAGAAAAGGAGTTCGTGTCGAGGCGGTTTTGGATAAAAGCAACAAGACCGGCAAGTATTCCGAAGCTGACTTTCTCGTAAACTCACGCATCCCCACTTGGATCGATGAACGCCACGCCATCGCTCACAATAAAGTGATGGTCATCGACAATTCCACCGTCATCACCGGTTCCTTCAACTTCACGAAAGCCGCCGAAGAGAGCAACGCGGAGAACCTGTTGATCCTTCGCAGCCCAGAACTAGCCGCGCGCTACACCGCCCACTTTCTTGAACACCGCGAGCACGCCTCCCCTTACTCCGGCCGCTGACCATACGCCCCCCCACGGCGCGCTTCGCTACGCGGGCACGTGTACGGGACTCGCCCTCGTGATTGGCATGGCCAGCGGCTCCTTAAGCGCCCTCTTTTTGTGGAGCCTTGACGCCGTCACCTCCCTCAGGTTCGCCCATCCGGCTCTCATCTTTTTACTGCCCCTCACGGGAGTATTCATCGTTTGGTGCTACAAACGCTGGGGCTCCGAGGCCAACCGTGGCAACAACCTCATTCTGGAGCGTATCCGCCTCCAAAACGGAACCGTTCCCACGAGAATGACCCCGTTGATTTTTGGCGGCAGCGTTCTCTCCCACCTCGTCGGAGCCTCAACGGGACGCGAAGGCGCGGCCGTCCAGATGGGAGGGAGCGTCGCTGCCCTGCTTGTGCGCGTGACACAGGTTCCCCAACAATACATTCGGCCGTTACTTGTCGCAGGTGTCGCTGCTGGCTTTTCTTCTATCTTTGGAACCCCCCTCGCCGGCGCACTCTTTGCGGTCGAGTCGCCCACACCACAGCGCCCTCTTTTCCACCTCCTGCCAGTGGCAATGCTCTCCAGTTTTTGCGCCCACCTCACATGCCTGGCGTGGGGCGCTCACCATGCGGTTTATAAGATCGCTCCTATGGAATGGGCGCATCTGTTCAACTTCAAAATGCTGGGAGCCCTCGCCCTCGCCTCCCTGCTTTTCGGTTGGGCGGGTCATGGTTTTCTAAGACTCCAGCAAGCCATCCGAACCCTGTACACGCACCTATCCCCCCCTTGGTGGCTACCGCCAATCATCGGCGGTGGCCTGCTCATCATCGCCAGTCAAATGCCTTCACTTCAGGACTCCCTTGGCCTTGGCACCTGGAGCACGCGCCCGGAAGCCGTCACACTCGCAAGCGCCTTTGCCCCCGAGGGTGCAAATGAACTCAGTTGGTTAAGCAAACTGACACTCACCGCCGTCTCCTTGGGCTCCGGTTTCAAAGGGGGCGAAGTGACCCCTCTCTTTTTTATGGGCGCGACTTTGGGCAACACTCTCGCCACCGTGCTGCATCTGGCGCCCTCCCTTTTTGCCGCCCTCGGTTTTGTAGCTGTATTCGCAGCGGCAGCCCACACTCCGCTGACGGGAATCCTTGTAGCAGGGGAGCTTTTCGGGTTCGCCTTCACCCCTTTGTTTGCACCCGTTTGTTGGATAGCACACCTCGCCTGCGGCAGAGTTGGCCTCTTCTCAAACCAGTTTTCAAAAGGGGCCGGGGAGGGCCCTTTCGCGACGCCCCAGAAGTGACACTCAGGTTTGCCCTTGCGGCGGCACCTCGGATCCCATAACTATTAGTGTTCAGCTTTAATTAAAACTATGGGTCAGCAATCCAACAAAATCGAAAAGCGCCGCCGTCGTGCAGCCTATCTTGAACGTCTCAAAGCACGCGCCAAAGAAGCAGCCGTGAAACCCAAGGCGCGCCGCGTCAAAAAAGTGGCAGCCGCCAGTTAATTAAGCCCGACTCTCAAACTCTTTCCGGTCAGCACGGCTCCGTTTTGATGCGTTAACTTCTTGTGTACGCACCTTCCGTGGCTTTCGCATGGCCGGAATGAAGGGCGTTGCACGCCCTCCGAATGTCTCTGGCTAGGAGTCTGTCGGGCTTAAAAACAGAAGACCTCGCACCGGCGTGACTGATCCCAAGTTGTGGCACAAAGATTCAGGGCAATGGCCCGAATCGCGTTGTGTCGACGACCAAGAAGGCGCCCGGTCTTCTACCACGACCTTTCTTTTTTCCAAGATCAGCCCCACCTAAGCTGCGGCTCGGAGCGTCTAAATCCGAGGATCTCTTTGATAATTCCGAACACGGGCTCCACCGTCTCCTTACGCAGTTTGTAAACCGCTTTTCCCTCTTTGGTTTGCAGCCTGTGCGCCATCACTTCAATAGGCTTGGCTCCTTGAGTCAATTCAGCTGGCTCCACATGCGCTTGAAGATCTCGGACACTGCGGTGATGACTCTGTTTGTCTACCGCAGCATACACCAGTGCGCCCAATGACGCTTCGGTCTCTCTGACAGCTTTTTCACTATAAAACCCGCTGTCCACGATCCAGCGGGCCGGTTTCCCAAGATCTTCATTTACCGCTTGTGCTGTTGACGTTAACTGCTGCTTGTCGTTTGCCGATGCACATACTCTTGCACCTAAAATCAGCATGGATCCATCTGCGTCTACGGCCGCCTGCGCATTGTAGCATTGCTCAAAACGCTTCCCATTTCCCATCTTCATGATGCGACTTTCGGGATCTGTGAAGTTATACTGCTCACGGCCACTGGGCGTATCACTGGGGGGCTTGGGATCACGGCCGCCTACACGCTTTCCCTGCTCTTTCTTCGCTGCACGTTCCTGCATTTTTAGTTCGTGCTCTTCCTGTAATTGAGCGGCATGCTCTTTCACTCTTTCCTCAATGATTTGACGCGCCTGCCTGAGCTTTTCGATGCGGTCTTCCCTTCGCTTAATCTCCTCGGGAATCGTGAGTCCCTCAGCAAGATTTGTCTTATCAGCCTGTTCGGCCTTCTGGAGCAACTCAGCTACTTCGTCGATTCTGAAAAAGTCACCGAGACGCGACAGGGGTCACGTAACCCGGGCTGAAAATCGTGGCCCCCAGCGCCCGGAAGAAGAGCCAAAAACGGCCCACCCATCCCAACAGCTTCCCAAAGTTCATCGCCGCTGCGCTCAGCAACGCGTTGATGGCATTGCCAACCGTTCCCTTCAGACGGTTGCGCTCCAACCGGTGTTCGCTTTTCATGTGCCCAATGATCGGTTCGATTGCCGCGCGTCGTTTCATCATGCGCCAAAATGACTTGGGTATCGTCCCTCGACGTTCACGATCCACCGTCACGTTCTCCGGCCCTTCATGTTTGTGACCCCGATATCCCCGATCCACAAAAACCTCCTTCACCATGCCTGATCCCACAATCGATCGGACCTGCTCGATTTGCTTGCTCAGCGTGTGTCCATCATACGGATTTCCCTCCAAGCTCAAGGCTCCTATCACCCAGCTCTTTTTGCTGGTCACAGCCAAACTCACCTTGTTTCCAAATTCGTATTTCTTACCTGCTTTTCCTTTCGCAATACACTGCACTTCAGGTTCATGTACACTGTAAATTGGCCTAACAAAGGGCGAGGACGCCCAACCAAATACGGACCGATGACAGTGTCTAAAATCTGCGACGCTGTCGCTGATGGCTTGCCGAAAAAATACGCGGCCGCGCTGGGTGGTATCTCGGTGGACACGTTCTGCGAGTGGCAGAACCGGTTTCCCGAATTTTCCGAAGCCGTAGAGAAAGCCACGGCCAGCGGCATTCTTGCGCGCCTAAGAATCATCAAAACGGCCGGGGAGAAAGGCGACGTACGCGCTGCTCAATGGTGGCTTGAACACGTTATCCCTGAGTTTTTTGCACGTAACCGAATCGAGCTTTCACAAAACATTACGGGGCGGTTACAGCACGAGATCGTAGTGTCCCCGCAATCTTTGGATGCCATCGCAGAGAGCCGCAAACGTTATGAACTTGCCCGAACCAACCACTGACACCCTCGCCACACCCGTGGGCTTCGCCATAGGCATTCTCGGTATGTCCCTTTACGAGTGGCAAGAGGCAATCCTCTGGGATGCAGACAAACCCGGAGCGATTGCCGTGAAAGCCGGGAACGGTTCGGGTAAAACCACCAGCATTGCCGCCCCCTTGGCATTGTGGCACGCCGTGGCATTCCCGAATTTCCTGACGATTATCACGGCGGGCGTTTATCGTCAGGTCAAGGAACAGCTATTCCCGGCTCTCCGCCGTCACGCGCGAAAGTTCGCAGGTTGGACGTTCAATGATACCGATATCACGGCACCGAACGGATCACGGATCATTGGATTCTCGACCGATGAAGCAGGGCGCTTCGAGGGCTGGCATAACACGAATTTGCTCGTGATTGTCGATGAGGCAAAGAGCGTGCCTGACTCGATTTTTGAGGCGATTGAACGCTGTCAACCTACCCGTCTGATTGTCATGAGTTCCCCCGGTGGGTGCAGTGGTTTCTTTTACGAAGCATTCCATTCGCGGCGGAGATTTTATCGGCAACACACGGTGACTTCGTTCCAGTGTCCTCATATCCCAGCATCATGGATAGCCGAGCAAATCGAAAAGCACGGGGAACACTCCCCCCTTGTCCGGAGTATGATTTTTGCGGAGTTCATGGCTACGAACGAAGGAAATACCGCCATCCCCTTAACTCTGCTGGAGCGATGCGTGGCAAATCCACCCGCATTCGAGCCGGGGGCGGTGCGGGCATTCTGCGACTTCGCGGCTGGGGGCGATGAGAACGTACTGGCCATTTTGAAAGGCAACAGGGTGAAGATTGCGGCCGCATGGCGTGAGAAAGACACCATGAGCGCGGTCGGGCACTTCATTCGCTTGTTCAGGTAACACGGCCTTTCCGCGGAAAACATCGCATGTGATGCGGGCGGTCTCGGAATACCCATTTGCGACCGACTCCAAGAATGCGGCTGGAATATTCGCCGGGTTAACAATGGAGTCCCGGCAAGAGAACCGGAGATCTACGGAAACGTAGCGGCTGAGATATGGATCAAGGGGGGCGCGAATGATCGAACAGGGACAAATCATTCTTCCAGATGATCGGGAGCTCTTCTCTCAACTCACAACCCGCCTCGTGAGAACAAGCAGCCGCGGTCAAATCCTGCTCGAGTCCAAGGACCAACTGCGCGCTAGGGGAGTGCCGAGTCCCGACAGAGCCGATGCGGTGCTTGGATGCCTGTACCAGCCATATATCGATCGCCTTTTGATTGCATAAAGCTCACACCGAGCGTCCTTATGTTTGCTTGGCTCATCTGGGATGAGTCGAAGACTCGAAGAAAGGCAGAGCATCTTCTCCCTGCTCACCAGGCTGTTTTTGAACGCCGTGCAAATCGCCATCGCTCGCCGTTATTTCACCATCCTCATCCTACAAAAACCACCTTCGTTGCCGACTCCATCACCCGGCGCAAAGCCCCGCGGTCCAATAACCTCGCGCGCAAGACTCGCTGCTGCAGCTCCGACGGCAACGTCTGGTGGAACTTCAACGACTCCACCGCGTCCGTATCAAACGACATCCTGGCAAGCACCTCCTCCACTTCAACCTGATGGATCTTGTCCAGAAGCGCGTGCGCATCCATGCGGAGGTCAAAGCTGACCGACAGTTCGTTGCCCTCGCTCGGTAAGCCGCAAAACTCCGTCAAATGCTGGGAGAGGATCTGGTTCACCATTGACCCGCCAAACGTGTACCATTGGATGCGGTCATCCTGTGCGGAGGCCACCAACGTGTTGGCGTCAGGGCTCAGGAAACTGAACTCCTTTCGCTGTTGTTCCATCGCCGCCCTCGCACGCTCGCTCCATTGCGCCGGCACCGTTTCCGAGGTCAGCGCTGTCTGCACTCCGCGGGCCATCGTCGGACTCATGCCTTGTCCGCTTCCGATCCACGCGCCTCTTCCCCTTTCACTCGTCTCCTGGACCTGGACCGTTCTCTGGCGCCAGTCCACATGGTCAACCACCCAAAAACGCCCCCCAAGCACGATCCTCAGCGGCCCCGCCTGCTGACTGCGGAATAAATAACCCGTCTCAATTTGGCCGATCTCACGCAACCCCGACAATACGGTCAGCGTGTTCGGTGTTGAGAACACTGCGAGCAATTCGAGGAAGTGGCGCCGCCCGAAAAGGGATTCTCCCTCAGCGCCAAATCCCAAAATCCCGCCGTCCGAGAACAAGATCTCCTCGTCCTTCAGATGCTTCAGCAGAGCCTCCACTTGCTCCGCTTCCAGGCTCCCGAACGCAGGCAGACGACCAACCCACGCACGCCAGTCGCATTCTCCAATCCCGCCCTCCTGCAAAGCCAGCGCCATGATCTGCTGAGAAAGCAGGTGAATGGGCTCCGGGGGCGCCACCACGGGTTCTACAAACCCCGACTCCCAAAGATACAGCAATGCAGCCGCACGCAGGAGAGCCTTCGGACTGGTCGCCAAAAACAGACAGTTCCGGCTCGTATCGGACCGGCGTCCAGTCCGGCCAAGGCGTTGCAAAAAGGAAGCCACCGTGTTCGGAGCATCGATCTGAATCACTTGATCCAAATCTCCCACGTCAATCCCAAGCTCCAAGGTGCTTGTGGACACAATCACGCAGTCCTTTGACTCGGCAAACGCCCTCTCGGCCGTACGCCGCTCCTCAATGCTCAATGAACTGTGGGAAAGGTAAGTTTGCACTTGGTGCGCCCGGAGCAAACTCGCCAGCTCCTCCACCCGGCTTCTGCTGTCGCAGAATACCAGCCGCTTTTCTCCGCGGTGGAGTCGAGAAATCACCAGAGCCGCGTTCGCAAGGGTGCCCACGTAATCGAGTGTGATCTCCGGCGATTTCACCATCCCGCCTGGGGGCGCGACCACCTCGATTTGTCCCTGGCAGTGCCCCGCAAACCACTCCAAAAGTCGATCCGGATTCCCCACGGTCGCGGACAAGCCGACACGCTGCAATTCGCGGCCGCTCAATTTTACGAGTCGCTCCAAAATGGCCAGCAAGTGCCAACCCCGGTCATCCCCTGCAAACGCGTGAATCTCGTCCACCACCACACACCGGACCGCTTTCAACATCTCGCGCCCGGCTGGATTGGTCGACACCAGCATTCCTTCCAACGACTCAGGAGTCGTGAGGATGATATCGGGCGAGGCTTTGCGAATCTGATTTTTCCGGCCCGCGGAAACATCCCCATGCCAGACCTCACACTCCCGTCCCAACATTTGCGCATAACCCTCCAGACGCTGGTGCAGGTTATTCAGCAGCGCCTTGAGGGGCGTGATGTACAACAGACTCGTACCCTTCCACTCCTCCCGGATCATCCTCGAGAAGATGGGAAACATAGCCGCCTCGGTCTTCCCTCCAGCGGTTGGAGCGAGCAACAAACAGTGTTTTCCGTCTAGTACGGGGCCGATGCTCGCTTCCTGGAGCGGTCGGATCGAGCGCCACCCCAACGAGTTCACGATATGGTGTTGAACCAACGGGTCCAGGCGGTCAAATGCGCTCACAGCTCCAAGGGGATATCGTCCACAGAATTCGCTGCCGTCCGGTTCCGCTCTTCGACCGTGAGTTCGTCAGCTTTAAGGGTCAGCTGATAATCCCGGGTTGGATCAAAATCAGGGTAAAGATCCACACGGTCCAACACATCGGCCACCAGCTTCTTGAGGAACAACCTTGGCGCAATGCCTACCTTTCCGCCCAGTTCGCCGGCAATGCTGTCAGCCATCCGTTCCACGAGCTTGTCACTCACTGTCTCGCGGATCCGTTCAGCCTGAGTGGAACCCGTGGCGAAAATCTCGCGCACCTTGTGTCCAACCTCGATCAACGAAGGACGATCAAATGCCTTCAGCCGAATTTGCGGTGCCCGTGGATTATCGAACCGGCCGGTGGCATCAAAATCCGTGTGGAGGCGACTCGCCAGCGGAGGCAGCTTCTGGACCCCTTGCGGGCCATCGAAAAATGCGGGCGTCCCCGTAATTACGATGAACAAGCCAGGGAACCGACCAGAATCAATCTCATCGATCAGCTGGCGCAGGGCATTCAACGCCTTCTCACGCACATCCGCACGCACGCGTTGGAGCGTCTCGACTTCATCCAGAACCAGCAGTAATCCCGAGTGTCCAGAATCGCGAAGCACCACAAGCAACCCCTGCAGGAAACTGAGCGATGCAAAGTGATCGACCTCCCCCTTGATGTCCGCCGCCCTTTTGATCGACGCGGAAACGTTCGGCTGTCCAGCTACCCAGGCAATCAGTCCTTCGGCCGTTGCCATGTCGCCCTTGGCCAGTGCCGCCCGGTAACCTCGGAGAGCAGCCGCAAACGCAGGGGCGTTTCTCGAAATCGCATCGAGCCGTTTTTCCATCAACTCGTCGGTGAACTTCAACAGTGCAGCTGAATCGTTCGGATCCACTTTGCCGCTGCTCAACGCATCCTCTTCCAGCGCGTAAAACCAGGTGTCAATGATGCTTCGAAAGGCGCCTGTGGGCGTTGCTACCGTTCCGATGCGCTCGTTCATGCGCCGATAGACCGTCTCCAGTTTATGCAGGGGCGTCTCGGATTCAGAGATCTGCACCTCCGAAGTCGCAAGACCGAGGCCCCGCGCCTGTTCCTGCAACCAGCGTGAAAAAAACGTCTTTCCGCAGCCGTATTCGCCCCGAATCGCTTTGAACGCTCCACCACCCGCGGCCACCCGCTCCAAATCCTCGCGCACCGTCACCTTGAAGCGGTCCAACCCTACAGCCAGCGCCCCCAGCCCCTCCTGCGGAACGGTTCCCCGGCGGAGGGCGTTTAATATGTCGTCGCGGCGGCGCGCGCTGAGTGGAGGGTTCATCGAAGGGAGTCTGTTATTCCAAATTGTTTCTTCAGCACGGAGACATTTAGGACCACGGAGCCACCCTCCACCGCCACGGCCTCGTATCCATCCACATTAAAGATCCGAGCCATGTTGTGGACGAATCCGTCCAAACGCACCAACGGCAGTTTGAGTCCTTCGGCCATGGTTTCACGCGGGGCGGTGCCGTTCCGTTCGTTCAAAAGCTCCAGGAACCGCCGGACTTCAACCACGGGAGGCACACCGCGCACACCGCGTTTCGAGGCTTCTGAATAGGTTTCCCCCTCCAACAATTCGTCGATCCACCCCTTGACTCCGCCAGACACAGACTGCCCGGCGAAGAGATCGGGCTCCGCCGCTTTCTTCGACCCCGAGCGCATAGGAGCCGCAACAGGGGCACTCACAGAGGTTTCGGTGAGACTCCACCACTCCGGACGGAAAGGGGCGGGCGTCACATCTGTCCAGCCAGGCACCTCGTTTTTAAGATGTCGCAGCACTGCAACCGGGACCACCAACTCCTGCGGACTCACGCCCCCGTGATAGCCCCTTTTCTTGGAAGCATACCGTAGATCCCTCGACCACGCGGCCGTCACCACGGACTCGCCCAATGCATCCCGAACCCTCGATCCCTGAACGGCAATTTCGCCCTCTGCCACCGGTCCGCCATCCAAACGGTAACGGTCCCCACCAAGTCCCATCCCGCTCTTCAAGGTCGTCTTCCGTTCGAGGACATGCCCGTGATCGCTCGTTAAAACGATGATGCGCCCCGCCTCCGCAGCCAGTTGCAACAACTCACGCAAATGCCGTATGTAGTCCAGATCCCAGCGCGGGGTCACTTGGTCCGAACCGCTCAAATGATCGTCGATCGCGTTCAAAACCACGGCCACCAACCGACACCGTTTGCTGCGTAGCGTGTCCTTGAGTTCCTCAGACAAGCCCGCCTCGCTGCCTTCCTGGAGGTCACTTTTCAGAAACAACCGTGGCTTTACTGTGCCACCCACAGCCGCATGCAAGCGATCGCCAGAATCAAAAGCCTTCTGCTCTCCCGGCGTCGCTTCTGGTTTCAGTTCTCCTCGGAACAATGCCCGCCGGGAAATTTCAGTCACCGAGGGCACGGTCGCCAAAAGCGAATTTGGAACCGCCACATGCTCGGGAACGGCCTCCAGCCATTTGCCCCGTTCCGTGAGATCGCCGATCAACTCTCTGAAAACGGCCATGCTCATCCCGTCCATGACGAGAAGCAGCGCCGGCACCTTGGCGGCGATTGGCGCCACAAGCTGGTCCAGGGTTTGTTCGATCGGAAGAAATCCAGTGGATGTGGGGGCGCCGATCTGATGCCACTCTGCGACCTTGGTCGCAAAGTCCGACTCAAACGTCCCGCACACTGCATCCACGCGCGAAAGCACTGCGCTGAATGCCTTGTTGAGTGTCGCGTCGGAATCTCCCTCTTGCACAATCGAACGCGCCCAGTCCACGAAACCTCCGCCCAGCGTGTAGCCTTGCACCAGTTTGTCCAAATCCGCCCCCGAGGAGGGAAACAGCGTCTCTCCCAAACTCCTCGCCAGACGGAACGCCATCTCGCAACGCATCACACGTTGTCGGTGGTCGTTCGCCAGAAGGTGGTCGTTGATGCCTTTGAGAGACGCCCTCAATTCTGGCAGCTCGCGGGCGGGATCAGCACCCTGTTTCACAAAGGTCGCGAGATATTTTGCAAAACGCTGGATTCTAAGTTCAAAACCGGACGGCGAGTGTTCGCTCGAGAGCGCCAGTTCCGTGATCCGCAGTTCATGGAAAAGATCATCCAGTCGCGTTAACAACTGCGTCACGGAGGAAACGGCGCCTGCCTGCTGCCGGAGCTGTCCCAGCACGGCCCTCGAGGCGTTGGCCCAGGACCTAGCGGCTCCGGGTTCGATGGGATGCCCGTCGAACCAAGACTCGAGGCGTGCCCACGTCACCTTGATGTCGGCGTGACCCTTAAGCTCTGGACGCAGCAGTAGATCAAAAAGCAGGCCGACAGGAAGCAGATCGCTCGTTCGCTTCGCCCCCACCAAAAACTCTGCCCATGCGTAGGTGACGTCCACATTTTCGCCGGCCCACTTGAAAAATGCACCTCGAAGCGGTGCTGGCATTTCTTCCAACCGGCGTACAAAACCCTGCTGCATCGACAACTCGAAAAGCCGTCCCACGCTTGTGGTCACCGTTCGATCCTCCAGCAAACGGTGAATTAGTTCGGTCCACGCCGTCTGAAGATCGAGAAACCCAGTGGCCACGGGAGGGTAACCGTCCGAGGGGGCGTGCTCCACCAGCGCATTCACAAGGTCCCGGCTTGAATTGACCCGCGGATCCACTCGGATGACTTCAAACAAACTCGCCAACTGCTCGCTCGCGTGCGGGCTGTGGATCCTTCGTTTCACCAACCTTGCCAGCACATCGCCAGCCAGCGCAGTACTTTCAAAGGGACACAGCGCCACAACCGGAATGGCGTCCCTGCGCGCAACATGGAGCAGTTCCCGCACCTCCAAATCCGACCGGCAAAAAGACACCCGGTGAACCACGCCATCGATCTCCACGCGATCCGGACCGTTCCAGGCGGTGTCTGCACGGATCGCGACAGCTGCGGCGTTGGCATCTCCTTTGTGCCGGATCGCCCGGACCTGCGCTTTGATCTGCCCTTCGGTCATGCCTCTCCCTCCGGATAAATCTCCACCGAAAAGTTCCATTTCGAGAAGCGCAGCAGCTTCGCCTTGGGATCGTACACAGCGTCGCCGGACTGCTCGATCAGCCTCGCTGTGTTCGCGGTGAGCACTAGCACCTGCGATGCTCCGACCACCGTCTGCACCGTGACCTCGACCAGGGTGTAATTCGCAAGATCCTGCGGCACCCACGCCGCCACGCTGTCGCCCTTCGCCTGGCTCCGCTTGTTCCTTGGAGCCGCCGCCGCGGGTTTCGGTAAAATAACAGGAGAGGGGGGCGCTTGCGGAACGGTCGCAGGGATCGATGGTGGTTCCACGTGCCGCGCGGGAGGCTCCACAACCTGAGCCAACGCCAGCAACGAGGCCGCATCCTTCGTGAACTCCTCCACCTTCGGAGCAAATGCCAGAGCGTGCTCGTTATGTTCAAAACCCTCACGGAGGGCCTCTAAAATTGTCTGCGCAGCCGCTCTTCGCCCATCCGTGATGCTTACGAGCGCATCCACCAGCGCCCACGGAATGCGTCGCATCGCTTCCGCGACGCCATCGGCCTTTGACATCGCGAGGCTCAGTGGATTGCTCAAACTCTTGAGCGAATGTCCCGCCAGCGCCGTCACCAGCGCAATGTCTCCGGTCGCCTTCTGCATGGCTTTCAACAATTCCAGCGCCTCCTGGTTGGTCTTCGCACGCTGGGATTCGCGGGGGGGCAGCCCGAGCTTGGGAGCCGCCTTGTCCAGTTCCGCCTCCAGAAGGGAGGAGGCCGGAAGCCACTTCGCTACCTTCTCCCGCAGTCCCCTGCAAACCTCGGAAACATTGCCCACATTCACTAGGGCCGTCGGACTGTGCACGCCAAACAGTCCTTTGGAGCGCTCCAGTGCCTGCTTCCAAGCCGTTTCATCGGGAAGCGCTACCGGCCGCAACAACATATCCTCCTTTAAATCCCCAGGAGCAGGCGCCGGAATCGCCACCTCGCCTTTGTAAAAAGCGTGCCCAGTCTGGAGCGCCCAGCAGCAAATCACCAGGTCCTCCGCGACATGTGGAAGTCCCATCGGTTTGGGCACATCCAACCACCTCCGTAGACGCTCGACATTGATCGGGCCTCCACCTTCTCTCGCAAGCTGCTGGCTGAAGTGCTGCTTCCAATGCTCAGCCTTCGCAAACCGCATCTCGGACATCTGGCCGATCTTCAGGGGATTCGCGATGAGCCTGGTCAGTTTGCGCACATTGGAATCTGCCACCACAAACGAAGGCTGATCGGTGCTCACCGCCTCACTGAAAACCTCCAGCACCTTCGCGGCATTCGTCTTGTTCAGCCGCGTCTCGTCTTCAAACACGGGGTGCGCCGCAAACTGAAATTCCAACGCCTGTTCCAACAGCTTGTCCAACGCTTCTTTGAGATTGGACGCAGCAGGGGGCTGCACCGTCAGATCGCACAGCGTCTTGAAGTGCTCTCCGCCCTCCAGACTGTTCGCTGTGTCAATATACGGAGCCGCTCCGCCGCGGATCCCGTAGGCCGCCTCGAGCTGCGACGCCAGCTGCGCGCGTTTCTGGGATTTCAAGTTCTCCAACAGCGGCCGTGCCTGCGCCCGGTCCTGTTCGCTCAGGTGATCCACAAACGTCGGAAACCGGTTTTCGGCCAGGATGTGCTCCAGGCGAACCAATTCACCCACGGCCTTTTGAGCTTCGTAGTTCAGGAAGCTCGGCAGCCAGCAGATCGTGTTTTGAGAATCCCGGTTCGCCCGGAACTGCTCCAAACGGTCGACGTCTTCGTTGGCATTGTGTCCTTCCCGGTCAAAAGGATAATCAATCACCACCCGCCATGTGTCTCCCGAACTCTCCAGCATCTCGTCCGTGGTTTCCCGCACATTCGCAAACTGGATCTCTGCCTCCCGGTCTGTTCCTCGCCAACGAAATGTGTGCCGCAACCGCAACTCAGTCTGTTCGAACAAACCCAGCACCTCGAAGATCAACATCTTGATCCGGGCCACACGGTTCCCGTAATTGTCCACAGACTCCGCCCGCTCCAGGATCGGCGCCAGATCAATCCCGGTGATCCGGATCGAAATCAAATGCGTACCGCCGGATTCCTGCACCTGCAGTTCGCCCACCTGCGCCGCCCATTCCTTGCACTTGCGCAATACCTGTTGCGCTTCTTGTCCGGGGATAAACGCTTTGATCGTGCCGTGATTCAACGCCGCCAGGCGCTGCGGCGTCATATGCTTGAGCGACTCCACCTCGGGCGCCCACGCGGCCAGCAACAGCGTCTTGATCAGGCGGTCGTCCGTGCGTAGGGCCGCTGCCTTTGGGTCATCCAACGGCAACGCGGCAGCTTCTTCAAAGGTGAGGCTATTGGTCCGCTCCAACAGGGGGCGCAGTTGCTGGGAATACAGCTTCTTGGTTTTATCGCAGTGCGTCTTCATCGCGACACTGAAGGCGTCGTCGCCCTCTGCGATTTCATCGAACAAATCACCCACCGGAATGATCGTTCCCAACGCCAGCGTATCCCGCTGTCTCGCCAGCAACTGGACCATCACCTTGATCGCCGTCCGCTCCCTTTGCAGAAGCGAGGACACTGCCACCAGCGTCTCCACAAGCGCCGGACTGAACGGGTACAATTGCCGGAACTCCTCCTTCCTCCCTTTGGTCGTGAGCAATACCTTCATCACCTCTTCCCGGACCTGTGCGGTGCTCGAAAACGCGGCGTCGATTTCGAGTTTTGCCGCCCCGTTCTTGGGACGCAGAATCCGTTTTTCCGCAATCGCAGGCAGGTTTCGGTCTGCCAGTTTGATGTGCTCGAATCTGCCCTCTGAGTACTGCAACACATCCACAAACCCCAGCTTTTCAGCCCCCGCAATGTGTTGTCCAACAAGATCCCGCAGGTCACGCTGCCTCGCAATAAAGCTCACGAGCGGCGCCGGCCTCTGCAGGTTTTGCGCCTCCACCAATTTGGGCAGTTTCTGCGCTTCGCGACTCACGAAATTCACATCCGCAGCGTGACTCGCCAGCCACAGGATGAGTTCGTCCAAAAAGAGAATCACCGCGTCGTACCCAAGATCCTTCGCGTGCTGGCTCATCACCGCGAGCCCGTCGTCGATGCTCAAATAATCCGACGTGTTTCGCATCGCCGGGAAATGCGTCTCGATCAGATCGCCCACCAGCCGGATCCGTTCGCTGTCAGCCGGGGTTTTCCGGGCGGCTCGCTCAAAAGTGTCCGCATCCCAACCGCTCCCGAGTTCGCCCCAGCCATCGCTTTCACCCGCACCGGCTGCACCCCGGTTGAGAATCTCAAAAAACTTGGCGTCCCCCATCGAGGCACGGGACTGTGCTGCGTTTTGCAACAGGGCGGTCGAGGTCACGAGCGCCGGATACGGCTTGTCCGGAAACTGTTTCAGGACCAGATCCGTGTACCCCTTGAAAAGCGCAGACTCGAGGCTGTCCGCTGCCAGAAAGTGAAACGGCACCATCAGGAATTTCTTCCCCTCAAGCCAGGCCGCATGCTTGGCGATTTCGTTTCCCAGCTCGGGTATCGAACGGGCCTCGGGGTTGCCCGCTAAAAGCAGATGCAGCACCGCCATGAAATGGCTTTTCCCCGCACCGAAGCTTCCCTCGAGATAGGCCGCCTTGCTCGTGCTCCCTTCCACCGCCGTTCGTACCATCTTGAGCGCATCTCCAAAACACGAGGTTAGCTCCGGCGTGACCACATAGTTTTTGAGCGTGTCCTGAACTCGGCTCGGATCCGTGCCCTCGGTCAGCTTTAAAACAAAGTCCCCTTTGGAAACAAACTCGGGGATTTCAATGAGGTCGCGCAGGAGGGTGGGCATAAAAAAGGAGGCCTGTTCAAAAAACTCAGCTCGCCAGCGGATTCCACACCCGCCGGAAACCGATGCCGGTAAAATCTTTCGTGTTTGCAGTAGCGAATTCCGTGACGCCCTGGGAAAGAAGACTCAGCGCCGTGCGGACGTCATAGATGCGACGGAAGGCGAACCCTTCTTTGCTCGCCTCCTGCCACAGCTTCTCGTGCATCGGCAGACTCTCCATCGGGAACCCGAGTAGCCGCCACCGGGGGTGGCGGCGGTACACCTGCACCACAGCCGCAGCATCTGCGGCTCCCAACGGTTGCTTCAAAACGGCCGGGTTCCGTAACAACCCGTAAAACTCCGCCAGGATGAACTCTGAAATCGCCACGTCCTCCAAAGCCTGCATCGACTGCAGCCAGGCATAGGCAGACCCGTGTTGGGGTGAGTCGGCATTGAATCCATGCCACAGAATGTTGGTGTCAATCGAAAGCATATGGCTACGAAAGAGAGGCCTCTGTGGAGGTTATCTGCGCCTGTGCCTTGAGTTCGTCATCCGTCAGCCCACGCCACCCCAGACTCCTTGGAGTCGGGAGTTGCCACTCGGGATCCGCTTCCGGCGCATACACACTCAGAGTGTATTCGATGCCCCGCCTTGCCAACTCAGCAAGGGAGATCTCCCGTGCTGCACACAGTTTCTTGGCGCGTGCAAACAGTTCGTCCGGCAGTTGGATTTGAGTTCTTACCATGACAACACTATGATGGCATCTCGGTCTGATGTCAAATTGCAGGCAATTCTTCTTGGACCTCGGCAGTTGCCTTCGTTTTCTTCGTCGCCCGCGGTTTGCGTTCGCGGGGGGCGGCGGCGGACTCGCTCATGCGTGTGGTTTCCAGATCGACCCGGGTCAGGCCCAGTTCGTGGCATTCGGCGTCCAGCAGCGCCTCGATGGATTCCGCGGGACTTGCCCCGTAGGCGGGATCCACGGCGCAATGCCATTGGTGTAGCCACGGCAACAGCTCCAGCAGCCCCGCCAGCAGCAGTCGCAGTTTCTCCGGCGCAAACGCCCACGTTTGACGCGCCTCCATGTAATACGCCGCCAATGCCTGCGCCTGTTGCGCATGATCCCAGCCCGCCCACGCGATCACCGGACTCGGATCCTCGTTGCGTTCCACCCCGGGATACAACACCCACCGTTCCTTGGGCACATCCAGCTTGCCCCGGAGCGACCACCAGACCGCCTTCTTGAAATCGCCGCTCCCGTACTTGGGAGGGACGGGGATGTCGCCCAGTTCGGCGCGTTTGCGGAGCGCGGCGGTCTGTTTGCGGGTGGTCTGTTCGGTGTCCGAGATGCCCGGCGCGTCCACCCCGAGGGCCGCGTCGATGGCGTCCTCCCGGCGTTGCAGTGCCCACACGCTTTCCCAATCCGCGCGTTTTAAGAGCCCGCTTGCCTTGTACCGCTGCCCCGGCAAAAACGGTACACTCGCCGATTCCACCAGTTCCCGCACCAAGGCTGGGACCGAGTAACCCGGGCCGCCCTGGAGTTGTTCCCCCACGGCCAGAAAGAGGGCATCCGTCTGGGCGATCCCGGCGAGGGCGTTCGTGCTGGTCAACGCGGGCCGTTGCGCCGCGGCAAACCCAGTGGGCGCAAACCCGTCCGCGAGTGCACACACCCGACTGCCCTCCAAGAAGTAGCCTTCCAACCGGGCCAGCAGCCAGTCCTTGGCCGCTTTTTGAAACTGTTCGTCCCACGGTTCGGTGTTCCAACGCCGTTTGTATTCGGGTTGCTCGATGAGCCGGATGTTCGGGTCGCTTTCGATCCTCGCAATCCGGCGCTCCATGCGCTCACGGTACGCCGCCGGCCAGTGGCCCGGCACTTCGGTAATCGGCGTCGAACCGTGTCGGGTAAACCAGGTGGTCGTCACCTCTCCGGCCGCCATCCGCCGTGCCAGAACGATCTCAAACGCCCGTTCCCCCAGCGCGATACCCTCCGGCGGGATGGACTCCACCGCCGTCTCCTCCGGCACACTCAAGGCGTCCACGGCCGCAACCAGGCTGAACGCCTCGTATACCTGCCAGTCCAGTTCCTCCTGCCAGGCGATCATCCGGCGCCGCTCCAATGCGGCAGCCTCCCGCTCATGCCCGAGCTGCGCCTTCAGGTCGCCGGAGGTCCAATTCGCGAGCACCGCAGCGGGGGAGAGGGCCTGCAAAGAGTCAGCGGCGTGAACAATCGAGGTTGCGAGCTGGATCGGGTGGCGAGCGGGGAGCGGAAGATTGGCAATCTGGGTAGAGTTGAATGCAAATGTGTTGAACGCCACATCTCCAGTCGTGCGAGCACCATGCTGGTCCGTCGAGTCGCCCTTATTGTGACACACCTGCTTCAGCCAAAAACAAGCCGTGGAGCTGTTGAGGACGCCGAGCAACCGGAGATGATCTTCCTCCGTGGCCTCGGGCTTCAGCTTGATGACTGGCGCGGTTTGCTTGAACACCTTGCCGCCCCGGTCGAGGACGAAGTGGTTGTGCGTGGCGACTTCGGCGAAGGCTATGGAAAGCGGCGTTCTGTAGGCAGAAGCCGTATGTTGTTGATATACAGCCCAATGAGAACTTACATCCCTAATTTTCCCCCCAAAAGTTGTGCGGTTTTCAAGAGTCGCACGCCAAAACCACAATCTCTCCAAGACTTCAGACTTTTGCGATTCCCCACAATATGGATACCAAACCCACGTTTCAGGGGAGCTAACCCAGTCACGAACGACCTCTCCGACAAGATACTGTCGAAACTGTGCCTTTGAAACTTCGGCATGATTGAGCCGCACAGCATCAAAAATAAACACTTCCTCCTCCCCAATACGGACAGCCCTACCGATTGGTGCTTCTGACTCAATTACGAGCGTTCGCTCACAATCGATTTCAATAATTTCCTTCAACTCCGTCGCACCGCCGCCGCCAATACTCCAAGGATGCTGGTAGAACTTCGCCCGCTCGGAGTCGGCTGAACTCATCCATTCGCTCTGGCTTTCTCCCTGGTCCACCTGCCGGAGAATAGCCTGCCATACTACACCCAGTGCGGGATCGGCGGGCGTGGATGGTTCGCCGCGGATGCCCAGCACCGTCCGGATATTGTCACTCGCGGGCGGTTGGTTTTTTCCAAAAAGAATGACCGTGGGTGTGCCGTGTCCGGGGATGTAGGCACCCGAGGTGTGGATCACATGCGTGAGGTCCAAGCGCGGGAGATATTCCTCGATCAGTTTTTTTCCAAACTCGCGCTTCATGAAGGAGTCCGCCGTGATCTGCCCCACGAACCCCGCAGACCGCGCCGGGGGGCCATCACCCTTGAGTGCGAGATCAAAGAACCGCTCCATAAACGGTACCGACAAAGCATACTGCCTGTGACAGGATGCATATCGGTTCCGGTACAGCTCACTGAGAGCCTTGTCCTTCACAGTGATGTATGGCGGGTTGCCTACGACGGCGTGGTATTGCTGGCCGAGGATGCGCTTGAGCGCCGCGTTGTCTTCCACCTCGTAGTGGTGCTTGAGTTCATCCTGAAACTCCTCGTGGGTGCCTTCAAACATGGTCTGACGCTCCGTAAAATACGGCTTCCCCTGTTCATCAAACCGGGCCCCGTGCAGCAGCGAGTCACCGGTGGTCACGTGGATCTTAAAATCCGGCGCGTGCCGCAACTGGCGCGTCCCCGAGACCCGGAGCGCGGCGAGCAACAACCGGAACCGGGCGATGGCCACGACATTCGGGTTCAGATCGACGCCGAACACCGCATCGAGGGCGTTCTGTGCGAGTTTGGCAGGAACGGCGTCGGGTTCAGCCTCCAGCCAGAGCGAATGGAGGCGCGCAAAGCCGCCCAGCAGAAAGTGCCCGGAGCCGCATGTCGGATCGATCATGCGCACCGTCCGAAACCCGAACGTCTCGATCGCCGGTGTCAGGGTGCGGTCCAGAATGAAGGACTCCACAAAATCGGGGGTTTGCAGCAGGGCAAACCGTTTGCGGGCCATCGCGGAGAGGTCTTGGTAGAGGTCCCCGAGGAAACGCGTGTTCCAGTCCGGATCCAAAAAGTCGTGAAGCGGATGGCCGGTTTCGGGATTGTCGCGGCGCCAGAAGTCGATGAGGGCCTTTGCGGCATCGCCCGAAGGCGCCAGGGTCCAGAGGGGGTTGTGGCGGCGGTCCAGGAGGGCGGCCATTCCGGGCAGCTTTGCGGTGTCCTCAAAAATCCGGAGCAGATACTCGCGTTCCGTCGAGAGCGGGTTCTGTTGAAAAAACAGTTCGTGGGAGTCCCACGCGCGGCGTAATCCCGCGCGGTCAGGCCCCGCGAGTGCGCAGGTGTCCACGAGTGCGTTGTCTTCGAGGAAACGGACAAAGACGGTGGCCAGCACCCAGGCGACGGCGATCTGGTCGAGTTCGTCTTCGCGCCAGGCGTTGTAGGTGGCGGCTGTGCGGCCGGAGGTTTTGGCCGCTTCGTAACGGGCCAGGAGTGGGGCGTGTGCGGCGGGGTCGGCGTCGCAGCGGGCGCGGAGATCGTCCCGGAGTTGGGTGACGCGGGCTTGGAGGTCGGAGAGGAGGCGGTCGGAGTCGATCACGGGAAAAATCAGGCGTGTGCGGCGCGGTGGGTGTTGCGCAGCCAGTGTTCGGTGAGCCGGGTATGATGGGCGGCGTTGATGATGGGGATGGGCTGTCCGGCGATGGTGGGAAGCGGGTTTTGGCCGTCTTCCGGCGCGAGAATCCAGAGACCGCGGGGTCCGCCAGGGCGGCCGATGTCCGCTGCCAAGGTATGGATGAGCCCCATGCGCCCGTAGCGTGCGAGGAGGCCGGGATAGAGGACGAGCTGCGTTTTGGCCGCCGAACGGAGGGAGGTTTCGATGGCAGGCAGCGCCCTGTCCACCAACTGCTGAAGGCGGCTCCAGGCGACTGAACCACGCTCCGCGGCATCGGCTGCGAGGACGACGTCCCACTTGGCCCCGAGTCGGTCGGCCTCGGTCCGAAGGGCGTCGAGGAAGAGCGCGTCGAGATCGCGGCTCTCGAGTTCGAAGCGGGCTTCGAGTTCTTCGCGGGCGCGGTCGAGGTGGGAGGGGCGGACGGTAAGGACGAGGTAGCCGCCATCCCTTCGGCTGAGCTGGAGGCGTTCTTCGATCTGCACGGCCTCCACGAGGTCGGGATCCGTGGCCACGAACATCCGGCTGGTGCTGCGCGTGGTCATGCGCGACCCGAGCGAATAGGTGGGCAGACTGGTCTCGGACTGTTTGGTGCGGTAGGCGCCCACGCCTCCGGCGGCGGTTGGGTTCCAATCGAGACCGACTTCGGCGAGGAGTGCGTCGAGCGTGGGGCGCTTGGGAAGTTCGGCGCACTTTGGAAAACGCGCCTTCAGACGGCGGGAGATTTCCTCGCAGGAGAGTTCCTCGCCACAGAGGGCGTTCCGGGAAAGCTGGACGGCGCGGTGGGCGTCGAGGCCGACGGGATAAATCTCGCCGCGGGAAGAAAGGTCCGCCCGGGTGGAGGCCGCCACGGCCAACTGGCGCAGACGGGCTTCGTTCGGAGGCTGCAGGTCCGGGATGTCGGCAGGGAACGAGATGGCGCGGAGTTCTTCCACCACGCGGGAGGGGGCGGGCAGAGAGTCCTCCTCGGTGAGTCGATCGGCGACTTTGCCCAACTGCGAGGCGTACCCCTTGAGTGTAGGATGGACAGCTAGGAAGATCCGGTCGCCCGTGCGGTAGTCTGAGAACCGGGGTTCCTCTGTAATGCGTTCCGCCTCCAAGGCAGCTCGAACGGCTGCGCCGGCGAGCCTCGTGCGCTCGGACTCCTCCGAGGAAGAGGGCCGGGAGGCGACAACATGAGCGACGAGTTCGCGGTGACCCATGACGCCGCCGCGGGCGAGGAGTACTTCGTGGAGAGTGTCGCGCAGATTTCCCAGAGCGGGCGATTTGCCCCAGCGGGTGCGTGCGGCAGAGACGATCTGGCCGATCCGGCCCTGGGTGACTTTGACCCGGTGGGCGAGATCGGATTGTCCGGGCCACAGAAGCGGATCTTCGTCCGCAGCTTCCGTGGCACCGAGAAAGGGCTGGAGAACGTCACGTTCGGTGTTGGCCCGTCCTTTTTTCAGGAAAAGAGCGTCCCGGGCGGCTGCTTCCAAGGTATCGGGAGCGGGGGAGTTGGCGGGAGTCTCTTCCCCGGTGGAGGCGGCCGTGGTGGCGCCGTTGGCCTCAATGGAGGGGAACTTTTGGCGCAGGCGCGCGTGCACCTGGATCAGCTCCAGCTGGGACTTGCGGCCAAACCCGACAAACTTCTCAAACTTGCCAAAACGGAATCCCAGCAAATCGGTGACGGTGGCGATCCCCTGGCGTTCGAGGAAGTTCATGAGCCGGGTGCTGAGCCCGAGGAAGGTGAGCTGTGTCTGGGGCGTGGCAGTTTCGAGCAGGTGCTCGGAGGAGGCGCGTTCCCTTCCTTCTTCAGTGGTGTGTTCTGAGTGAATGGAGGGGAGATGGACGGTCTCGAACAATCCGGTCCAGGAGCGGAGCATTTCCGCGGTATTGTCAAAGCGCTGCCGGTAATCCCGTCGGAACGCCCGGCTGAAAAACGCGGTAAATTTTTCCCGCAAATCCGGCTCGAAGAGTTCTGAGCGGACGGTGATCTCCTCGTCCTTGGAGGCCAGCGGGTGGCCGCTTGTCCAAACTGGACGCGCTCCGGTCGCCATTTCGTGAAGGGTCACGGCAACGGCATACAGTTCGGCACTCAGGTCGTAGCGGCGGGCCTTGCGCTCTTCCAAAAAAGGGTCGAGGTATTCCAAGGTGCCGACCCGGATTTCTGTGGGGGGCACTGCGGCGAGGGAAAAGTCAAAAAGCCGAAGGCGTTTGCGTGTCTTCGGAGCGGCTTCCGAGATCCCGATGTTCTCGGGTTTGATGTCGCGGTGAAACACGCCTTCCTCGTCGAGATGCTGGACGGTGTGGAGCAACTCCTCTCCGTAACGTTGGAGAAGTTCGAGGCCGGGTGTCCCGTCTTCCTTCAACGAACGGGCAAGCGTGCGTTCACCTGCCAACTCGACGGTGAACCCAAACACGTTGGGAAACTCGCATGGTTCATAGACCTGAACGATATTCGGGAAGTTGAGCTGCTTGAGGAGTGCGAATTCGTCGCGGAGTCGTTGGTTAAACCCGTGCTCCCTGGCCACCTTCAAGACGCGGCGTTCCTCCCCCTTGTGGACCAGAAGCGCAATGGCGCTGGCACCGCGGCCTAGCACCCTCTCGACGACGTAGCCGTTGGAAAGGATGTCGCCTTTATCGGCCTCGCGCGGGTCGGTGACTTCGTGGGCGGGGCGGGTGAGTTCCTCGAGAATGATATCGAGGTGCTCGACAAAATCGGCGACGGAACAGCGTTCTGCGGGCGAGGACCGAGCGCTCAAACGGACTAGATCCGCGATGGAATCGGGAACTCCGTCAGCGATCTGCCGCAGGTCGAGCGAGCGGGTGGCGCTGTCGCGGAGTTTTTGGAGCAGCTCCGCCGCATCGGAAGCGGGAGGCTGGTTGCCAAAAATCAAATAGGCCAGAGCACCGAGGGAAAAGACGTCCTCGTTCTCGGAAGGCACCGCGTCCGAGGTGAAGGATTCGGGGGCGAGATAGACGCGGGTCGGGTCATCCACCATCTCCGCGCCGTGCTGGGTGAGGGTGAGGTTGGTGAGTCCGCTGAAGCTGCCGTCGGTGACTTTAGTGGCGGTTTGCCAGTTGTAGATCTGGACCTTGGGGCGCCCGTCGCGGTCGCGGAGCACGAAAATACTGTGGGGCGAGAGGCTGCGGTGGAGCACTTTCTTGTCGTGGGCGTACCGGACGGCATCCGCGATTTGACGCAACATTTCGAAGCGCTGGGAGACGTCGAGGGTGGCAGCGTTTTCGGACAGGAAGTGGTCGAGCCTTTGCGCTGTGGGATCGAAGCCGAAGATGATGGCTGGGCCGAGATCAGACTCCGCGGGGTTGAGGGCCTTGAGGATGTGGGCGTGGGTGAGCCGCTCGAGGACGCGGTATTCTCGGAGAGCCATGTCGGAAATGGCGCGGCGTTCAATATCCTGCGTGCGGCTGTCGCGCAGGTAGATCCGGATGAGGCGTCGGGTGGCCTTTTCGGTGGTGTGATGAGCGACCCAGTCCTGGAACAGGCCCGCCGGGCTTTCGTAGCGGAGTTGGTCCAGTTCAAAGTCGGCGACACGGCGTTTTTTGCGACGGAGACCGGCATCGGCCATGGCTTGTGCGAAGGACTTCAGCGTGGGGGCGTCGACGAGGCGTTCGGAGGCTCTCTGCAAGCCGGGACATTCCCGGCGGAAGAGGGCGCCGCGGATGCCGGGCTTTCCCGGAAAGGCGTCGTCACGGAAGGCGACGAGATTGCGGGCATCCTCGGCGAGGCGGATGTCGAGGGTTTCAGCCGAGCAGAAGACGAGGGGCTGGATGAAGGGCGGCTTGAACCGCCTGAGGGCGGGCTGCGAAGCGAGGCTGCTCTTGAGGCGCTTGGCCTTGCGGTTGGTGAGCAGGAGAGGGTTGTCGACCGTGTGGCGGCGTCCCTCGGACGAGGTCCAGCTCCAGACGGCCTGATCGCCGGAGAGACAGCCGGGGCGGCTCTTAATCTCAACCAGGAAAATGCCCCAAGGGGAGGCTACGAGAAGATCGACCTCGTTGATGGACCCGTCGGAGGCAAGGAATTCGAAGTTCGACCAGGCGTGGTAATCCGCGCCCGGCGGGAATTTGTCGCGGATAAAGCGCAGGGCCTCGTCTTCCCACGGGAACTGGGAGTCGGTAACGGCGATCCAATTGGATGGCGTGCGGCTTTGGGTGGACATGGGGTGGCAGGATTCGCGGCGAAATCGACTTGCAGTGCTGCGGGAAAAAGCTGCTGCGAGGCGACCTTCTTAGCTATGGAGGAGAGCCGTATGAATTACATGTTTAAAAGGGTATAGTCTATCCACATATTAAACCGGAGGTAATGCACGGGGTGGAGAAATGCGAAAGTGGCCCGTGCCTGCTTCAAAATGAGAGGTGAGCTGACAAGTGTCACTCTCTGTACCGTTTTACGGATTTCCTTGGCCCGCTTACCAACGGAAAGCGACCTTTCTGAAGGGCTACTGATAACGGAGCCCGATCTCAGTCAGCGCGCTGCCTTGCCCCGATTTTATTTGAACGCCGTGCAAATACCGGGATGCCACCCGTGAAGGTCCGTTGCTGCAACCCGCCCAAGGGAGGCTCGCCTGCTTCGCTGTTACACGACGGCGCCTCTGCTGTAAGCTGTTCCAAATGTCGCCAGCAGAGCTCCGGCGGTCATTTTCGCGCTGTGTCTACACAATGCAGTGAGGCTCCTGTGTGATTTGGGGCCGTAGCGCGTGGAGAAGCGTCGACCGGAAGCGACTTGAATCCTTTATTTGTATCGAGGACATGCCGCCGGCCGAGAATGCCATTCACCATTTCGGCCTGCTTCATGCATTGGGGGGGTGCCGAGGGAACCGAAGTAGGTGTTCCGACGGCAGGCGGCGAGAGCTTGAGCTTCCCAAGGTGGAATATCCAAGGGTAGGGTAATCCTATTTATTACGTGCCTATAGACGGCGACAGACGGGCTCGGAAAACCGTGACTGTGTTTGAACTTTAGCGGTTTTCGCCTCGGTTTTTGCGTAACTCTTTGATTTTAAAGAGTGGAGCGGGTGAAGGGAATCGAACCCTCGTCTAGAACCACGCCATTCAACTCCAATAGTTTACAGAGATAAGATTCAATGGCGGACTCCCTCGGATAGCTGTACACTTTCCCACTTTCCTTCCCAGTTTATGGCAAGCCTCCTCAAACGTCCTGAAAGCCCATATTGGTTCGCCAGTTTTCAGGATGCCAAAGGTCGATGGCTCAAGAAATCGACCAAGACCAAGGACCGCGCCTTGGCTTCACGGCTGGCCGTGGAATGGGAAACCGCTGCGAAAGCTGGGAGGGCAGGACGTTTAGTGGAAAGCCAGTGTCGACGGGTGCTTTCTGAAATCCACGAGCAGGCAACGGGAATGCCCCTGAACTTTCATACCTGCAAAGAATGGCTAGAGGAATGGCTGGCTGGGAAGGTCGGTGCCACAGGTGCCAGAACACTGTTAAAGTACAAGCAAGTCTGCCGTGATTTCCTGACACACCTCGGGGATCGGCAATCGCAGTCTTTGACGGCGATTTCAGCGCGCGACATCCGGGGCTTTCGGGATGCCTTAACAAAGGGGGGACACTCCCCTTCCACCGTAAACCAAACCGTCCGGAAGGTATTGTCCTCTCCATTTACGGCGGCACAAAAGCTCGGCTACATCACGGTAAATCCATGTACTGGCGTAGAAGCACTGAAGAATGACGTTCAAATCGAAAAGGATGTGTTCACACCCGCTCAAGTGGAGGCGCTTTGCAATACAGCCGGTGGCGACTGGAAAGGTGTCATTTTAACCGCCTACTTCACGGGCCTTCGCCTCAAAGATATTACGAATCTTTGCTGGGAAGCCATTGATGCACAGGAAGGAGTTTTGCGAACCACAGCCGCGAAAACGGGCGGTCACCTCACCATTCCAATCTCGGGTGACTTGCAAAAGTGGCTCCGCTCACAACCTCGGGGAGGAAGCAAAACGCCCATTTTTACAACGCTCGCTGGCAAATCGGGAACCGGTAAAAGCGGGCTTTCGATGCAATTCAAACGAATCATGGAGCGCACCGGCATTGTGGGGCGCGTGTTGAGGCAGGCCGAAGCAAATAGCGCCGGACGTTCACAGAGCAGCCTTTCGTTTCACTCGTTACGGCATTCCTTCAACTCCGCTTTGGCAAACGCTGGGGTTTCTCAGGAGTTACGCCAGAAACTGACAGGCCACGCATCCACAAGGATGAACGATCGTTACACTCATCATGAGGAGCAGACGTTGCGGGATGCTGTTTCAAAAATACCGAGCCTTCGCAGTAACGCTCGCTAAAGAAGACGCCGCCTAAATCGTACAAACGCCGTCGCGCATACCTGGCCTAAAACGCGCGCGTGTTCGAAACTCCCAGTGTGTCTGGCTGTATCCTGCGGGAAGACTTAAATTAATATAAATCCTGCAGTGGCTAGCTGGATGCTGCCGATTGCTATCGGAAATCACCTTACAGAGAGGAGTTTTTTTCGGAACCAGGACAGTGCGGGCCACTAAGGGTCAACGCGGGACAGTAAGGGACGGCACGTGACAAAAACTCGGAAAAGGGGAGAGAAATTTGGGAAAACGCCATCTGATACCAAATATATGGTTAGAGTTGCAAAAATTAAGGGAACCCTCAGACTCGATGGATGGGAAGACCACGAAGCAAACTGGATGTGCACGGAGAGGCGGAGGAAGTCCTTCGCTTGCTCACAAATGAACCCGCTGGATGGAGGCG
>CANJPY010000030.1 GCA_947476255.1 Chthoniobacteraceae bacterium | reverse complement strand
GTCAGACCACAAAACAAGGCATCCCGGAGGGATGCA
Source organism: Chthoniobacteraceae bacterium (assembly GCA_947476255.1). Classification (GTDB taxonomy): domain Bacteria; phylum Verrucomicrobiota; class Verrucomicrobiia; order Chthoniobacterales; family Chthoniobacteraceae; genus Chth-196. The sequence continues at coordinate 49,394 of CANJPY010000030.1, read as the reverse complement.
AGACTGCGCCAAGCGTAGGTTCTTCACCGGTATCACGCAGCTTCAGACAGCCCCAGCACACTCTGGCATCCCTTTGGGATGCGTGTTTGTGGGGCTGGAAGGTACCGGTGGTTTCGCTTCGCTCAACCGACCGGCAAATGGCTGGGAACCCTCTGGGTTCAGGCGGTTTCGCGGTCCATGGGAAATTGAGCACATGAGGAAGACAGTCATGTTTTCCACGGCTTTGGAGACAGTGCACGGAGGCTCACCCAGTGGGTGAGACCAAAACGAGTTTTTTGATTTACATCATTCTCTTCCGCAGATACTTGTATAAATTATGCCGGGCTTTCATTGCAGCATCTACGTTAATCCAAGGGCGGGGTGTTTCACTCCGCATTGTTGCGTATCAGGCTTTGCGTTTGTGTAGAAGTTTTTGCAAGGTCTCCAAGACGCCATTCTTTGTCGTTTCAGGAACTTCCGCGGTTTCTATAAAATCGCGGATTTCTGAGGTTTGCACGGCGCCGCTGGCAAGAATCTGCAGGACTCCGTCGAGGTCTTTTTTCCGGCCATGCCGACGATAAAAATGTGCGACTGCCCGGTGATTTGAGCGACGGCTTCCGCCGCCTCGAGCAGATCATTTTGGTTGATGCGCTTCATAGATGGCGAGGGCGTTGCCAAACGGGTGGCAGGAGTTGCGCTGCTGCACGCGGGCATCCTCCCGGAGGAGTTCTTTGGCGATGGGTTCCGCAGGGGTGCTGAGAATCCGCGCCCATGCCCGGTAACGCGGAAGGTTGCCACAGCGTCGTACCTGGCGCGCCAGTGTTTCCCGCGCCTGTGCGAAGGTTTCCTCGGTGTGGTTTAAAACGGCCCACGCTATCTTCTGGCGGGTTTGGCGGATTGCTCTTTGGTGCACGGCAACCGCGATTTGTTTATGCTTTACCTTGGTTTGATGGATCCGCTCGGCTTGGTTGGGGGAAACGGTTTTCATCGGCGTAAGTGAAGGCTGTGAGCGAGGGCGCCTCAGATACACACAGAGTCCTGCCCCTTGGGGTGAAGGTTAATACAACGGCCCGCTCCCGCCCAATCTAAAGCAGTGGGCGTGTCAACCGGCCTTGTTCCTGTCAAGCAACCCGAGTCCGAGAACAAGGCCCGCGCGGTCGGGAGGGCGGTTTAAAGCTGCTGGATGAGTTTGAGCAGGCTGTTGAGCTTGAGGGAGGGCGGCAGGGTTTGCGACAAGCGGGGGAACTTCTGGCCGATCAAGACATAGTCTTCCCCGCGCCGAAGCATGACTTTGTTGTCTTTGACCTCGACGGAGGTCACGTTCTTGGCGCCGGCTTCGATGCGGATCGCGGCGAGGGTCATGAGGTTCTCGACGGCTTCGGGAAATCTCGCGCCGAAGCGGTCCCGCCAGTTGGCGGCAAGTTTCTCGAGCGCCTCCAAACTTTGGATGGCCGACAAGTTCCGGTAGGCCTCGATCCTGGGCTGGGAATCGGCGAGGTACTGCATTGGCAAAAAGGCGGGAGCCTTTTGTCCCGCAGAGGCGATAAAATCGGGTTCCCGGGCTGCGACAAAGTCGAGGTACACGTTGGATTGAGCCGGGGTTTGCTGCCATTCCCCCTTGTGTTTGGCCATGGCCTGTTTGAGCAGGGAGCAATAAAGCTCGAAGCCAATGGCGCAGATGTGTCCGCTTTGCTGGGTGCCTAAAATGTTGCCGGCACCCCGGATTTCGAGATCCCGGAGCGCGATCTTAAAGCCCGCACCGAGCGAGGAATACTGTTTGATGGCGTTGATGCGTTTGCGGGATTCTCCGACGGTGAGAAGGGCGCGCGGCAGTAAAAGATAGGCGTAGGCCTGGTGGTCGCTTCGGCCTACGCGGCCGCGGAGTTGGTAGAGGTCTGCGAGGCCGAAACGGTCGGCTCTGTCGATGAGGATGGTGTTGGCATTGGGAATGTCCAAACCACTTTCGATGATTGTGGTGGAGATGAGGACGTCCGCCTGGCCCGAGACAAACTGGTGCATCACGTCTTCGAGCTCGGTTTCGTCCATTTGCCCGTGGCCGACGAGGAATTTGACCTTGGGCAGGAGTTTTTGCAACCGGTCGCGGACGCGGTGGATGGATTCGATGCGGTTGTGCAAAAAGTACACCTGGCCCCCGCGGGCGGTCTCGCGTTTGATAGCAGCGGAAATAGTGCGTTCATCGTAGGGGCAGATGAAGGTTTCAACTGGAATACGATTGGCGGGAGGTGTTTCCAGCGTGCTCATGTCCTTGGCTCCCATCAGGGAGAGGTACAGGGTGCGTGGAATGGGGGTCGCGGAAAGAGTCAGTTGGTCGACGCGCCGAAAACGTTCTTTGAGCTTTTCCTTGTGCAGGACGCCGAAGCGCTGTTCTTCATCGATCACGACGAGTCCAAGGTCCTTGAATTCTAATTTTCCGGAGAGCAGGCGGTGTGTTCCAATGACGATGTCGACGGAGCCGTCTTTGAGGCCCTGGACGGTTTCTTTCTGCTGGGTCGCAGATCTAAAGCGGGAGAGCATGTCGATGCGCACGGGGAAGGCGCTCATGCGTTCGCGGAAGTTGCGGTAATGTTGTTCCGCCAGCACGGTGGTGGGAACAAGCATGGCGACTTGTTTGCCGCCCATGACGGCTTTGAAAGCGGTGCGGATGGCGATTTCCGTTTTGCCGAAACCCACGTCGCCGCAGATGAGCCGGTCCATGGGGCGGTGGGACTCCATGTCGGCTTTTGCGGCGGCGACGGCGGTGAGTTGGTCCGCGGTTTCTTTGTAAGGAAACGCGTTTTCAAACTCCTCGACCCAGTGGTTGTCGGGGGGAAAGGCGAAGCCTGCGCAGATTTCCCTTTCGGCGTGCAGGGCGAGGAGTTTGGCTGCGTAGTGAAAGATGGCGTGTTCGGCACTTTTGCGCGCCTTGGCCCATTTGCCGTCGCCAAGCTCGCTCAGGGGCGGATTGCGTTTGCCAATGCCGATGTAACGGCTCACCAGCGCACTCTGGTCGAGCGGGAGATAAATGCGCGCTTGATTGGCGAAGGAGATAACAAGGACCTGTTCGACGGTGCCTTCTCTTGGAATTTCGCGAAGCCCTTCAAAGCGTCCGATGCCGTGTTCGAGATGGACCACAAGTTCGCCCTCTTCCAACTCGGCGAAATTGGGCATTCCGCTTTTAAGGACCTCCGCCACGGGCCTGCGTCTCTGCCGGAGAGTTCGCGTGGAGCGGCCTAAAAGATCAGCATCGCATAAAACGACAGCCTTGGCCCCCGGACAGATAAAGCCGCCCGGGATTTCGCCACCCACCCACTGAATGAAAGAGGTTTCAACGGGTGGGATGATTTCTTGGAGGCGTTCTTGTTCGCTTTCGTTTCTGCAAAAGAGGAAGACCTTCCAGTGTTCATTGCGCCATTCGGTGAGTTGTTTGAAAAAGAGTTCCCTCTTGTTTTCATCCACGATGAAATCGCCGGCGTTAAAGGTGCCAAGCGGTGTTTCATAGCAGGCGGTTTTCTGGGTGTCGGGGCCGACGGCGGAGTCAGGCGCAGTGGCTGTGAGGACGAGGAACCGTTCGCCCCCCAAATCGGGCGTGAGGGTGGCGGGTAAAGCCGGGTCCTCCGCTGGGGTGGGGGAGGCATCGCTGTAAACAATCCGGTCTTTTTTTTGGATCAACTCCAAGAAAGGGATGGTTTGGGTGTCTTGAAGGTCGGACCCCAGGAAGGAGCATTCCTCGATGTTTTCGAAGGATGTTTGCGCATCGAGGTCGAAGCTGCGGATGGATTCGATTTCGTCCCCGAAGAACTCAATGCGTACCGGTGTGAGGTGTTGGACGCCAAAAACATCTAGGATTCCCCCGCGCACCGCAACGTGGCCGCGCTCAGAGACGCGCGGGACCACTTCGTAGCCTTGTTTTTCGAGGCTGCTAATAAAGGCGTCCCGGTCCAGGGTTTGCCCCTTGCGGAGGCGGATTTCCGATTTGCTCAGCGCTCCGAGGTCGGGGACGGAGGATTCCAGGGAAGATTTTGTGAGAACGATGCAGCCGGTGGCCGGACTGTTTTCATGGACTTTTTCGACAATGGAAAGGCGTTCCGCGCTGGTTTCGGGATCGGCCAGGGCGCCTTCGGTCGGAAGAGGGGGGACATCTGGGAAAAACAGGGCTTCTGGGAGCCATTGCTGGATCACGGAAAAGAGACGTTCCTGAGCGCGTGTGTCCGGGCAGATAATCCAGGTGCGGCCGGGATGGGCGAGGGTGATGAGAGAGACGCACAGGGGATGCGCATCTGGAACGATATTTTCGAAAAGAATGGGGTCAGTCCGTTCCTTGCGACCTGAACGTTTCCGGAGGGCGGAGCGAAAAGCTGGGGCGGAGGCGAACGTTTCGAGCAATAAAGCAGAGGAGGCCATGAGATGCCTGTGGGCGGGCGCTGGGAGGGAAGTCCTTTTTGGAGAAGAGCGGTTTTGGATGGAAAAGGGCGGAGGGCTGCGATGGTAAGCATTCTGCTGATCTGTCGGAAATCTTTGTTTTGACCTTTTCTAAGAGAGGGCGTTGGGTTAAGTTCGACGGCATGAGAACCCCCAGAATGTCACTGGTTGCCGCCACTTTGAGCGTGGTCGCAGGAAGCTTGTTTTTTGAAGGGTCACAAATCCTTCGGGCGGATATTCAGGATCCGCCGATGCTTCGGCAGGATCCGTTCCGCAAGTTGGGGCGTGGTCTTGCGAATATCGCGCTGGGCGTTACGGAGGTTTTCACGTCCGTGGACAACGTCAACAGCGACGAAGGCAACGCTGCCTCAAACAGTTACGGTATTGTGCGCGGCATCCAGCGGACGCTGGTGCGGTTCGGAGCTGGAGTTTACGAGGTGGTGACGTTTCCCTTTCCGACGACGAAGGGGTCTTATGATCCGGTTCTGAAACGGCCGATGCCCTGGGTGCACGGCGGTTACGAGGAGTTCCCACCCGAACTGGGGTTTGAAACACGGTTTGATTATTGCCGCGTCCAGACTCCCTCCACACGGATGCCTTAGAGCTCTGCACCACCCCCGCTTGTCTTCGCCGAAGTTATTTTTGCAGGGCCTTGTTTTTAAGGCGGAACAACGATGAGCCAGCAATTGCTCATCGATTCCATTTCCTATGGGGGAGCGGGCATTGGCCGCCTCGATGGCAAGGTGGTTTTTGTGCCCTTCACCATTCCTGGAGAACGGGTTGTGGTGCGGATTGTGCGTCAAAAGAAAAACTTCGCGGAGGCCGAACTTTTGGAGGTGGTGGAACCTTCCCCAATCCGGCAGGTGCCGAAGTGCGCGGTCTTCGGGAGGTGTGGCGGTTGTGCCTATCAGCACGTGGATTACAGTACGCAGTTGGCATGGAAAACAAGCCAGGTTGCGGAGCTTCTGGAGCGTGTCGGGCGGATCTCTCAGCCGCCTGTGCTTCCGGCGCTGGCCTCCCCCAATGCCTGGGCGTTTCGGAATCGGATCCGAGTGCATACGTCGCGCGGAAGCACGGGTTTTTATTCCAAGCACGGACATCAAATTGTGGATGTGGAAAATTGTGCGATCGCTTCGCCTGAGGTGAACGCGCAGTTGAGGCGTTTGCGCGAAGCGCCGCCGGTGTCTGGAGAGACAAGTCTGGCGGCAAAACGGGATTCGCGCTTTTTTGAGCAGACCAATGATGGAGCTGCCGAGATTTTGGTTGGGTTGGTGGAAGGGAGCGTCGGAGAAGGAGGGGGCACGTTGATCGACGCCTATTGTGGGGCCGGTTTTTTTGGACACCGGCTTTCTCCGAAATTTGAACGGGTTCTAGGGATTGAATGCCACGAAGGTGCCGTGGCAAAAGCCCGTCGCGAGGCGCATGCAAACGAGCACTATATTTGCGGCGATGTATCCGCGCATTTGGGCAGCGCCCTGAGGGAAGCGGACCGGGCGAGGACGTGTGTGCTTCTGGATCCGCCAGCGGCGGGCGTGGTCGCCAGAGTCACGGACTTGCTGGTGGCGATGCCTGTGCAGCAGCTCATCTATGTGTCCTGTGATCCAGCCACTCTCGCGCGTGATGTAGGCGCGCTTGTGCGCGGGGGCTACAGGCTCGAGCGGGTGACGCCTGTGGACATGTTTCCTCAGACGGCGGATATCGAGGTCGTCGCTGAACTCAGCGGCGGGGCTTGATTTTCAGGGTCCGGATTTCTTGGAAAGCGGCTGCGCTTGAGCGGTTTGAGCGGCATCAAAAAGACTGCGCCAATATTCCAGGCGTTCTTTGACGCGGCGCTCGGCCCCGTTTTCGGTGGGATGATAATAACGGCGGCCTTCGCTCAAATAAGCTTGGGGAATATAGGCGCCTTCAAAATCATGAGGGTACACGTAGCCTTGGTGTCCGAGTGCGTCTGCGCCCTTGTAATGTGTATCACGCAGTGCTTTTGGAATGGCGAGCGAGCGGCCCTCCTCCACATCCTTCCGAGCGGCTTGTATGGCACTGTAGGTCCTGTTGCTTTTGGGAGCGGTGGCCAGGTAGACACAGGCGTGGGCCAGCGGGATTTGGGCCTCTGGAAGACCGACAAACTCCACGGCCTGCAGGGCGGCAACCGCCAGGGGGAGAGCCTGCGGATCCGCCATGCCCACATCTTCGCTGGCTAAAATCACCATGCGGCGCGCGAGAAACCGAATGTCTTCGCCCGCAACCAGCATACGAGCGAGCCAGTAAAGGGAGGCATCGGGATCGCAGCCACGGATGCTTTTAATCAGGGCGGAAATCGTGTCGTAATGCTGGTCTCCGTCTCTGTCGTAGACGACGGCCTTGCGTTGAATGCTCTCCTGAGCTTCCGCGAGGCCGATGCATACGCAGCCCTCGTTATTGGGCGGGGTGGTCAGAGCGGCCAGTTCAAGAGCATTGAGACACTTTCGCGCATCACCCTCAGCCTGAATGGCAAAGTGGTCCAAGGCGAGCGGATCGGCCTGAATTCGCATATGGCCCAGGCCGCGCAGTGAATCAGCGATGGCACGTTTCTGGAGAGCGCTCAGGTGCTGTGGCGTTAGCGGTTCCAGTTGGAAGATCTGGGAACGCGAGACGAGCGCGGACGTGAGAACAAAGTAGGGATTGTGGGTAGTGGCTCCAATAAACTGCACGGTTCCATCCTCCATCGAGGGCAGTAGCACGTCCTGCTGGGATTTGTTGAGACGGTGGATTTCATCGACGAAGAGGACTGTTTTGGAGCCGTTCACCTGCAAGCGTTCGGCGGCGCGCTGCAGGGCTTTGCGCAGGTCCGCGACTGAATTTTCCACGCCGCTAAAGGGTTCAAACGCTGCTTCAGTTGTCGTGGCAATGATACGAGCCAGAGTTGTTTTACCCGTACCCGGGGGACCGTAAAGAAGGATGGAACTCAGTCGGCCTGCTTCCACGGCCCGCCGCAATAATTTGCCAGGGGCCAGAATATGTTCCTGACCGATATATTCGTCGAGAGAGACAGGGCGCATGCGTTCGGCGAGCGGCGCAGAGGATGCCTTGGGGCAAGAATGGCTTGCCTTGGGCGTGGCGAATAAATCCGTCATGACGTGTGGTGCGATGTAAGAGAGGAGGGCAGTGTGTGAGAGCGCGTTTAGGCGCTTGGAACAGGGGACAGGAGTAGAGGAGTAGAGGAGGAGAGGAGGAGAGGAGGAGATGAGGGATGAGGGATGAGGGATGAGGGATGAGGGATGAGGGATGAGGTGGGGGAATTTTTGGGAGACAAAGGGGGCGCATCGGGCGCACAGATAACGTTCAAAAAGAAAGGAGGCGGTGATGAAACTGGATACGCTTTTGGTGGCGGTGGATTTTTCGGAGGTTACCACTGAGCTTTACGCGGCGGCAGCTACATTCGCGGAAAGGTTGGGGGCGCAGGTGGTGGTGTTGAATGTGACGGAACCGCAGGTGGATTACGCCGGGTTATCGTCGCCGCAAGCTTATGCCCTGGCCGACAATGAGGTGCAAAAAACGATTGAAGCGCGGCTGAATGTGGCGAAAGAGGTGCTTGAAGCGCGTGGGATTAAGGTATTTGTGGAGCACCAGTGGGGGCAGGTAGTGGCTTCGATTCTGGAGAGGATCAAAAAGTGGGATGCGGGGATGGTGCTTGTGGGCTCTCACGGGCATGGCGCCCTCTATAATTTGCTGGTGGGCAGTGTGGCGGCCGGTTTGATCAGGCACTCGAATATTCCTGTGTTAGTGGTCCCAGATTTGAAGGCAAGTCAAGCGGGCGTGAAGGCGTGAAGGCTTGAAAGTGTGAAGGGGGTGGAACAGGGCGGTCCGCCGCGGGGAAGCACGCCGAGGGGGAATAATGGGGGAGGCGTTTGTAAACGGGGCGGGCTTTTGTGGGGTCAATTTTCTCGCATCCTAATGTTTGGCTTTAGAAGGATTGGCGTTAAAATAGCACGATGACACTTGGATTGATAGGTTGTGGGAAGATGGCATCCGCCTTGGTGAAGGGCGTGCTGCTCGCGGGCGTGTGCCAGCCCGGAGAAGTTTGGGCGAGCGATTGTTTTTTCGAAGCTGCAGAAAAGTTGGGGCGGGAAACGGGGATTCAAGCGGTGCGCACAAACGCGGAAGTTGCGGGCGCCTGTGAGACGGTTCTTTTGTGTGTAAAGCCTCAGGACGTGGCTCCTGTTTTGCAGGAATTACGCCCCGTACTCGCCGGAAAGCTTGTCGTTTCGATTGCCGCCGGGGTTTCTCTGGCCGCGCTTGAAAGTGCGGCAGGGGCAGGGGTGCCAGGTGTGCGTATCGTGCGGGTCATGCCGAATACACCGGCCTTGGTGCACAAGGGCGCGTCGGCGTATGCGGTGGGAGGCTCCGCCACCCCTAAGGATGGCGAAACTGTGGAAAGGCTGTTCGGCGCGGTGGGAGTCACCGCACAGGTTAAAGAGCCGTTGCTTGATGCAGTGACGGGGCTGAGTGGAAGCGGACCGGCCTACGCTTTTTTAATGATCGAAGCGCTCGCGGACGGAGGGGTTTTAATGGGGTTGCCGCGTGAACTTTCTTTAAAGCTAGCCGCCCAGACACTGGCGGGCGCGGCCGAGATGGTGCTTTCCACTGGAGAGCATCCGGGAAAACTGAAGGATGCCGTTGCCAGTCCGGGCGGGACAACGATCGCAGGGTTGGAGGCGCTGGAGGTCTGCGGCGTGCGCGCCGGGTTGATCCGCGCGGTGCGCAGCGCCGCCGAGCGGTCTCGGGAAATGGGAAAGGCATGAATTTATGGACGGTATGGGCGATAAGAGTGGTCCTTGTTGGCAGCCGTTGCCGTGGCTTCGGGTCCCGTTTCTGGCGTTTTTGGCGCTGGGCGTGTTGGGGGGGATTTCTCCCAGGGGCGCGGAACTAGTGCCGTTTCGGGGAATTGATGCAGAGGACGCTTATCAACTCCGGCCTTTGGCGGTTCCAGAGGCCCCGGCGAGAGATTCGGCTGTGGATCCAAATGTAGAAGCTGAGTTTAAAGCGGGTGCGCTTGCGATGGGGCGAGGGGATCTACGGGCGGCGACGAAGACCTTTAGGGAGGTATTGTCCAGACAACCGCAACATCTGGGTTGCTTGATCAATCTGGGGTGGATTGCGCAGAGAGAAAAAAACTGGGGCGACGCCGAGTTTTTTTTGAAACGCGCGCAAAACATCGCGCCCGACAATACGTCCGTATGGCTGGCACTGGGGTTGGTTTATTTGGAGCAGGAGCGGATCGATTTTGCGCTTGCGGCGTTTTCCCAAGTGGTTGCTCTGGATCCTTCAAACGCACGCGCGCACCGCATGCTCGGGCTCACGCTGGGCCGCAAAGAGTGGTACTCTGCCGCGGAGGGGGAGTTACGGCGGTCCTTGGAAATTGAACCCAATGATCCCGGCGCTCATTTTAACCTCGCCGTTGTTTATTTGCAGCGGCATCCCGTGGCGCTCGAACTGGCACGGAGGCACTACCATATTTCGCTCGACCTGGGCAGCGCTCCGGATGCAAAGGTTGCCGCCATGCTGGAGTCTGCGAAATCCAGTGCCGCGGATTTAAAAGCAGTCTCGGTGGGGCGACAGGTTTCCAGGTAGGTTTCCATAAACACCGATCTCCATGCTTGAATCAGACGTTTTTAATGCGGGCTTAGACACTGTCATTGAGGCGCTTCAACGGCGCGCTGTTTCGGGTGGCGAGCTCAAAGCGAGTGCTGCTTCTCTGGATCAATTGTGTGCCCTGCAGGCTCCTCAAGTTCCGCGCACTCCTGCCTCGGCGGCTGCCAAAAAGGTTTCAGACGCGCCTTCTGTGCCCAGCCCCCGAACCAGTACGGCAGTACTCCCTACTCCGGCAGTACTGCACAGCGTCACAGCACCCCAGACTGAGGCGAAGGTCTCCAAGCCCGCGCTATTTGTATTCCCCACAATCAGGCCAAGCGAAGAGAGCGCAACACGCGAGGAAAAGCTTTTGGCGCTCCGGGATGCTGTATTGCCGTGTACTTTATGCGCTCATTTGGCTGCCACTCGGCGCCACGTTATTTTCGGAGAGGGCGCGGTGGATGCTGGGTTGATGTTTGTGGCGGAAGCGCCCGGCGTGGACGAGGACAAGGAGGGGCGTCCTTTTGCCGGAGAGGCGGGCGGGTTGCTCGATAAGATGCTGCTGGCGATGGGGCTTTCTCGCCCCCAGGTGTATCTTACGAGTGTGCTGAAATGTCGTCCCGACACCTCTGCTGAAGAAACCGCGTCTCGCGCACCGACGATCGCTGAACTCGCCCAGTGCGCGCCGTACCTGGCTTCGCAAATTTCCATCATCAAGCCCAGGGTGATCGTGGCGATGGGAGCTGGGGCGATGCGTGCGCTTTTTGGTTCGAGCGAAACCGTAGGAAAATTGCGTTCCCGTTGGCATGATCTTCAGGGAATTCCAGTGATGCCCACCTTCAACCCGGGTTATCTCATGAGAAATCAGTCCAACACTGAGAAAAGAAAGGTGTGGGAGGATTTGCTTCAAGTCATGGAAAAACTTGGGCTCGAGATCACTGAAAAACAACGCGGCTTTTTCAAGCCCCGGACCGGCGCTTAACGCTGTGCTTCAACTCATCCGGGTTGAATTTGATTTGCGATATTCCCGCTCCAAGAAGCGCGCCGGATCCATGGCGCCCAGCAAGTCCGAGGGGAGTGGCGAAGGCTCTCCCTCGATTAGTGCCGCGAGCGTCTCGCCTGCAAGGGTTGACCAGACCACCCCGCGCGAACCCAGCCCCAAAAGCCCGTACAAGCCCTGCCGCCGAGCGATGGTTTTGACGTTTGGAGTTCCGGTTGAAAGCGCGGTATAGTCGGGTATGGCACCAATCACAGGAAGGCGGTCTGCGGTTAAGGAGCGAAACCCGACGCGCCCGGCAAGTTCTCTGGGGCCGATCGCGACGCCGTCCAACAGACTTGAAATGCGTGCCAGGTTTACTTGCTGACATTCCGCATCGAGTTCTTTCTCGTCGGAGTCGAAGTCGTAGGTTGCCCCAAGGCTGCATAACCCCTCGAGAGCGGGCGTGAGGTAGCCATTGCGGCTGATGACGCCGTGGTAAGGGGGGAGGGCTGTTGGCGCGAGGTGAGTCACCTGACCGCGCACTTTTTTGAAATGCATTTTTTCGCACTGTGAAAATCGCGCCGCTTCAAAGGCATTCGCTAAAATGAGAACGGGAGCTTCCTCGAGATATCCGGAGTGTTTGTCTTGTACCCGCCAGACTCCCTTCTCAAAGCCGATATCCGAGATGTCGATATTGTGGCACAGGCGGATTTGAGGGGAGTGAAGTCTGGCATGGCAAAGAGAAGGCGGATTGACCCATCCGCCTTGTGGAAAATAAAAGCCCGCGCCAGGCACTTGGCATCCAGCCTGCGCAGACGCCTCGTCCTTGTTTAAGAAGCGCACGAACTGTGGCGGATAAACAGAGCTTTCGATGATGTCCCTAAAAAGGGCGGCCTCTTTGTCGTCCTTCGCCAGCTGCAGCAGGCCGCAGGCAGCCCACTTGGCGGGGTGCGGAGAGGCGTCCAAGCGGCGTAACTCCGCGAGTAGTGCCAGAAAACATGCCCGGGATAAGCGCGCGGCGATACCGTCGTCTTTGGAAAGCATGGGCGAGATGGCGGCCGATAGATTGCCGGAGGCCCCCATGGCTGGTGCCTGTTGTTTTTCAAAAACTGTGACACTCCAATTTCTGGATGCCAGGCTTGCCGCTGCGGCCGTACCTGCGAGCCCCGCTCCGATGACAATGGCGCGTTTGCTTCCCGAATAGGGTTTGGCGCAGTGCGTTCGCTGATGAGCTCCGCGAAACGAGCCGCGGGTGAAAAGCGTGGAGTTCTCTTCAATGGTGAACCCCGCCCGCTGGAGCGCATCCCAAAAGACTTCACTTTTGCTCCGTGTGTAGAAAGTGGTTCCGCGACGTGAAACCCGGGCGAGATCAGCCGCATGGTGTTCTTCCCCGAGCAGCAATAAAAGATCGAAGGTGGCCGCAAGGGTCTGCAGCGCTTTGCGGGTTTTTCCAAAGACAAGCGTTAGCTGGACCTCCGGATCATTGCTGAGCGGAATGTGATGATGACCCGGGAGAGGAAGTGGCCAGCTTTGCTGGAAATCGTGCGGTGGTGGTGCGTCTTGATCCCCGCACAAACCGATGTAGTGGAGCTTCCGACAATTTCCGGGAGAGTTCTTCCAAGTTTTGCGGAGGGTTGCAAAAGAAGAACCATTGCCAAAACAGGTATCAAGGACGCAGAACCGTTCTGTGGACCGCCACAGGTCCGAGGGCGGCACGGCATCATCGCTAAATACGGATGCCGTGCCGTTCATGCGCTGTATTAAGCGAGTTTCCAAGCGCCGCGGTATTCGCGGTGGAGCCACTTGGCATCGCCCGTGTTGCCTGCGAACTCATGGGTGGCAGCGTTCCATTTCAATTTCTGCCCGTGGTAATACGCGAAGCCAAGGAGATGGCAGCCGATGACGGTGCGCGAACCTGTTTCAACGTCGGCTATGGGCTGTTTGCGTGAAACCATGGCACTCAAAAAGTCCGCTCTGTGGTCGGCGCTGGAATAGAGACGCACCTTGGCATTGCCGAGGTGGTTTTTCTCCAGGCGATCCAGTTGTTCCGCGAGACTGGGTTGGTCTTCCTTGGCCATGAAGGAAGCCTCCACTTTACCCTTCAAGGTGAGCTTGATTTTCCCGCGGTTGACATAGACTTCGCCCTCGGAGCCAAAAAAGGTCACGCCGTTGTTGGAGATGTGCGTGACCTCGACCCCGTTGGGATAAATAAGTGTTGCACCCTGCTGTGCTTTTTCCCAATCAGCTGGAGGAATGATTTCCGAGGGACCGCTGCGATCCATATCCAAGCCCCAGTGGGTGATGTCGAGATGATGTGCGCCCCAGTCGGTGATCATGCCGCCGCCATACTCGCGGTACATGCGCCACATGGGAAAATGTTTGTTTACGCCGCGCGGGCTGAGAATGGCGTTGTACTCGCGCTTGGGGGCGGGTCCGAGCCAGAGATCCCAGTCGAGCCCGGGCTCGAGATCTTCAGCAGGAAGATCGCACGGTTTCGCCGGGCCGCCAAAGCCAGCGTCCACGCGGGACACTTTGCCGATGACTCCGTTGCGCACCAGCTCGCAGGCGACGCGGAACTCGCGGGCGGACCGCTGCATGGAGCCCGTTTGGAAAACGCGGTTATGTTTTTGAATGGCTGCGATGAGCGATGTGGCCTCAACGATGGTGTCTGTGAGCGGCTTTTCGCAATAAATGTCCTTGCCCGCCGCGGCAGCCGCCACGGCGATGATGGCGTGCCAGTGATCTGGGGTGGCGATGACAACGGCGTCCACATCCTGACGGGCGAGCAGTTCCCGGAAATCATTGTGCACAGAGCAGCCCTTGAAATCGGTGCCGCTCTGTTTGGTGTAAAATTCCTCAACGATGCGTTTGTGGTCCTCCCTGCGCGTGGTGTCGACGTCGCAGACGGCCACCACCTTGGTGTTGGGCAGCTTGAGAAAGCCTCCCATGAGGCCTCTAGATTGAATGCCGCAGCCGATAAACCCGAGGCGAATGGTGTCGTTTGGGCCTACGGGCGCGGCCCAAATGCGGGAGGGAAGAAGCAGAGGCGCTGCGCCTGCGGCCAAGACAGATTTGAGAAAGGAACGACGATGTAGAGGGGTGGAAGACATACTCATTAGCTAGTCTGTGGAGTCGGTCGCAAACAATCCAAAAGCATGGCCTTCCATGATATTTTCCAGAGGATGGAAGGTGGCGGTCCGAACAGCGCTTGAGGTTGCGCGGTTTTTCGCCGAGACGAAGGACGGTGTTACGCTTTTTCGTCGCGTGAAAATGCCATGTAGACTGCGGGCACAACGAACAGGGTGAGGATGGTGCCGATAATCATGCCGGTGACCAGAACGACGCCGATGCTGTTGCGTGCGCCTGCGCCGGGGCCCTTTGCGAGTACGAGCGGGAAGTGGCCGAACACCGTGGCGACGGAGGTCATGAGAATCGGCCTCAGGCGGGTGGAAGAGGCTTCAATGACGGCCTGCAATTTCGGAAGGCCTTCGTGACGCAGGGTGTTGGCAAATTCGACGATCAGAATGCCGTTTTTTGAAACGAGCCCTACGAGGGTGATGAGGCCCACCTGGCTGTAGATGTTCAAGGTCGTGAAGCCGAGGAACGAGAAAAGAAGAGCGCCGGAAAGAGCCAGAGGGACGGAGCCTGCAAGGATCACGAGGGGATCGCGAAAGCTTTCGAATTGTGCAGCGAGGACGAGGAAGATCAGGACCCCTGAAAAGGCGAGGGTGACCAGCAGTTTGTTGCCCTCCACCCGCAACTGGCGGGCTTCTCCGGCGTAATCGATGGAGTAGCCGTTGGGAAGGATTTTGGCGGCCTCGGCTTCGAGGGCTTTGAGGGCTTGGTCGAGCGTGATGTTGGGAGGGATCACGCCTTGGATGCGAGCGCTGTTGAGCTGCTGAAAACGGTTGATCGTTCGGGGCTGCGTTGTTGTCGCGAGTGTGGCGAAGGTCGAGAGTTGCACAAGCTTGTTTCCGGGTCCGCTGACGTAGAGGTCTTGAAGCTGGTCTGCGTTCAGACGGCTGACACGTTCGAGCTGAGGAATGACTTTGTAGGAACGACCTTCGATGGAAAAACGGTTCACATAGCCGCCGCCCAGAAGCGTGCTCAAATCGTTTCCGACTTGCGACAGGTTCAGTCCCATGGAGGCCACCTTGTCGCGGTCGAAAACAATTTCGGTTTGAGGGAAGTCGAACTTGAGGTCGGTGTCTGCGAACACGAATAGTTTGCTTTGAAATGCCTTGGCGACCAGTGTGTTTGCGAACTCCAAAAGCTCGCGGGGCTCGGCGGTCGAGGCGATCACAAACTCCACCGGAAAGTTGCCTCCCCCCGGAAGCGCCGGCGGTGTGAATGCGATCACCCGCACGCCCGGAATTGCGGCTGTTTTGCCGAACACTTCGCCTACCATCTGTTCGGTGGAACGTTTGCGTTCACTCCACGGTTTGGCGACCAGTCCGGAGAAGCCGCCGAAGGCCTCGGTGATCTGAAAACTTGTGGCTGTTTCCGGCATCGAAAAATAGACGTCGTTCACAAGCGCGGTGTAGAGCGTGGTTTGATCAATCGTGTTGTTCGGCGCTGCTTGAATGACACCGAGAATGACTCCCTGATCCTCTTTTGGGGCAAGCTCCTTCATGGACATCATGTAGAAGGGGATTCCCAAAAGCATGATGATCACAGCCAGAGTCACGGTCACCGGTCTCCAGCGTAAACTCGAGGTGAGGATTCGTTTGTAAAAGTTGCGGATGCTCTCAAAACGGCGGTTGATCCAGCCTCCGAAACCAGTGTGTGAATCCTGAGCCCGTAGGAGTTTGGAAGACATCATCGGAGAAAGGGTCAAGGCCACGATGCCCGAGACGACCACCGCGCCCGCGAGCGTGAAGGCGAATTCGCGGAAGAGAGTGCCGGTCAGGCCCCCCTGCAGACCAATGGGCGCGTACACGGCTGCAAGTGTAACGGTCATCGCAATCAGCGGTCCCACAAGTTCCCGCGCTGCCTTGATGGCTGAATCAAAGGGCGAGAGGCCGTCCTGCAAATGGCGTTCGACGTTTTCAACCACCACAATGGCATCGTCCACGACAAGGCCCACGGAGAGGACGATTGCCAGCAGGGTGAGCAGATTGAGAGTGAAGCCTAGGGTCTGGATCAAGAACAACGCCCCTGCAAGCGACAAGGGAATGGCGACGACGGGCACGATGATTGAGCGCCAGTTTCCCAAAAATACAAAGATGACGCAAATGACGATGAGCAGGGTCTCTGAGAGGGTGCGAAGCACCTCGTGCAGCGCGTCTCGAATGTAACCGGTCGCGTCGTAAGAGAGGTGGACGTGCATGCCCGTGGGAAGCTGCTTTTCGATGTTGGGCAATTCGTCGCGCACGCTTTTGATGACATCGAGACTGTTGGAAGTGGGGAGCACCCAGACTCCCATGAAGATGGCTTTTTGACCGGAGAAGCGCACATCCGTGTCGTAGTTTTCCGCGCCGAGGACGACATCAGCGACGTCTTTGAGGCGGATGATGCTGCCTTTGCTTTCACGCAGGACGAGGTTTTGAAATTCGGCGGCAGATTTGAGATTGGTGTTGGCGACCAGGTTGACGGTGATGAGGGAGCCTTTTGTGCCGCCGAGTGCGGAGAGATAGTTGTTGGCCGAAAGAGCGTTGCGGACATCGGCGGGGGTGAGGTTGAGGGCGGCCATGCGGTCTGCCTTGAGCCAGATGCGCATGGCAAAGGTGCGTGCACCGAGGATGTCTGCTTTCTGGACGCCGTTGAGGGCGGTGATGCGGGGTTGTACGGCGCGGGTGAGGTAGTCGGTGATTTGGTTGGACTCCATGGTCTCCGAGTAGAAGGAGATGTACATGAGGGCGAACTGGCTGTCAGAGGTGGTCAGTTCGATGGAGGGGGATTCGGCTTCGGGAGGCAGTTCGTTGCGAATCTGGGCGATCTTCGCCTGGACCTGGGTGAGCGCTGCATTGGTGTCAAAGTTGAGCTTCAGGTGGGCCGTGATGATGCTCAAGGACTGGGCACTTTGACTCTCGATATAGTCGATGCCATCGGCGCTCGCGATCGCCCGCTCCAGCGGCGTGGTGACGAAGCCACGCACGAGGTCTGGGTTGGCGCCGACATAACGCGTCTTGATGTTAATGACTGCGATGTCACTTTTCGGGAATTGTCGGACGTTCAGCGAGAAGTAGGCCTGAATCCCCGCGAGGAGGATGATCAGGCTCACCACGGTCGAGACGACAGGGCGGCGTATGAAGAGATCGGTGAAGCGCACGTGGCTGGAATGAGGAGTAGGAGCGCTCGAGTATACGGGACAGCGCAGGAAGGGAAATGATCTTTAAACGCGGCGTCATCTCCGGCGGGTGCCTCGCGGTCTGTGGTGGGAGGCGGGCGGGCGTGTGTTTTTCACCAAGTGTAATGGGCCGTGTAGGTGATGACCGTTTCCCCTGCCGCCGGTATGGTCGGGGTGAACTCCAGAGTGTGGCTGTCGGTTTGTTTGAAATCGAGGCTGTTGGCTTGGATGGACCAGTTCTTGGCGCGTGCCATGTGCTCGACGACCTTGATTTCAACGGGAGCTTTTGTCTGATTGCGCAGACGGATTTCAAACGTTTCATCCATCATTCGACGTGACTCATCGATTTGGAACTTCGTGCGCTTGTGTTCGCCCACAAGGTCGAAGGCATTCCCGAGTTTGATGCTGACTTTTTCTTTCGCTGGCGTGTGGTCGATGTGGTCCTCACCCACGAACTCCAGTTGTTCGCCGTCTTTGCGGTAGACGCGTATATTTCCCGCGGGGAGCGGGGCGCCTTCGGGGTGTTTGAACTCCAAAATGGAAGTGACTTTTTTGAGCCCTGTGGCGCCCCATTCGCCGTCGGTGATGACGCCCCCCGAAAATTGGAGGCCTGGGGTGGCATCGTAGATGTAGATACGCTGGGTGGGGATGGCGGCGGCGCGTGTAAATTCGAGTTGTTTTGTCTCTTGGTCGCGAAGCGTGGTGGGGCGGGGGAGCGAGTAGAGATGAAAGTCGTCGAAGGTTTTTTCTTGAACGGCGTCGTCCGCCCGGAAAGCGTTGGTGGTCAGGGCGGCCTTCATCAGGCTCCGCTGTGGGAAGCCGGGCTGAAGCCGTTGGACATCACCAGCCATGAGCTTGATGCGCGCGTTTTCAAATTGTTTGCCGGAGTTGTTTTTGATGGTCACCCAGCCGTTCATGTCCGCGTTTGAGCCTGTGGCAGGCAGGACGAGATTGTAACTCGCCGTCCATTCCAACCCCAGCGTGATGTAGGCCAGTTCCGCCTGAAGACTAGCGGCCTCCGGACTTTGAATCTTCCAGTTCAGCAGAGGCTTAAGCAGCAACCCTTCGTCCTTGAGCGCCGGGAAAAGAGGACGCCCGGGCAGTTCAAAAAGGATTTTCCCATCCACTTCGATCATGGGCTCGACGGGATGCCCCCCGGGAACGTAGCCGCTGCGAATGACCTTCCCTTCCAAGATGCGGTCGCCTTTTTGAAAGTCGCGCACCAAAAACGAGAGGGACTGGCCCTCGAACCGGTCCAGAAGGGTGATCTGGCTGACGGGATCGTTCTGGTAGTTTTGCTCG
Organism: Chthoniobacteraceae bacterium; assembly: GCA_947476255.1. Taxonomy (GTDB): domain Bacteria; phylum Verrucomicrobiota; class Verrucomicrobiia; order Chthoniobacterales; family Chthoniobacteraceae; genus Chth-196. The sequence continues at coordinate 30,819 of CANJPY010000030.1, read as the reverse complement.
AGGATCGAGAGCGGAATTTTGCCTGAAGGGTCGCGTAAGGTGACGGTGCTTGGATCCAGATTTGAAGTCGCGCCCGAGTACCGGACATTGGTTTCCCCCGCCTTGAGTTCGAGCGGAACGATGTCTCGAACGACCGCGAAACGGCCATTGTAAATGGTGAGGCCGGGTTGGCAGAAGGCGGTGCTTCCTAGGAGGAAGAGGGCCAGAACGCTGGGAGTTTTCATAAAGAACGTGGGATTTGACGGGTTGCAGATCTCGGTTTGCCGGGCGCCGGGGCGAAGGAATTCTAGGCGGATTTTTGTCTTCTGGACGGGGGCGTTTTTCTTCCGATCTTGGAGGCGTCCTTGCCGAAGCTTGGACAGAGGTGACTGACTTCGCACTGGGCGCAGTCCGGCTTGATTGCGCCGCAGCGTCGTCTGCCGTGCCAGATGAGCCAGTGACTCAGGACGGCCCACTGAGGCTTCGGGACAATGCGCATGAGATCGGCTTCAATCTCCTCGGGAGCGCTTTTTTTTGAAAGCCCCAGTCGGCCCGAGAGACGCTGCACATGGGTGTCGACAACCACCCCTTCGGGAGAGCCGAAAGCGTCTCCGAGCACGACGTTCGCTGTTTTGCGACCAACGCCTGGCAGCTCTGTCAGTTCTGGGAGCGAGCGAGGGACTTCCCCCGCATGCGCCTGCAGGAGGGCAAGTGCGCAGCCTTTGAGGTGTCTGGCTTTGGAGCGGAAAAAACCGGTGGGCTGGACGATGGCCTCCAGCTCTTCCTGGGGGATGTCCGCATAATCTTGGGCTGTCCGGCAGCGTTCAAACAAGCGGCGGGTGACTTGGTTGACGCGCACGTCCGTGCACTGCGCGGAAAGGATTGTGGCCATCAACAACTCGAGAGGATTAGTGAAAACGAGTTCACAATGTGCGTCCGGATATGTCTTCGAAAGCAGTTCAAGCAGGGCTGAAAGGCGTTGTTTTTTGGGAAGCGAAGGCACGTTTTAGTGAGAGGGTTGGTTGTATGGTGCCGTAGACGAAGGCAAAATGCAGTGCGCCATTCTTAAAAATGCGGTCAAAAATGCGTGGCAAACTGGGTTTTGTCGGTTGCGCGCCAAATGGATTCTCAAAATCGTGGCTTAACTCGGCGCGAATTCGGGGTAGTCTCTAGTGAAGTTTATGGATCTGACTCGCACAGCTTACGGAACATGGAATGGCGGCCGCTTCATGCATTTTGGAGAACCTATTTCCGATGAACGGTTTATTGATGTCATTCGGCTGGCCTATGAAAAGGGCATCCGTACTTTTATGACTTCGGATGTTTATGGAAACGGCGCTGCCGATTCCATGCTTGGGACTGCCCTGAAGGGGGTCGCCAGAGATTCCTACAGCTTGGTGGGGATGATCGGGCACGATTTTTACAAAGGCGAGCGGGTGGGTTCGAAAGGGTTCCCCCGGTTTACGGACTCGGCCCTGCGTACCCCGCGCGAGTACGCGGAGTACATCGAAATGGCGACCGAGAAGGAGTTGGAACGCTGCGGGACGGATCATTTTGACTGCCTGATGCTTCACAACCCCGATTACACGGGGTACAGCAGCGACGCCGTTTGGAAGGGGATGGAGAGAATGAAAGAGCAAAAGTTGGCGCAGCGTCTGGGGGTTGCTCCCGGCCCTGCCAATGGCTTCAGCTTGGATTTGCTTCTGTGTTTAGAGCGCTTCGGGCCGCTTTTGGACTGGGCGATGGTGATTTTAAACCCCTTGGAACCATGGCCGGGTCGTTTGTGTTTGGAGGGGGCACGGGAGGCTGGCGTGAAACTCATCACCCGGGTGGTGGATCATGGGGGCCTTTTCCATGGGGATGTTAAACCCGGACATGAGTTTGCGAAATACGATCACCGCAGCTACCGCCCGGCAGGCTGGGTGGAGAGCGGGAATTCCAAGATCGAGCAGTTCAGCCACATCGCGCGGAAGCACGGTTTGAGTCTGCTGCAGTTCGCGTGTCTCTGGAATCTTGCCCACCAACAGGTGGAAAGTGTGGTGCCCACTTTGATTCAGGAAATTGGCGCTGGAGCGCGGTCCATCGAGTCGAAGGTGGAGGATCTCGCGGGGCTTCCTGACTGGAGTTTGTCCCAGGAAGAGGTGGAGGAGGTTGCCTCGATCGGCAACAACAAGGGGTGTATGGATTTAAAGGGAGGAAACCCGTCACATGAGGGAGACGCCCTGCCCGACCGCTGGGAGTTGAATGCCGATTTGAAGGCGGTTGCCAACCGGTGGTCCATTGATCCCGCGTGCGATCTCGCCTACGCGCACGCGCCGGTCGCCTGAAGCCCTAGAATTGGAGTCTGGGAGTCCGGTCGCAGCGTTATAGCTTTGGAGAGGCGGCAGAGTGGAACTGCCGCCCTACTCCGATGACCGTGAAGCAGTCAGGCTAGTGGCTGGCGATCATCCCGTTTTTGCGGGCATAGTTGAAGATACCCCCGGCATCAATGACTGGACGCACTTCGCCCAAGGGTTTGAGCGAATAGCTGCTTCCGTTGACGGTCAGGGTGTCTGTGTCAAAGTCCACGGTTGCAACGTCTCCGGTCTTGATGATCTCGGACAATCTCACCGGGGTGTCGTAGGGATAAATCTCCCCTGTGGCTACGCAGTTGCGGAAGAAGATGCGGGCGAAGCTTTCTGCGATGACCGCTTCCACGCCGGCCGCTCCAAGCGCGATGGGTGCGTGTTCGCGGGAGGAACCGCAGCCGAAGTTGCGTCCTGCGATGACAATCTTGTACTCGGTGAGGGTTTCGCCTTCGGCGACGAAGCGCTGGGGGTACAGCGAGTCGGGCAGTCCGATGAGTGCGTAGGAACCCAGCTTCTGGTATTCGTCGGGAATCGTCGGAACCAGTGTAAGATATTGGGCAGGAATGATTTGATCCGTGTCAATGTTGTCTTGGACAACGTAGACTGGGGAGGTGACGGTGTGCGCCATGATGGTAAATAAGGTTTGGCCTTTGGAGGCGTTTGAAAAAGTTTGAAACGTTTGGGAAAGGTTCGGAAGGCTTGGAAAAGCTTAGGAAAGCTTAGGAAAGCTTAGGAAATGAACTCGCGGGGATCCGTGATCTTGCCGGTTAAGGCGCTTGCCGCGACCGTGTAGGGGCTGGCCAAAAACACCTCGGACTCCTTGTTGCCCATGCGGCCTGGGAAATTGCGGTTGGTGGCCGAGATACACTTCATAGGCTTGTTCAGCCGCCCGAAGGTGTCTACGGGCCCCCCTAAACAAGCGGCGCAGGACGCGTTTTCGGTGAGTCGGACGCCGGCGCTTTCCAGAATCTGCCAGACGGACTGGCCGCTCCAGAGCGTTTCCTTGAGTTCCCGCACCACCTTGGTCGTGGCGGGAACGCCGAAGGTGTCGATTTTGACGGTTTTCCCGCGCACCACCTCGGCGAAGGCGAGGAAGTCGCTGGTCTTTCCTCCCGTGCAAGATCCGATGTAGGCGCGGTCCAGACTGATGTTCCCCATTTCCTTGGCCAGCTTGCGGTTGCCCGGATCGGGGTGGCATGCCACGGTGGGTTCGAGTTTGGAGAGGTCAAACACCTTGTCGTAGGAGAAGGACTGGTCGCGGTCGAGGTCGACGGGTTCGAAGTCCTGTTTGGTGCCGTTTTCCTCAACCCGCTCGCGCACATAGTCGAGGGTCTTCTGGTCGCAGGGGAAAATGCCGTTTTTGCCCCCTGCTTCGATCGCCATGTTTGCGATGGTCATGCGGTCATCCATAGACATGGTGTAGACGCCCGGGCCCTCCCACTGCATGGCCTTGTAAGTAGCTCCGTCGAAGCCGATTTCGCCAATCACGTGCAGGATGACGTCCTTGGCCATGACGCCTGCGGGAAGGGCGCCTTCCAGGAAAAAGCGCATGGTTTCGGGCACCTTGATGAGCAGCTTTCCAGTGCCCAGAATGAAGCCCGCGTCGGTGTTGCCGATGCCAGTGGCGAACTGGTTGAATGCCCCCGCCATGCAGGTGTGGGAGTCGGTGCCGAAAAGGATTTCGCCGGGCCGTGTGTGGCCCTTCCAGGGGAGGGTGGTGTGGCAGACGCCAGTGTAGCGGGAGCCGTACTGCCGGGCGAGCTGCCCCTTGCCCGCGTCGAAACTCCAGTGGCCGTTGGGGTCGTCGATGACGTCGTAGAAGTAGGGGAGCCCCTGTTCGCGCACGAAGTCCCTGAGGATGTCGACGTTGCGATTGGACATGCTGTCGGCCGTGAAAATGTAGTGGTCGGGGATGATCACCACCTTTTGGCGGTCCCAAACCTTGGCGTCCTTGCCGAATTCGCGCTTGAAAACGCCGATCGTCCCGGGACCGCAGACGTCGTGGGTCATCAGGGTGTCCACGTTCACCCATACATTGTCGCCGGGCTGGACGTGGGTCTTGCCAGAGGCTCGGGCTAGTACTTTTTCCGTCAGAGTCATAAGGAACCGGATCATGGCGGCTCGGAGGGGACAGGGCAAGAAAGGGGTTTGTTTTGTGCATTTTCACGGCCAGTTTTTCACCACCCCTCCAGTTTCCTGCGGCTGTGGCGGAGGATGCGCCGCTCGGAGGCGTTGAGGCTGCGGAGGCCGTGGCGCGCGATTTTTTCGAGCACAGGGTTGAGTTCGGCATTGAGAAACTCCTCCCAGTTCATGAGTTCCATGCGCCGCTCCTGGAGGTCCCCGTCCTCCATGAGGCGCCGGAAAAAAAGCCGGTCCCCGAACCCGAGCATGCGCGTGTAGGCCCACCCCGTGCAGAGTGCGGGTAAAAGCGCGCCCGGGCCGCACTCCGAGCGCCAGTCGGCGGCCCACCACAGGGCTGCTCCGGCCGCGGCGAGCCACGCGGTGTGTCGCGCCCTGGGGGCGTGGAGGCGTGTGGCGCACCAGCGCGCGCCGCGCCAACGTGAGGCAGCGCCGAGGCGCCAGCCGGGGAGAACCGTAGCGTACACGCCGACCAGAGTGAAAAGCGCGGGCAGCATGCCCATGAGGGGCTGGCCCGGGGGGAGAGCCCCCCAGAGGCTTGCGAGGCAGTGCACGCCCCCGCTGAAAATGTTTCCAAGCAGCGTGACCCCAAGCAGGTGCCAGCCTCCAATAATGGGCTCCACGGAGCGGCTCACCACGTAAAACCCAAGAGCCCCCACCGCCCAGTGCCAGAAACCGGTGTGGGCGAGGCTGAACCCAAGCAGTGACCACCAGTGTCCCTCCGCGAGCTTTTGGTAGTTGAGAACGAAGGCCTCGCCCAAAAACGCCCCAGCCACGGAGCCTCCATGGGGGGTCCAGGCGCAGGCGGCTTGCAGGCCTCCGGCAATGAGGCAAAGCAGGCCGAAGAGTGAGGCTGCGGGGGTGCGCGCCTGGGTGCCTCCTTGAGCAGGGAACGTGTGCCAGTGCATGGGTTTAACCTAGTGTGGTGATGCTGCCGGTGTGATTTGGACCGTGTTCTTGGGCGGGTGTGTTCTCGGCGGGTGTGTTCTCGGCGGGTGTGTTCTCGGTGGGTGTGTTCTCGGCGGGTGTGTTCTCGGTGGGTGTGTTCTCGGTGGGTGTGTTCTCGGTGGGTGTGTTCTCGGTGGGTGTGTTCTCGGTGGGGGAACACCCTTCGCTACGGAGGAAAGAGGGAGAAAGTTTGGACAAAAATAGTAGGAATCTCGATTCTGAGTTCGCCAACCGAAGAAGAGACCCCTAGTCTGGGTGGAAACAGGTTATGTCTTCCGAACGTTCCGCAGATTTCGCAAACACCAGCCTCCTCGCAGTGACGCAGACCGCGGTGGGCTGTGGCATTGGATTATTGCTTGCAGGCAAACTGCAGAGGCCGACTCAGAAAACAACGGGCGCAACGCTCCTATCCCTTGGCGTTCTGCTCGCAATTCCTGCCGTTGTGCAAACGGTGGTGCGCGCGTGGCGGAGTCCCGAGTCTGAGCGCGGGATGCGCCGGCGTTTGGATTCGATCCGACAAGATCCCGGATTGATGGATGAAACGGACGCATTTTAAGGTGCGTCCTTTCAAAATCGGGTTGATGCCACGTTTCTTGTGATTTTAGTAAATTTAGTATGCACTCCTTAATTGCTCTTTGGTTCGGGTGGGTGCGTGATTGGGGCTACGGCGGGGTAGTGCTCCTGATGGCGCTGGAAAGCACCGTGGTGCCGGTCCCGAGCGAAGTCGTGATTCCACCGGCTGCCTACTGGGCGTCACAGGGGCACATGACGTTGCTGGGAATTGTTTTGGCTGGGACGCTGGGCTCTTATTTGGGTTCCGCGGTTTCTTATTGGGTGGCGCGCGGTGTAGGGCGTTTTGCGGTGGCGAAGTACGGCAAACGCTTCTTGGTGACGGAGGAGAAACTCGAGAGGGCGGAGCGTTTTCTTCAGCGTTACGGGGCTGGCGGTGTGTTTTTCGCACGGTTGCTGCCGGTGGTGCGGCATTTGATTTCGATTCCGGCGGGTATTTTAAGGATGGGATTTCTGCGCTTCAGTGTGTTTACGGTTGTCGGGTCTGCGCTGTGGTGTGGGGTTTTGGCGTGGTTGGGGGCGCGTGTGTCTGAAAGAAATCCGGGCTTGATTGACAGTCCCGAAGAGATGATTCACGCGGTAAAACACGAGTCACTTTCGTTTGTAGGCGCCATTGCGGTGCTTGCAATTTTGTACGTGGTGACTATGCGGTTGACCTCGCGGCGGGTGAGTGAGACGGCGTAATAAGTGCGGGTCATGGGATAAAAATCGGGTCGAAATCGAGAAGGCGGAGAGAGGTGGGTTCTGAAAGTCTTGGACAAAGCGGCCCATCTGACTAACCTCGCACCCCCGCAACCCTCTGGGTGGCGTCCTTGGAGGAACTTATTTTTGAAGTATTATGTTTAATGCGCCTGTTTTTCTAGCTCAAGCCGCCCAGCCGCCCCCGTCGATGGCAGGAATGCTGGTCCCCATGGTTTGTATCTTCGCGGTCATGTACTTCCTCATGATCAGACCCCAGCAGCAGAAGCAGAAAAAGCTGCAGGAAACCATTGATAACCTCAAAACCGGGGATGCTGTGATTACTAGCGGCGGTATTCACGGGGTCGTCAGCAATGTGAAGGATGGAGCAACGCTTTCCTTGAAAATCGCTGATAATGTGCGGATCGACGTTGAAAAAAGCGCGATTGCCACGGTTCTCAAACAGGACGGTTCTCCTAAAGTCTAGGAGCCTAATTTAGAGGATTTTAAGGACCTGATTCAACCCTCCCCCTGATTTTTCATCATGACTCCCTCCTTTGTTTTTGTGACGGGCCTTCTTTTGGCAGGCTTGTTTGGCTGGTACTTTTTAACGGACAGCGAGCGCACCCGCCGCCTATTAGGAAGCATTCTGTCCGTTTCGATTGTGCTTTTGGCGGTCTTTTCAGTCTATCCACCGGAGCAGAAACTTCCCCTGGGCTTGGATTTGAAGGGCGGGACGTCGTTTTTGATTCGGCTCAAAGCCGAAGCTGATGATGCTGGAGTGGTACGTCCAATCACCCCTGCGATGTTGGATCAGGCGCGGGAAGTGATTCGTCGGCGTGTGGATTCGATGGGGACGAGCGAGCCTGTGATTGCGCCTCAGGGAACGGACCGGATTTTGGTGCAGATTCCCGGGCTGAACACGAGCGCGCTTCAGGAGGCGCGTGAGCAGCTGTATAAGCCTGCGAAGTTGGAATTTAAAATGGTGCATCCCCAGAGTGAGGGGATCGTGAAGGGGGTTGTGCCCCCTGATCCTGCGTACCGTATGGAGACGTACAAAGAGGACCGCGGACCGAGTGATGTGGCGGTGCCTCCCCAGCAGCTTGTGGTGAGAAAGAAGGCAGACATTCCAGGGACGATGGTCTCTGGAGCGCGTGCCTTTTACGATACGCAGGGTTGGGGGGTGAGTCTTCGGTTCAGTAGTGAAGGGGCTGCTTTATTTGCCAAATTGACTCAGGAGAATGTCAACAAGCGGTTTGCGATCATGCTGGACGGCAACGTGCAGTCGGCGCCTGTAATCCGTGAGGCGATCACTGGGGGCAATGCGTCCATCACTGGAAGTTTTACCGAAGCGCAAGCGCGCAACTTGGCGAGTGTTTTGGAAAATCCGCTGCAGACACCCGTGGTGATCGAAGAGGAGCGCTCTGCGTCGGCGTCGCTGGGAGAGGACTCGATAAACAGCGGAATTTTCTCCGGGTTGCTTGGGGTGGCAATGACGGCGTTGTTCGTGTTGATCTACTACCGGTTTAGCGGGTTGATTGCGAACATCGCGTTGCTTGTCAACTTGGTGTTGCTTTTCGGAGCGATGGGGTTGTTTGGAACGGTGCTCACGTTGCCTGGGATTGCGGGTGTCATTTTGACCTTGGGTATGGCGGTGGATGCCAATGTGTTGGTCTATGAACGCTTGAGGGAAGAAATGTCCGACAAACGGCCGCTTTCGGCGGTGGTGCGGTCGGCGTTTGAAAAAGCGTTCCCTGCTATTTTCGATTCCAACGTGACGACGTTGATTACTGCGTTGATTCTTTTTTGGAAGGCGACAGGTCCTGTGAAGGGGTTTGCAGTGGCGCTGACGATCGGGATTGTGGCGACGTTGTTTACGGCGTTGGTGGCTTCGCGGAATCTCTTCGGCTGGGCAATTGAGTTGGGACTGCTCAAACGGGTGAACATGGGCCGGTTGTTGGTTTCGACAAACATCAATTTCTTGGGTTGGCGGAAAGTGGCGATTGCCGGGTCTGTGACGGTGATTTTCGCTTCGGTGGCCTTGTTTTGGGCGCGTGGAGACAAAAACTTTGGCGTCGATTTCAAGGGGGGAGATCGTGTGGTGCTGGAGGCGGTGAAAGAGAAACCCGATTTGAAAGATGTCCGCCACCTCGTGGATGCGCAGAAGGCGGGGGAGGTCGCCGTTCAGATTGAAAAGTCTGCGGCCAAGGAGTTTTTCACCATTCGCAGCCCGCAAGGCACGGGTGAAAAACTGGCCGGGGTGCTTAAGGAAAAGTTTCCCAAAGCGGAGTTCCGTGTCGAGCAGGTCGAAACCGTGGGGAGCTTGGTGGGGGGCGAACTGGCGCGCAATTCACTTTTGGCGCTTGTGTTAGGGATGCTTGGCATTTTGGTGTATGTGACGGTACGGTTTGAATTCTCCTTTGCTCTCGGGGCGTTGGTGGCGTTGCTTCATGACGTCACGATTACGATCGGCGTTTTCGCTCTGTTGGGGCGCGAGTTGTCGCTCGTCACGGTTGGTGCGGTTCTCACCATCGCCGGGTATTCCGTAAACGATACGATTGTGGTATTCGACCGTATTCGTGAGGGCATGAACACGGGGAGAAAAGGTTCTGTCATGGACATCATGAACCTCAGCATCAACGAAACGCTTTCCCGAACGATGATTACGGGGGGCGTGACTTTGCTCTCGACGATTTCGCTGTTTTTCTTCGGCGGACCGGTGCTTGCAGACTTCGCTTTGGCAATTTTGATCGGAGTGTTGGTGGGAACATACTCTTCGGTGTTTGTGGCTGCGCCGGTGGTTTTGTGGTGGAATGGAAATCGTGGCGAGGCCAAGGTCACTGTGGTAGGCGATTCCCGGGCTTAAGATTGCGTGACTGCGTGACTGCGTGACCGTGGGTGGCGTTATTCACCCCGCCAAACTTGGAGCTCTGGTTTGGCGGAGTCCTTTCCCCTGCGTAAGCCCCCTTTTCCTGAGGGAGGGGCACGCCATTAGGCTCTGGGGGCACGCCATTAGGCGGGTTGGAGGTTTTTGGCGTCTTGGGCCGGTGGTGCGGGGGGGGCGGCGGCTTCGTTCTCGAATGCGATTCCGCCCGAATCAACGACAGCTTTGATCACACATCCTTCCTTGAAGCGCCCTTCAAGGAGTTGCAGGGACAGAGGGTCCAGCAGGCGCTTTTGAATGGCGCGTTTGAGAGGACGGGCTCCATACACCGGGTCGTATCCTTCCTCTGCGAGCACGAGTTTGGCCTCCTCGGAGATCTTGAGGTGCAGCTTTTGCGCCTCCAAGCGCGCCTCCAGGTGACGCAGTTGAATGTCGATGATCTGTGAGAGGTCTTTTTCGTCGAGGCGGTCGAACAGGATGGTTTCGTCAATGCGGTTGAGGAATTCAGGACGGAAATGTTGCCGCAGTGCCTGCATGACGAGCGCTTCCCGCTGCTCCGCATTCGTGGCCTCCAGAATGTGCTGGCTCCCGATGTTGGAGGTCAGGATCACCACTGTGTTCTTGAAGTCTACGGTGCGTCCGCGGCTGTCGGTGATGCGCCCGTCATCGAGGACCTGGAGGAGGATGTTGAAAACCTCGGGATGCGCTTTTTCGATTTCGTCGAAGAGCACCACGGCATAGGGTCTGCGGCGCACGGCCTCCGTCAGCTGGCCTCCCTCATCAAAGCCCACGTAGCCGGGAGGGGCTCCGACGAGACGGGCCACGCTGTGGCTCTCCATGTATTCGCTCATGTCGATGCGCACCATGGCCGCCTCGTCGTCGAACAAAAAGGCTGCGAGACTTTTGGCGAGTTCCGTTTTACCAACGCCAGTGGGGCCGAGAAAGATAAAGGAACCGATCGGCCTGTTGGGGTCCTGCAGTCCGGCCCGGGCGCGCCGGACCGCGTTGGAGACGGCCTTGACGGCCTGTTTTTGCCCGATGACGCGCGCCCCGAGCCGTTCCTCCATGTGCACAAGACGCTCGCGCTCGCCCTCGCGCAGGTTGGTCACGGGAATTCCGGTCCAAGCGGAAATGACCTGGGCGATGTTTTCCTCGGTGACCTCCTCCCTGAGCATGGTGCTTCCGGACTCGGCGGTATGGAGGCGTGTCGCCTGTTCCTGCATCTGGCGTTGCGCTTCCGGCAGAAGTCCGTACTGGATCTCGCTCGCCCGTGTGAGTTCGCCGCGGCGCTGCGCCTGCTCGAGTTCGAGGCGCAATTGCTCCACCCGTGCGGTGAGTTGACGGACCTTGTCGATCTCAGCCTTTTCATTGAGCCACTGTGCTTTCAGACGCGTGCCTTCCTCCTTGGCGACGGCCAGATCCCGCTCGATCCTCTCGAGGCGTTCCTTGCTCGCCGGATCTTTCTCCCGGAGGAGCGCCTGTCTTTCCATCTCCAGCAGCATGCCCTGGCGCTCGACCTGGTCGAGTTCGGCGGGCATTGATTCGAGCTCAATTTTGAGGCGCGCCGCGGCCTCGTCCATCAAGTCGACGGCTTTGTCGGGCAGGAAGCGGTCTGCGATGTAGCGGTTGGAGAGGGTGGCGGCTGCGACCAGGGCGGAGTCGGCGATACGCACTCCGTGGTGGACTTCGTAGCGTTCTTTGAGTCCGCGCAGGATGGCAATGGAATCCTCGACGCTGGGCTCGTTGACCATGACCGGCTGGAAGCGGCGTTCCAAGGCGGGGTCCTTTTCGATGTGCTTGCGGTATTCGTCGAGGGTGGTGGCGCCGATGGTGCGCAGTTCTCCCCGCGCGAGTGCGGGCTTGAGCATGTTGGACGCGTCCATGGAGCCTTCGGCGGCTCCTGCGCCGACAATGGTGTGGAGCTCGTCGATGAAAAGAATCACTTGTCCCTGGGATTCCTGCACGTCCCGGAGGAACGCCTTGAGGCGGTCTTCGAATTCGCCCCGGAATTTCGCACCCGCAACCATGGCGCCGATATCCATGGAAATGAGGCGCTTGTTTTTGAGCGATTCCGGCACGTCGCCCGAAATGATCCGGCGTGCGAGTCCTTCGGCGATGGCGGTTTTGCCTGTGCCCGGTTCGCCGATGAGGACGGGGTTGTTTTTGGTGCGGCGAGAGAGCACCTGCATGACCCGCCGGATTTCGGAGTCCCGTCCGATGACGGGGTCGATTTTTCCACGTTGCGCGAGTGCGGTGAGGTCGCGGCCGTATTTTTCGAGGGCCTGGTACTTGGCCTCGGGATTTTGGTCGGTGATGCGCTGGGTGCCCCGGATTTTCTGGAGTGCGGCGAGGAGGGCGTCGTGGGAAAGGCCGGCTTGTTGGAGGAGGCGTCCGACGGGGAGTTTGGACTGGGTGAGGGCGAGGAGGAAGTGTTCGGCGCTGAGGTATTCGTCCTTGAGTTTTGTTTTTTCAGCGGTGGCGGCGCTGAGTATTGCGGCGAGGTCGCGGGACAAGCCCGGGGTGGGGTGGGTGCCGTGGGAGACGGCGCGGCGTGCGAGTTCGGGCTGGAGCAGGTTGTCCAGTGCGCTTGGGCTTACGCCCGCGCTCTCGAGGAGCGGTTTGGTGATGCCCTCGGGTTGGGTGAGCAGGGCTTCGAGCACGTGCTCGTTGTCCATCTCGGTGTGGGAGCGGCGCACGGCGCCGGCCTGTGCGGATTCGAGGGCGTGCTGGAATTTTTCCGTGAAACGTTCGGGAGTCATAGGTGGTGTTTGGCTTTGGGTTGTACCGACTCGGAGGGCGGGTGTTTGCGTCCCGCCTGCGTTTGTTTATCGAGATCCTATGGAGGATTGAGGGAGATCCTATGGAGGATTGAGGGAGATCCTATGGAGGATTGAGGGAGATCCTATGGAGGATTGGGGGGGATCCTATGGAGGATTGAAAGGGACCTTATGCAGGAAGCTTGCCAATGTGGTTTCACGGAAGGAGAAGGCGCCTGTATCGCGGTGGAGCTTCAGAGTGGAGGCTCAGGGGAACGTTGAATGTTCGCCCGCCCCCACCGCGACAACGCCGCATAAATGGGGCAAAATGTCGCTCTTTGACCACAAGTGAGCCGCCCCTGAGAGGCTCAAAATGAGACAGTTTGGCGCGCATAGGTGTATCCTTCGCTACGGAAATGGAGTGCCGGAAGCCTCAAAAAAATCGTGGAATCCGCAGAGCCCTGCGCTCCCTCGGCCTACCACTCCAGCGCGGCGGCAGAGCGTCGGGTGTGATGCCGTTCTTCGCGCACGATTTTACCATCAAACAGGTGGAGAACGCGGTCGGCCATGGAGCCGATGACGGCGTTATGGGTGATAATGACGGTTAAGGTGCCTAGATCGCGGTTGATGCGAGCGATGGCGTCGAGGACGGTGATGCCGGTGGCCACATCGAGGGCGCCTGTGGGTTCATCGCACAAGAGGATATCGGGACGCTTGGCGATGGCGCGAGCGATGGCGACGCGCTGCTGCTGGCCGCCGGAGAGCTGGCTGGGGAAGTGGTCCATGCGATCGCTCAGACCGACGAGAGCGAGGGCTTCTTCGGGGGCCATGGGATGGCGGGCGATGTTGGTAATGAGTTCGACGTTTTCGCGTGCGGTGAGGCTTGGGATGAGGTTGTAGAGTTGGAACACGAACCCGACATGGTTTCGTCTGAATTGGGTGAGAACGTCGTCGCTGGCGTGGGCGAGGTCTGTGTTTTCAAAAATGAGGGAGCCCGAGGAGGGCAGATCCAGGGCACCCAAATGGTTGAGAAGCGTGGATTTGCCGCTGCCCGAAGGGCCTAGAAGTACGACCATTTCGCCGCCGAAGAGGTCGAGGTCCACTCCTGAGAGGGCCCGTACCAAGGTATCGCCGCTTCCGTAAGTTTTTGTAAGCGCCCGTGCCCTGAAAACCGGCGAGTGCAGATTTTTGGGTGGAGGTTTGTCGGGCATGGAAAGCGGAAGAAACAAAAGTCTTTTGAGGATGAAAGTGCTTCTTGAAGAGCTGTGCGGGCAGATTGCGTGTGTTTTCTGCCGCAAAGCAAGAGCGCTCTGTGGTAGACCTAAAGAACGCGGCTGGCTTTTTTAAACCTGTCGTGCGTTGAACTCGGTCTGACTCCACCCACCACCCTTAAACTCATGGCGACGATTGTAGTGTTCGGCACCTTGGACACCAAGGGGGCGGTTCACCAATTTTTAGCGGAATCCATTCGCTGGCATGGATATACGGTGTTGGTTGTGGATGTAAGCCTGCGGGGTCATGTCGCGCACCATGCAGATGTCCCGCGCTCGGAGGTGTTGCGGCGTTCTGGTTTGTTGGAGACGCACCCTGGGGCGGATTTGGCCAAAGTTGTGTCCCAGATGGGCTCGGCGCTGGGTGTTTTGCTGCTGGAATTGTTTTCGCAACGGCGTTTGGTTGGGGTGGTGAGTGTGGGGGGGAGGATTGGCATGCGGGTGGCCGCGGAGGGCCTCCGGGCATTGCCTTTTGGGGTGCCGAGTGTTCTTGTGACGCATGCCCCGCAGGCGGTGGCGGAGTTAATCGAGACAGGCAAGGACGTGACTCTGTTTCCGAGTCTGATTAAGCCCTCTGGATTAAATCGGATTGTGCGGCCGATTTTGAAGCGTGCAGCGCGGGCGCTTTGTACGATGGTGGAGTTTGGATCGGTTGCAAAATGGATGTCGGATCGGCCGCTGATTGTGGCGAGTCGGTTTGGGCATGCTCAGTTTGGGTTTGAGCGAGCACAGCGTCTGTTGCAGCGGGCTGGTTATGATGTGGTTTTGTTTACGCGCAAGGGAGCGGGAGGGAAGGTGATGGAGGCTGCGATCACAGGTGGTTTGGCGGTGGGGGTGCTGGATTTGTCGACGTGCGAGCTTGCGGATGAAATGGTGAAGGGCGGTCGTGAAGCGCCGGCGGGTCGGTTGGAAGCAGCTGGACGGAGGGGGATTGCCGCAGTTGTGGCGCCGGGTGGGCTGGACGCGGTGGACTTGGGAAAAGGAGACGTGCCCTCGGGATTTGAGGGGCGTCTGACTGCGAAGCATGGGGAGATGCTTTTGATGCGCACCAGCGTTGCGGAGTGCCGCAAAATCGGCGAGCAGATGGCGGAGCGCCTGAATCGTTATCTCGGGCCGGTGACGGTTTGTCTTCCGCTGCGCGGGGTGAGCCGGTTAAGCGGAGTCGGGCAGGTGTTTGACGCTCCGGAGGCCGAACGTGCTTTGATAGAGACTCTGGAGAAGCATTTGCGCAAGGGAGTGCGAGTGCTTCGGGTCCAGGGGAATGGCGAAGACACGCCTTTTGTGGAGCGTTGTGTTTTGGCGCTTCTCGAAAACATCCGGCGACGGGAAGTTGATTTCAAGATGCTGCGAGGGTTGTCGTTTTTAAAGAACGCTTCGGAGGTGGTGATTCGGGAACTCGCGCGCCTTTTAGAAGCGTTTTCGTGTGAGGAGGGCGAGTTGGTGCAACCGGTGCGAGGTGAACACGAGGGGCTGTATTGTATTTCCCAAGGTGCTGTGGACGTCCTTATTGGGAACGAACCAACACTGCGGCTCGAGGCTGGCGACACGTACGGAGAGCAGGAACTGGTGTTTGGCAGAAACCGGTCCGTCCAACTGCGGGCTGCGAAAGACTCCGAGGTGCTTTTCTTGGGCTGCAGAGAGTTTGAATCTTTCTGCGAAAATCACCCTGAGTTGGAGGAGACGGTTGCAGCGCTTTTGAACAAAGCACAATGGCGGGGATGAGTTGAATCACGTCGATGCAACCCTCCCTTTGTTTTACGGCTTGAAGCCCCGGTCTTAGGAGATCTGCGCCATGAGCAGCGCTGGCAGGTCGGCGATACGCACGCGCTCCTGCGTCATGGAATCGCGATGGCGCAGGGTGACTGTGCCTTCTTTCTCGGGACCGTTTTCTCCAATGGTATCGAAGTCGATGGTCAGGCAGAAGGGCGTTCCGGCCTCGTCCTGGCGGCGGTAGCGACGGCCGATGGCGCCTCCATCGTCGTAGAACACGTTCATGAGCGGACGGAGCAGATCGCGGACTTCGAGGGCCTTGTTGACCAGTTCGGGCTTGTTTTTGAGGAGCGGGAAAATGCCTGCCTTGATGGGGGCCACGCGCGGATGGAAACGCAGGACCGTGCGCACCTCTTTGTTGCCTTTTTCGTCAGTGACTTCTTCCTCCTCATAAGCCTCGCTCAGGAGCGCGAGGATCAAACGGTCGACGCCTGCCGAGGGTTCGATGACGTGCGGCACGTAGCGTTGGTTGGCTTCCTGGTCAAAGTACTCCATCGACTTGCCGGAATGCGTCTGGTGTTGGGTGAGGTCAAAGTTGCTGCGTGCGGCGATTCCTTCGAGTTCCTGGGTGCCGAAGGGGAACTTGTAGAGGATGTCGACGGTGGCGCGGGCGTAGTGTGCAAGTTCCTCGGGCTTCTGCCAGTACTCTTCGAGGGAGGAGCGCTTGAGGCCGATGGATTCGTACCAGCGGAAGCGTTCTTCCACCCAATATTTGTGCCAGATTTCCCAGCCCCAATTGGGTTGGGGTTCGGTGGGTACGGGGCCTCCGTCAAGGGTGGCGATGCTGCCTGTCTGGGCTTGGACAACCTCATCGGGTTTGATGAAAAATTCGAGTTCCATCTGCTCGAATTCCCTCGAGCGGAAGGTGAAGTTGCGGGGGGTGACTTCATTGCGGAACGCCTTGCCGATTTGACAGATGCCAAAAGGGACTTTGACGCGGCTGGAGTCAACGACGTTTTTAAACTGGGCGAAAATGGCCTGCGCCGTTTCAGGGCGGAGATAGGCGATGTCCTCTTCCGTGGCGGCCGGGCCGACGTAGGTTTTGAACATCAGGTTGAAGGGGCGGGGTTCGGTGAGTTCGCCGCCGCAATGGGGGCAGGGCATACAAAGCGGACCGTTTGCATCGGCCGTGCAGAGGAGCTGGAGGAGCGTGTGCCCTGCAGGGTCCAGTTCGGAGGCGCGCTGCGTCACCCGGGCCAGGAAACCCTCTGGATCCTTGATGAGGGCAAGGTTGGGCACGAGACGGGAGCCTTTTCCCTTGGCCCATTTCAGGAGCGCTTCGGAATCGAGGTTGCCTTCGGGAGCTGTGGCCCGGATGGCTTCGGCCCAGGGGATGGTTTCGAGCATTTCCCAAACCTGATCGGAGCGGACAAGTTTTTTGCAAGCGCGACAGGTGCTCATGGGATCGCTGAAAGTGTCGACGTGGCCCGACGCCTTCCAGATGTTGGGGTGCATGATGATGGTTGCTTCGAGTCCGACGATGTCGTCGCGGAGGCGGGTCATGCTTTTCCACCAGAGTTCCTTCACGTTGCGTTTGAGTTCTGCGCCGAGCGGGCCGTAGTCCCAGAACCCGTTGAGGCCGCCATAGATTTCACTGGATTGGAAGATGAAGCCACGGCGTTTGCAGAGGCTGACGATCTTCTCCATGCGGTTGACAGAGGACTGAGTGGACATAGACGGGAAGGAAAGGAGGTGGGCTAAAAAAGAGCGGGCTTGGATGTGGGATCAGCGCCGGCTCAAGCTGTGAAAATCCGGAGCGGATCCGGAGCGGATCGGTTTATTCGAAGTCGTAAATGACTGCCTTTTGGCAGCAAGGTTTGAAGACCTTTTCGACGAATTCGATATGCAGCGGGTCGATTTGATAAGCCTGTTCAGCGGCTTTGCTGGGGAAGACTAGGTTCAGCGCGACCTGGTAGCTTTGGTCAACGACGGGACGCGGGCTGGGGGACATTTTGCCGATGTGAAAGCTCAATACGCCTTCGATGGGGCGCAGATATTTTTCAGCTCCGGCGAGGAGTTGTTCTGTGGCATCAGCCACTTCGGGACGGGTCCAAAAGATGACAACGTGGGAAAACATAGAGTTGGATAGTGAAAAGGAGGTTCAGCGTGGCGGCAAGCAGGGAAGGCGTGCAAGCCGCAAAAGTCGATGGCGGAGGCCACGGCCGCTGCACGTTTTGAAGCGGGGTCCTGGCGAGGCGGGGCGGACGACGTTAGTTTACGTTAGAGCTGTAAAAAGTTCTGCAACAGCTTTTTGCCTTCGACGGTTAGAATGGATTCGGGGTGGAATTGGACACCGTGGATGGGGTATTCTTTGTGGCGCAGGCCCATGATTTCGCCCTCGGCGGTTTCAGCCGTAATTTCGAGGCAGTCGGGAAGGGATTCGCGGCGGACGAGAAGCGAGTGGTAACGAGTGGCGTCAAAAGGACGGGGCAGGCCTGTGAAAACGCCCGTGCCGTTGTGCAGAATGGGGGAGGTTTTGCCGTGCATCAGACGTCCTGCGCGGACGACTTCACCGCCAAAAACGTCGCCGATGCACTGGTGTCCGAGACAGACGCCGAACAAAGGCAGGCGCGGGCCGAAAGTCTGAATCACGGCGTTGGAAATACCGGCTTCCTTCGGGGAACAGGGGCCCGGGGAGACACAAATGCGTTCCGGTTTGAGGGCCTCGATTTCTGCGAGGGAGATCTCGTCGTTGCGCTTCACGAGGAGGTTCGCCCCCAGCTCGCCGAAGTACTGGACGAGGTTGTAGGTGAACGAATCGTAGTTGTCTATCACCAGAAGCATAAGGGATTTATGTCAGGGGTTGAGAGGAGCGGTGGCGCGCGCCCGAGCGATGGCGGCCATCATGCCCATGGCCTTGTTGACACACTCTTGATGTTCGCCTTCGGGGGTGGAATCGGCAACGACTCCGGCGCCAGTTTGGACGTAGGCGTGGCCGTCTTTGAGTACCACGGTGCGCAGCGCGATGCAGGAGTCGGTGTTGCCATCGAACCCAAAATAACCGACGGCACCCGCATAGACGCCGCGTTTGTGTTTTTCAAACTGGTTGAGCAACTGCATTGCGCGGATTTTGGGTGAACCGCTGACGGTGCCCGCGGGGAAGGTGGCGCGCATGACGTCGAAAGCGGTTTTGTCAGGGCTGAGTTCGCCGGTGACATGCGAGACGATGTGCATGACGTGGCTGTAACGCTCGATGGTCATGAAGTCGGTGACTTTGACGGAGCCAAATTTGGAGATGCGTCCGACGTCGTTGCGAGCGAGATCGACGAGCATGAGGTGCTCGGCGCGCTCCTTGGGATCGGCGAGCAGGTCGGCAGCGTTGGCATCGTCGAGGGCGGGAGTGGCTCCGCGGCGTTTGGTGCCGGCGATGGGTCGGATTTCGACGTGTCCGTCGGTGGCGCGGACGTGGACTTCGGGGGAAGAGCCGACGAGGGAAAAGCGTCCTGCGAGTTTGAGGCAGAACATGTAGGGCGAGGGGTTCACGTCCCGCAGGGTGCGGTAGAGGGTGAGGGCGTCGCCTTCGTATTTTGTTTCAAAGCGTTGGGAGGGGACGATTTGAAAGATGTCGCCGGCATGGATGTATTCCTGGCTGGCGCGGACGATGCCCATGTACTCCTCGGGGGTTGTGTTGGAGCGTGCGTCTGCGGGGGCGATGGCTTGGACGGGGACGGGGAGCTGGGGCAGGTGAGCAGGTTGGGCGAGTTTGGCAAGGATAGCGGCGGCGCGTTCACCTGCGGCGGCGTAGGCGGCGTCTGCGAGCTCTGGTGAGGGCACGTGGGCGTTGACGAGCACGCGCATCCGGCGTGTGTGATGGTCGAAAATGAGGACGGCGTCGGTGAGGAAGAAGAGGGATTCGGGCAACCCGAGGGGATCGGGTTGGGGTTGTCCCACGGAGGGTTCGAAAAAGCGGACGGCGTTATAGGAGAGGAAGCCGACGGCGCCTCCTGAAAAGCGGGTGCCTCCAGCGGCATCGAGGCCCTCGGGTTTCACCCAGCGGTAGGCGGAGAGGAGTTTTTCCAGCTCAGCCAGAGGGTCTGTGGTGCTGTTAAACTCGCGGGTTTGCCCGTCCTGGGTGATACGCACGGAGCGGTCGAGGGTTTCGAGGACCACGCGCGGGTCGGTGCCTACGAAAGAAAAGCGGCCGGCTTTGGCGCTGTTTTCAGCGGATTCGAGCAGGAAACTGTAGCCGCCCGTGTCCAGTTTTTGAAAGGCCGACACTGGAGTTTCCGTATCGGCGAGCAATTCGGTCCACACGGGAATCAGGTTTCCCTGAGTGGCGAGGGTGCGGAAAGAATCCAGCGAAGGAGAGAGGGGCGGGATCGCCATAACTAGGGTTTGGGCGCGTAGGTATTGGCGGCGTCAAAGACGGGGGTTTCCTTTACTTCGAGCGGGTTGCCGGAGCGGTCTACTTCTTGAAAGAAACAGGATTGGTGGCCGGTGTGGCAGGCGCCGCCGGTTTGTTCGACTTCAAAAAGAAGGGTGTCCAGATCGCAATCCACGTGAAAGCGGAGGACGCGCTGGGTGTGGCCGCTGGTTTCTCCTTTGAGCCAGTACTTTTGGCGAGAGCGGCTCCAGTAATGCATGAGGCCCGTTTCCAGAGTGCTTTGAAGCGAGGTGGAATTCATCCACGCCATCATCAGGACCCTGCCCGAGGCTGAGTCTTGAACGATGGCCGGGATGAGGCCGTCAGCGTTGTATTTCAGAGAAAGGTTCATGCGTTGGAAAAACGAAGCGAGGTTTCATAGCAGGGACTCGCGGGAGTCGCCAGTGCGGAGGCGCGCTTAAGGTGGATTCTGGAGCGGGACGAGCCAGCGGAAGAGCGACGCCGAGGGCGTACACCCTTTATGGAGCCGTTTCAAAAAGCATTGTAATGAACGCTGACGGTCCGGAACGCGTTTTTTGGGTCGGAAGCGGCGAAGTAGACCAACTGGACGTTGGCGGGACCGGCCACCCACTTGTAACCGGTGACGGTTTGGGTGACACCGTTGATGCCTACTTGTTCGCTGCGGCGGATCATTTGCTGGCCTTCTCCGTAATGCTCGGAGATGCGCTGACGTAAATCGGCCATCATGCCGTTGTATTTGGTTTCGGGCCAATCTTCCCCCTGATACTGGAGCTCCACTGCGGTGAGGACTCCGAGTTTGAAGTAGAAGATGGTTTTTTTGAGACCTTCCTGAGGCAAGCCAGTGACTTCAATGGCCTCGCGTCCACCGCGCGCTGGTCTGCGGTTGGAGACCTTGCCTCCCGCGCCCACGACCAAGCGTTCCAGTCGGTCCGAAGTTTCGCCCCAAGTGAGGTTGAACGGGGGTTTGATTTCCGGATTGCCACCGCTCTGGGCCTGCAGCAGGTTGGGGAAGAGCGCCAAGGCGCTGATACCCACTCCTGCCAGGCACAGTTTCAGACGGTGACAGCGGAGGGTCATGCTTTCTTGGCCGTGCTACTGATCGCAAGATCTCGTAACAGGCGGGGTTCGACTTCCACCGGCGAATGGGTCATCAAATCCACCCCCCTGTTGTTTTTGGGGAAAGCGATGACTTCACGGATGCTTTCAGCGCCGCACAGGAGCATGACGAGTCGGTCCAAACCGAGAGCGATGCCGCCATGGGGTGGGGCGCCAAAGCTGAAGGCGCGCAGGAGATGGCCAAACTTGTGTTGCTGTTCTTCAGGGCCGATGCCAAGAGCTTCAAAGAGGCGTGCCTGCAAATCTTTTTCGTGAATTCGAATCGAACCGCCGCCCAGTTCCACTCCGTTGAGCACCACGTCGTAGGCTTCGGCACGGATTGCCGCGTATTCGCCTTTTTCGAGCAAATGAACGTCCTCGGCTTTTGGGCGGGTGAAAGGATGGTGGACGGCGACCCAGGTGTTGTCCTCGGGGCTGAACTGGAGCAGAGGGAAGTCCACGACCCAGAGGAAGTTCAACGCGGTGGAACCTTCAGTGAGCTTGAGCAGGTCTGCGACACGCAGGCGTACGCGTCCGAGCACGTCGCTCACGGGCTGGGGTTTGTCTGCGCCGAAGAAGAGGACGTCGCCTTCTTCAAAGCCCATTTTTGCGGCGAGGGCGTTTTTTTCAGCCTCGGAGAAGAACTTGACGATGGGGGACTCCCATTCGCCATCTTTGAGCCGGATGTAGGCGAGGCCTTTTGCGCCAAATTCTGTTTTGACCCATTCTTCCCATTTCTTGAGCTGCTCCTTGGAGAGGGCCGTGGCCGCTCCTTTTGCGTTAATGGCGCGGATCACCCCGCCATTGTCCAAAACGCTGCGGAAGACTTTGAACTGGGAGTCTGCGAAAATATCGCTGAGCTCGACGATCTCGACGCCGAAACGTAGGTCGGGCTTGTCGGAGCCGTATTTATCCATGGCCACAGCATAGCTCATCCGGGGGAACGGCGTGGGAATATCGACGCCGAGGGACTCGCGGAAGATGCGGGTGAGGAGGCCTTCGATCAGGGTCTGGATTTCGTGCGCGGTGATGAAGGAGGCTTCGAGGTCGATCTGCGTGAATTCGGGCTGGCGATCGGCGCGTAGATCTTCGTCTCGGAAGCAGCGTGCGATTTGGAAGTATTTTTCCAAGCCGGCCACCTGCAGGAGCTGTTTGTACTGCTGGGGAGCCTGCGGGAGGGCGTAAAAGCTGCCGGGATTGAGTCGGGAGGGGACGAGGAAGTCGCGTGCGCCCTCGGGCGTGGGGTTGGAAAGGACGGGGGTTTCGATTTCCAAAAAGCCCTGTTCGTCGAGAAAGTCGCGGGTGCTTTTGGTCACGCGATGCCGGAGCTTGAGGTTGTTTTTCATCTCGGTTCTCCGGAGGTCGAGATAGCGATAGGTCAAGCGCAGGTCTTCGTTGGCCACCTTGGAATCGAGCTGGAAGGGAGGAACGTCGGATTTGTTGAGAACCTTGAGTTCGCTGGCAATGACTTCAATCTGGCCCGTCGCGAGTTTTGCATTGTCGGTGCCTTCGAGGCGGGGCGAGACGGTGCCAGTGACCTGAATAACGTCTTCGCCGCGCAAACCGTGGGAGGCTTCGGCGACTTGCGGGTGCTCTTCGGGGCGAAACACCACTTGGGTGAGGCCTTCCCGGTCGCGCAGATCGATGAAAATGACGCCGCCATGGTCGCGGCGCGAATTCACCCAACCGGCGAGGGTGACGGTTTGACCGGAGTGATCCTTGCGCAGGCTGTTGCAGGAGGTGGTGCGGTACATAAGGGGGCGGGAGGATACTCTATCCTCGCTACATTTCCAGCATGGAGTCAGGAAAGGAGGCAGGAAAGGCGGTGTCTCCTCTGTGTTTATCGCGCGGCGATCTTCTGGAGCAGCCTGTCGACGCTGACCTCGCGTTCGATCATGGCCTGGATCTTGTCGATCTTTTCGCTGTCACCGGGAAGGGTTTTGATGGTCATCGAGTGGATATTACTGGCCACGTCGTAGCTATCCAGAGGCGAAGAGATGACAGGAAGATGCGAATTTTTGAGAAGTTCCAAGAGCGGCGCGTCCGGGAGGACGTCTCCGGAGAGAACGAGGCCCGCGAGGCGGTTGTGGTCGGAGGCGTTCTGATCCACCGAAGTGAGTGCGGCCAGAAGGATGTCTTCCCGGTCGCCGGGGGAGATAATGAGGGTGCCGGCGGAAAAAAAGTCAGTCACACGCGCGGTGCTCATGGCGCCGATGACGACTTTTTTGACCCGGCGCCGGGAGCGTTCTCCGCCGTGCAAAAAGCGGCCGCGGATGGTTTTGCAGATCTGCCCGAGGTTGGGTTTTGCGAGCACCGGATCTTCGGGAATGCAGCCTAGAAGTTCGACGCCCAGGCGTTCCAAGCCGCGGCCTGCGAACTCTTTGACCAGCTCGTATTTGGAGGGGAGGACTTTGTTGATGATGGCGCCGATGACTTCCACTCCTTCCTGTTGGAAGAGGGCTTTGTTGAGGGCGATTTCGTCCACGGGCCGGCCGATGCCCCCGCGTGTGACAAGGATGGCTTTGCTGCCGAGGATTCGCGCGACGCTGGCGTTGGAAAGGTCAAATACGGACCCCACTCCGGCGTGTCCGCTGCCTTCGATAATGACGAAATCTTTTTCCCAAGCGGCCCGGTCGAAGGAGTTTTGAATACGGCGAACGAGGGTTTCGTGGTGGGCTTCTTCGATATACTTCCGGGTAAAGTCCGGTTCGACGGCGATCGGGCTCATAGCCTCGAGGGGGGTGCGGACTTTGTAAGTCTGCTCGATGAGGACGGTATCCTCGTCGATGTTCATGCCGTCGATGGTGACGAAACGCTGGCCCACGGGCTTGATGTACCCGATCTGTCCGAGGCGTTTGGTCAGTGCGGCAAAAAGGCCGAGGCAGGTCGTGGTCTTTCCATCGTTTTGTTCGGTCGCGGCGACAAAAATACGTGGGGTGACGTTGTTCATTACCAGAAACGTTAGTGGTGGACGAGTTTGCGGCTTTCGACGGCTTCGAGGCCGACAATGGCGGCGACGCCCAGAATATCATCTTCCGTGGCACCGCGGGAAAGGTCCGCGCACGGGCGTGCGAGCCCGAGGAGGAGCTGGCCGTAGGTTTCGGCGCCGGCAAGGTACTGGACCAGCTTGACAGCGATGTTGCTGCTCGCAAGGTCTGGGAAAATCAGGACGTTGGCGCGGCCCGCCACCAGGCTCTGGGGGGCTTTTTTAGCGCCGAGTTCCGGCAAAATGGCCGTGTCGGCCTGCATTTCGCCGTCGATCTCCATTTCGATGCCCCGCTGACTGGCCCGTTGTCGCGCGAGGGCTGTCGCTGCCGCCACTTTGGCCGGCCCTGGGAGGCGCCCGCTGCTATGCGTGGTGAAGGAGAGCATCGCGATACGCGGCTTCATTCCGGTCAAGGTCCGGCAGGTGATGCCCGTTTCGACGGCAATATCTGCAAGTTGGTCGACCGAGGGTTCAGGGATGACGGCGCAATCTGCAAAAAACATGACCCCGCGCTCGCCGTAGCGTTTATTGGAAAGATCGAGCGCCATGCAGGAAGAGACGCTTTTGAGATGAGGCAGGGGGCTGATGAGTTGGAGGAGGGGGCGCAGAGAGCTGGAGGCTTCTTCATCCGCGCCTGTGACGATGGCGTCGGCTTGTCCGTACTGCACCATCATCGCGCCAAAATAGTTGGGCTTGATCATGATGGACTCAGTCGCGGCCTTTCCAACGTCCCGGTAGCGTTTGAGTTTTTCGAGGCGTTCGCAAAAGAGCGGCAGATCCTCTGCGTGCGCGGGGTCAATAACGCCCATGTGGTCCAGATTGACGTGTTCCGCCAATGCGACGGCTTCGATCGCTGGGCGGGACCCCAGCAGCACGGGGGTGCCGAGCCCTAGTTTGAAGAAACGGGCGGCCGCCTTCTGGACCCGAGGTTCGGTGCCTTCAGGGAAAACAACCCTTTTTGGACTCTTGCGTAGCTTCTCAAAAACGCTCGCGATAAATTTCATGGCATATTGAGTGTGCAGTAGTTTTGGGCGCGGGGCGATGACGGATTTTTGAGGAAATTCAAGAAATTCAGACCGTGGGAGTGCGGAGCTGTCTTGCGATTGGCGCGGATCCCTGTAAAGGCTAGGGGCAACGCATATGACCCAGAACAAGCCTGTCCCTGTTAGTATTCTTACTGGTTTTCTCGGTGCAGGGAAAACCACTCTGTTGAATTACATCCTCAAGCAGCAGCATGGGTACAAGTTCGCTGTGATCATTAACGAGGTGGGTAAAATTGGCGTGGACGGGCAGTTGATTGAGCGCCAGCAAGAGGAAATTGTAGAGATGAGCAACGGGTGCCTTTGCTGTACGGTGCGCAAAGACTTGGTGCGCGGCGTGCAAAATCTCCTCAAGAAGGGGGGCTTCGACTATCTGTTAATCGAGACGACGGGAATCGCGGAGCCGGGGCCCATTGCGCAGACATTTTTAAACATTCCACAGCTCCAGCAGCTTGTGCGGATGGACTCGATCATTACGGTGGTGGATGCCGAGCAGATCCTCAAGCAGTTGCAGGAGGTGGAGACAGCACGGGAGCAAATCCGGATGGCGGATTTTATTCTGCTCAACAAGACGGATCTTGTGGACGAGGCGGGCCTGGAGTCTGCGGAGAAGGAAATTCGCGCGCTGAACGCGCAGGCGACCCTGTTTAGGACGAACCAGTCCGAAGTGAATTTGAAAGAGTTGCTGGATATGCACGCCTTTGATTTGGATCGTAAACTGGAGGTGGATCCGAAGTTTTTGGATGAGCTCAGCCAGCGGCATCATCACGAGATCAACTCCGTGTCTTTTGAGTTCGCAAAACCGTTTAGCGTGGAGGCGCTGGAACTTTTCGTGAAGGAGCTCTCCGAGAAGGAGAAAATCTATCGCTCCAAGGGTTTTCTATGGATCGAGGGCAACCCGCGGAGGGCTGTTTTCCACGGAGTGAACAACCGCTTTACGTTGTTGTGGGACCGGTTGTGGGAGAAGGGCGAAACGCGCAGCAGCCAGCTTGTGTTTATCGGCAAACAAATTGAGGAAGGGCGCATCCGGAAGCAGTTGGAGCAGTGTGTGGTGAAGTAACTTGCGCTCGCCGCTGTGGAACGGAGGCTTTCACTTTGGAAAAGGAGCAGTGGCTTCCCTCGCGGCGCTCTCGCCAAACAGGTGGGGCTTTTCGTGGTTTGTGGAAAACTGTGTAGCGTGGTGCCACTTGCTTGACGCTGGATGCTGCGGTGCTGCGGTGCTGCGGTGCTGCGGTGCTGAGCGTAATTTTGCCGGGCGCTTGCACCCCGAGGGGGGAAATGCGAGAGCGCAAAGGAAATTTCGTTCCGGCTTTCTTAGCCGCGGTATTCACGGAGTTGCCTTTCAGCCTCGAAAAAGTGGCGTTTTTCTCTTTGGGGAATTTCCGTCGTTTATTCCAAACCCCTGAGCTCTCGAGAAAAAAGAGCCCTGAGAAAAAACCTCAGATTCGATGAAAATATTTGCATTTTTATGGCATGAATGTAAATTTTCGCCTCCAATCTAATATCGTCTTCGAAAATGCTGACTTTGAAATCATCCCAAGCACCTAACGCAATGCGCAAGTCCAGCCCTGACTTGGAGCGTATCGGGATTGTGTCTCGAGTTGTTGCGCTAATTACTGCATTAACCGTTTTCTTGCAGGGACCTCTGGCGATTGCGGCAACCAACCTCTGGACGGGAAAGGGAGACAAGTACTCGCTGCTGGACGCTGAGAACTGGGGTTCAGCAGACCTAGTGTCTTCGGACACGGTGAAGTTTTTGCCTCGCGGGTTTAAGCCGCAGAATATTTTGGCATTCACGAATCTTTCTCTAACACTCGACTCTCCCGCAAATGTTTTTGGTATCGCGATTGGAGATGCTCAATTGGCCGCGGAATCTGCGATTACCTTGAGTGGAGCAACGTTGAGTTTAGGCAGTTCGCTGACAGGAGACGGGATTGTTTTCACGACCGTGGGAACATCCGTCCGGAGTTTGGCCATTTCAAATACCTTGGAATTGAACAGTTCGACGACGGTGAACGTCAGCACAACGACAGATTCTGTGGTGCTTTCGGGTAATGTGTCTACGGCGAGTGGAGCGACAAGCAGTGCCGTGAGCAAGTTGGGCAAGGGTGCGCTGACCTTGTCGGGAGATAATTCTGGTCTCCTTGGAGGGATTGATTTGGCGGATGGGGTTCTGGTTCTGAATCACGCCAACGCTGCGGGTGTTGGGACGCTCCAGATCAGTGGAGGCTCTTTGGACAACACTTCGGGATCCCCAATCGTGTTGGCCACAAATAATATACAAAAGTGGCTTGGGAGCTTCACTTATGTCGGTTCTGGGGGCAGCACTCTGAATGTGGGAACCGGAGGGGTCGCTTTGGGCGCAAATGGGACAGTGGGCGTGTCTGCTGGAATCTTCGCTGTGGGGGGCGACATCGGGGGCGCCTATGCGTTGACGAAAGCTGGGGCTGGAGTGCTCGCTCTTTCTGGCACCAATGGGTTCAGTGGAGGGTTGACGCTGGCAGAAGGTGGATTGTGGTTGAATAGTGCGGCGGCCCTTGGGACGGGGAGTTTTACGATTCTCGGTGGTGTGATTGACAACACCTCTGGCAACGCGGTCACCCTCTCTACGAATAACCCGCAGGTCTGGGCTACAAACCTCACTTTTCTTGGTAGAAGCTCTCTGGATACCGGCAATGGAGCTGTGACTCTCACAGGGAATCGAACTGTGACAGTTACCGCTGAAACCCTCAGCGTGGGCGGTATTATCAGCGGGGCATACGGTCTCGTAAAGGATGGGGCTGGTGTATTAAGTCTTTCGGGTGCAAATACATTTGATGCAGGCTTGACGGTCAAGGCGGGCTCGGTGACGACGACGGCCAATGAAGTTTTGGCGGATGCAGGTGCTGTGACTGTCCTTGCCGGGGGAACCTTGAACCTGGGTTGGTCTGAAACCGTTGCTGCTGTGGCTGGGGCGGGTAATGTGGTGATTGGGGCAGGGCAGGTTTTCACCATCGCTGGTGGTTCATCGACTACCGTAAGCGGCCAAATCCTCGGTGACGGAGGCCTGGCTCTTTCCGGGAGCAGTAAACTGATTCTTTCTGGCTCGAATACCTACGCGGGGCCAACCAACATCTTGGATGCAGCGGGAGTGCTCACGATTGGGGCAGGTGGGGCCACAGGATCGCTTGCTTCGGATGTCGTGTTGGTGGGAACGCTGGCTTTCAACCGCAGCGATTCTCTGACGTACGCGGGTGCGCTAAGCAGCGAGTCAGGACAGGGTCTCGTGGCCATTAATGGGGGAACAATTACGCTTTCAGGGGACAATTCCAATTTTTCGGGCTCGGCATCTCTGAATGCTGGCAAGCTGGTGCTTTCCGGAGTATTCGACAGTGACGTGGCTGCCAGTGCAGGAACAACGCTCGAGCTGGCGCAAGGCGGAGTCGCGACCTACAACGGAACACTGAGCGGTTCCGGTTCTTTGAGTAGCACGGGAGCGGGCGAAGTCACTGTGTCGAAACCTCAGAACTACTTGGGTTCTACAACAGTCACGGCGGGCAGTTTGATTACAGGCATTTTGCAGAATTCTTCAGCTCTTGTGGTGTCGGGGGGCACGCTGATTGTGGGAAGTTTGGGCGCTACCTTGCCCACGGCGACGGTGACTGGATCTGGCGCGCTCCAAATCAATGCAGACGGCCTGGCCTTTGGCGCAGTTTCCAATAGTTCCACGGCAGCCAGTGGAGTTTCTTTTGCGGCGGCCTCGGGTACCACCAATATTTCGAGTCTTTCTGGGACGGGCTCGACCTTCATCGCTTCGGACTTGGTGTTGGGTGGGCCCCTGTCCGCAGGCGCTTTGACGGTGAACGGCAGTCTTGCGGCCGTCGATATTTCCTCTTCCGCGGTGGTGACTGCAGAGGTGCTGACAGCCGTCGGGACAGTGAGCGGCGGTCAAGTCTCTGTGGGGGCGAATGGAGGGCGCGCACAGCTGGCAACCGTTTCTGGTGGATCGCTAACCCTCAAGGGCTCCGCGAATTTCGTCAGTGCCTTGTTCGGGGGTGAGTTCTCTCTCTCAGCGGGCACCTTGAGCGTGAATGGCGGGAACCAAACATCAGGATCGATTTCGGGAGTCAGTGCGGCGCTTCTCGCAAACGTCAATTCCGGTGTTTTATACCTCAACCAGGAAAACAGTTATGGAGCAGGAACCTATCTTCAGGTGGGGACGCTTGGGATAGGGCATAACGGTGCGCTTGGCACGGGCTCATTATTTGCTTCCAATGGGACGTCTTTTGACGCGGTGTCTGGCCCGCTCTCAATTGCCAACAGTATTGCGATCTCGGAAGGCCCCGGAGCGGTTTCCTTTTTGGGTTCGAATAGCCTGACGACCAGCGGCTCGGTCTCTCTCCTAGGGCATGGGACCTTGAACGTGTCTGGGGCGTTGGTGGTCAACGGTGGTCTGGACGGAGGCACGGGGGGGAACAATTTCACTAAGGGTGGGACAGGAGTTCTTGTGTTGGGCGGTGCGGCCAACAACATGAGCGGTGGAGATATTAACGTCTTTGGCGGCATTCTGCAGGCGGGCACCATCGGGGCGGTGGATGCTCGTTTCGTGACTGTGGGTTTTGGTGCGTCGGTGGATTTGAACGGGTTCTCAATTTCTGGGCCAACCGATGGCATCGGGATTTCCGGGTCGTACTCCTCGAGTGTGGGAGCCCTGAGCAATAGCAGTTCGAGCAGTGCGATTTACGCGGGCACCCTCATCCTCAATAGTGGTGGGGCCGCAATCGGCGGAGCAGGGGACATTGTGCTCACTGGGTCGCTTATCGGTAATAACTATGAATTGAACAAATGGGGAGCAGGAAGCCTCACCCTCGCGGGAGGAACCAACCAGACGACAACCACGAACATTAGCGAGGGAACCTTGCAAATTGGGAATGGCGGCAGTCTGGGGCAGTTGGGGAGTGGCGACGTGAGCAACAGCGGGAACCTTGTTTTCAAGCGCACGGACGCCACTGAGGTGTCCAATAGCATCAACGGCACTGGAACGGTCGCGCTGGCAGCAGGAACCTTGCTCTTGAGTGGCAACAACGCCTACACAGGGACGACGTCCATTCTCTCCGGAGCGACCTTGGTTCTGGGCGCAAGCAGCGCGCTTGGAGGTAATGGCGCTGTAGCGGTGAATGGTGGGGGTTTTCTGGACTTGGCTGGGAACAGCATTGCCAACGCGCTTGAACTGGGTTCGGTATCTGGAGGGGCAACTTTGGTGAATTCAAACGTGGGGGCTGCCGGAAACAGTGGAGATGTGACCTTGGCGGCTGCGTCCACGATCGCGACGCTGGGACATATCGCACTCAGTGGAACCCTGAGTGGCGCGTATGATTTGACGAAAATCGGCGCAGGAACACTCTTCCTGTCTGGCGCAAGGAACGAAACTGGGGCGCTGACCATTAGTGAAGGCAATGTCCAGGTTGGGACGGGAGGGACGACTGGTTCCCTCGGCACGGGTGCAGTGACCAACAATGCGTCCTTGGTGTTTAACCGCAGCAATGAGACGACGGTATCGAACGCGATATCTGGCACTGGTGATGTGAAACTCCTAGGAGCCCCACTCACCCTCAGCGGCGCGAATACGTACGCGGGCGCCACGGCCATCACTGCTGGGTCCCTCAGAATTACCGGCTCCTTGAATTCCGAGACAGCGGTAACGAACGACGGTCTTTTGGAGTTTGCCCTTGCCACGGGAGGCACGCAGAATCTGAACCGGGGCATCAGTGGCTTTGGCTCACTCACGTTAAGCAGCGGTACCTTGACCCTTGCTGGTAATAGTACCTATGCAGGACTCACAACGGTTGCGGACGGTGCTTTGATCGTCTCAGGCGCTCTTGGCGATGGCGCTTCCCTTACGCTCACGGGTGGGTCGGCCAGTTTTAAGAATGACGCAACTCTTGGAACCGTAGCAAACGACGCTACCCTGTCGTTTCTCTCTGCGGGTGCCCTCCAGACCTTGAGTGGTAGCGGTGCCACAACCTTTGGT
>CANJPY010000029.1 GCA_947476255.1 Chthoniobacteraceae bacterium | reverse complement strand
TGACGCTTCCGGAGCAAGCCCCACCTAAAATCCAAAGTACTGAGAAGAGGTAGGATTAAAAAACGGTGTAGTGCCGACCTTTAAAAGCCGACTGCTGAAAATGAGATGTTTAGATATTTTTGACACCGCCAGTCCGCGAAGTAGGGCTAACCCAGCTCGCGGGACGTTGCGCCGACCAGTTGCGCGCGCGTGGTTTCGAGGCGCGCGTCGAGATCGTGGACCCGTTGGAAATTTTCGAGTTGCCGCTGCGCTGGCAGCTTACCGAGCGGGATCGCACAAATCGTGATGCTGTTGCCGCGGGGAAGCGCATTGCCACCGTGGCCTGACTGCCAACACGCTATTTCACCGGCGAGAAAAAGTTGAATCAGCCCGGCTTCCTCACGGTCCCGAACGTGCAGATTTACGGCATCCGGTTTTTTCCGCTGGAAGACTCGTCAGGGATACGGTCCGAGCGGACCCCTGATTGGGTGGTTCACCGCGCAACCGCTCCAGCAGCCCCGAATAGCGTTCGTCGGTGCGATTATTTCTGACGGCTAATTTAGCGCGCCCCGCGACGATACAGCGCGCGCGCGTTGCGGAGTGGAGGCAAAAGCAAACTCTTACCAATTTCGACTGTAACCGCCCCAGCTTGGCTCTGTTGGCTTGCGCCAGAAAACGCCTAAAGGCACCCGCTTCGCCTAAAGGCACCCGCTTCGCGCTCAAACCGCTCCTCCTTCTCCCAGCAAACGCCTTAATCCCCTCCTTCGGGTACAAAAATCTGTCCCGTCCTCGTATTCAAGGTCACCCCGGATGGAAAGTATTTCTCGGACTCCGCAGACTGCAATTGCAGCTCAATGTTGATCAACCCACCCTTGGCGGAACTGATCCGATTGGCTCGAATGAAGTCGGTCACAGCTCCCCTTGGTTGAAGCCCTTTGATGATCCCTTGGGCATTTTTAATCTCCACATACAGCCCATTCTTCCCCTTCAGATACAGGTGAAGAATACTCGTCTTGGTCTCCGGTTGCTCATTCACTGCCACGAGAGTTCCCTCTTTGTTAGTCAACGGCACTTGAGACTGCGGATTACTCAGAGGGCCCAGTAGCCCGCGGGAAGATTCCAGCCTTGCCTTTTGCCCATTGGGAAACGAAATGACGATCCCATCATCCGTGCGCGTCGAGGACAACCTGTCAGCAGCCGATGCACTCATGACTCCGACATGCAACGGCAGCAACGGCAAAAAGAAAAAGCCTGCTCTTTTAAGTTTTTCTTGAAAGGAAACCATAAAGTGGGAACAGCACATTTTGCGCCACACATGCGGAAGGAAATCATTTTTCAGCACAGGCTCAGGAGGTTAGCCGCCAGACGCAGGCCGCAATTTCTTTCATTTCTCCAAATTCTAATGGCGGGGTTGGGAACGTCTCAAAATGATTGTGGTAAAAAACATGCTAGTTCTACTTGTTAATTCGCGTTACGGTGATTTCGCCACGCGGCCTTTGCATGATATGCAGGCTCCACAAATGGCGCCAACTGCTTGAGAAATGCCGGAGTCAAAATTTAAACGAGGCGTGCGAGGGCACGCAGAGGAGGACGAAGCACTCAGGCTGAACCGGGAAATCCAACTGGAACTGGAGCTTGAAAAAGTTCGGCAGGAGGAAATCCGCGCAAATTTTGAGCGGATAAGGCTGCAAGAAGACCGGAAAAACAGGGAGACGGTTAAGGCGAATCTGGACCAGCAGAAAGAGTTGCGTTACTTAATGGCGGGCATGGAGGGGGCCACCCAGTCCCTGAAGAGAAAACTTGCCGCCGGAGACGTCCACACAGAGGCGGTGTCTGATGTTTCCGTGGCTTCCCACATTGGGTTGCTGATTCAATCCCGGCATGCCCAACTTCTTAACGACAAGAATGCTCTGGAGGATTTGGATGACATCCGGTTCATGGTATCTCTTCAAAACTCCTTCTCAGAG
The DNA here is from genome assembly GCA_947476255.1 of Chthoniobacteraceae bacterium. Classification (GTDB taxonomy): domain Bacteria; phylum Verrucomicrobiota; class Verrucomicrobiia; order Chthoniobacterales; family Chthoniobacteraceae; genus Chth-196. The sequence continues at coordinate 47,810 of CANJPY010000029.1, read as the reverse complement.
CTTACCGCATCTCATCCTGGGATTCTTGGTTTCGAACCCCTTAAAAAAGCGCTGCAGCAGCAAATCAAGATTTCTGGCTGGGCTGAAAAGACCGGCCCAGGCGGCGTTCGTGTCTTCAATCAAGACGCCTTTGCCGAAACGGTGAAGCAGATTGGCGCGCTGCTTGAAGCCCTCAAAGCAAAACCCGACCCCAAAAACTCACTGCGTAAAATCCAAGACAACCAACACTTGCTGGTTCAGTGGGAAGAGACGCTCCTTTTGGCTGGCACGACAGTCCACCTTCTTTGGCAAGACGTCTCAGGGTGGGTGGACGTATTAAAGCGCAGTCAGATCGGCCTCCCAGAATTTGAGGCCACGACTGGCAAACACGTGCCGAATCCTGCTAAAATTTCAGCAACGATAGAAGAATCCCTGAGTAAACTCAAAGAAAGCAGGGCGATTTTAGGACAGGCAGACCTGATCTGGCACCAAGACCGTGCAATTCTGGAGGCAGCGCTTGAACATCTCAGAAACAACCAATTTGGAGCGGCAGAAACTGCCATGCTTTTATCCTCTGTCCCAGTGGACACGACAATTCAGGATTTGGAAAAGTCCTCGGAGCCTCCCGTCACCCACGACTCCCACTGGACTGATTTGGATCTCGAACAGATCAGTGGCGCGCTGATGTTGGAGTGGGAAGCACTCAGAATACGAATTGCACGAACCGCGCGTTGGAGCAGAAAACGCGCACTGGCAATGACAGAAGTGTTCCTTTCGAGCCACTCGGAGAGCCATTTTATCGCAAACCGGCTCAGAGAGTTCAACGTGGCACTTCACGAAGACATTGCTGCCACCGCCCTCGTTTGGCGCAAGCGCCTGTGGACAGCCGGTATTGCAGCATTCTGCTTCGTCTTTTTTGCGGGAGTCTTTTGGTACAAACTTTCGACAGATGCAGACCTCTTGCTGCAGGAACAAACACTTGCAGCGCGTCGAAACCAACAAGCGCCCCAAAAAGAAGACAACGAAGAAAAGCCATCGTCGCCAGTGACCGAAGGGCGGGACGCTAAAAATCAGCCACTTCTGCAAAAAACAGCGAATGCCATCGCGGCAACGGATACGGAGAAAAAACTCACGGCGCCCCCATCCTCGAATCCTTTAAAACAGGACCCAAAACTCCTCCTCGACAAGTCTGGAAACGTCTATTGTCCCATTCCTGAGTCCATTTTTCAAATGGGGTCAGAAAAAGAGGCAGACAAAATCCTCAGTTTAACCGTTGCCCTCCATGCCGCCAAAGACGATGCGGCGCTCTACAATGAGAGTTTCGCCCATTATAAAAAGGCGGATCAACTCGACAAGCAGGGCTCCCCTCAGGACGCGCTCGGGGTGTATCGAGAAGTGATAAAAACACTGCTTATCCTCAAAACTAAACATCCAAATTGGAGCCCTCTCGTTGTGGCACGTCTGGCGAATTTGACCGAGGACAAAATTCGTCGTCTGGAAACACAGACACGCTCTTCAGGGACTCAAGACAAGACACAAGTGGCGCTAAATCCCTTCTATACTGGAGCGACGGAGGTCACTTTTTCTGACTGGCAGGCCGTACTAGGCTGGGCCAAAGAGAACGGATATGAGTTTGCCCGCAGCGGGGAAGGAATAGACGCAAATCATCCAGTCACAGGAGTGAGTTGGAATGATGCCGTCAAATGGAGCAACGCTAAGAGCCAGAGAGAAGGACTCAAACCGTGTTACTACACGTCCGAGAGCCGAAGGGAGGCAGAGATTTACCGCAAGGGGGAAATCGCCCTCTCGAACGCCATGGTGGACTGGGACGCAAACGGGTATCGGCTACCCACAGAGGCGGAATGGGAAAAAGCGGCCCGCGGAGGCTTGCCAGAAAGCAATTTTCCCCTCGGTGATTCGCTGGGAGAGGCAGATGCCAACTTTGGCAACCGAAATCAGGGCACTAAAGCTGTTAAGACATACAAACCAAATTCATATGGCTTATTCGACATGACAGGCAACGTGGCGGAGTGGTGCTGGGATTCCATCCTAGAAGCCACCGAGCCAACTCTAGGGCCCACGACGCAGCCAAAGAAGGGAAACGCGCGTGTGCATCGGGGCGGTGGATGGACCGCCGCGGCAGACACCTGCCGCGTCTACCACCGCGGAGCGACCCAACCAGAGGAGGCGGCTAACGATCTCGGCTTTAGACTTGTACGCAAGCCATAAGCAAGGCAATCATCTGCATACTCAAAAAAGCACTGGCCTCAAAAGCCTCCTGCAGCCATTCGTTGTAAAGCAACCGTCAGCTCCGCGCTTTGCGCTCGTTCAAAGCTCGCTGAAGCCCAAGAGTGTACGTACTGCCCTGATTCGGGTTATGTATTTCAGCTGAGACTCGATTTCAGAGCTTGGCACTCAGCTATTTGCTCAAATTCTCGAAATCTAGAGCCGTCAAATGATTCGAGGGCGCTATCTTTAAATCCGGCCGACTCCCTCCCATGGCCTTAAACCCGACTCAGCGTCCCAGAGTATCCTCCGAAAGAATCCGTCTCGACGCCAAGCCTCTGCAGGATGGTGACGAACAACTTCGAGAGCGGAAGCTCTTCCACTTCAATCTTGCCATTCCAGCCCGCATCCGTGTCGATCCCAGCACCCGCCTGATTTTCTTCATTGCCTTTACCGAATTTGAGATACCGGCCGTTGCTGAAACCAAGGTTCTTGCCACCGGCGGAGATGAGCGGATAGTTCCGTGAAAGGTGAAAGCTACTGGAGGCAGACCCATGCAGGGCAAGCGTGTTATCCAGCATATTCCCTCTTCCCGTCGGCTCGGGAGTATCCTTCAAGCGTTGTGCGAAACGACCGAATTCCTCGGCCTGATAACGGTTGTAGGTACCCAAGTTCTTCCATCCATCAGGCTTCTTAACTTGGTGGGTGAGACCGTGGGCACCGCCAAGACCAACAGCCAAGGAGAGCAGGTCGTGGGGGCCTTCGCCGTTTTCCCTGCCCAACTGGAACGTCGCGGCGCGGGTCGAATCACTCAGAAACGCCAGATATATCAATTCATACATCGTCTGAAAATAGAGGCGCGCCTCTTTGGGCTCGGCATCCAGATGCAGATTGCGCCCATCCACTTCAACAACCGGCTTGTCAATCCACCGTTGCGCCTTCTCCAGCTTCAATTCCGTATCGCGCACCGCGTCCAGATACTGCTTGAGAGTTTCTTGATCGTGCTTGGAGAGTTGGCGCCCCAGCGAGCGCGTATTTTCAATCAGAAAGTCCAGTGCACTTTTGCTCCTCGCCAGCTTTGCCGCCGCGTCCTTGCTGCTCGTCACAAACAGCATTTCGAAGATCTCCCTGGGCCGATTCATCGCAGGCATAGGCCGCCCTTCCCGGTTGAACGACTGAGTCTGGGCGCCTCGCGGCCCCCCAATGCCGCCGTTGGTAGACATCACCAGCGACGCGTGCCGGGTGAATTCTCCCGCGTGCTCCGCATACACCTGATCGAGCGAGATTGAATTTTGATAAGGCCCCTGCCCGCCTATGGGCGCGCCAGTCAGATACTGGTCCGCATTTGAATGACCGTGCACCTGCCTTGCTGCCGGATGTGACAGACCAGAATAAACCGTAATATTATCCCTGAGTGGTTCGAGCACATCGAGCACTTTGGTTAATTCAAAATCCCTCTCTCCGCCCCGCGGAAACCAGCTCCAGTCTTTCCATGCCGGATCGGACTTCAGTGGCAAACCGACGCCATCAGGATGGTAGATACTCACAAACCGTTTCGGCGTCTCGTCCACACCCCGGCCGCTTTTTGCGAATGTTTCAAACCATGGCAGGGCCAGTGCGACACCCGTTCCCCGCAGAAATGTTCTACGGCTCAGTAAAGCTGATTGGTTATTCATGGAGTGTTTCTAATGCCGCAAGGTCCCACTGGAACTGAGCGGACTGCGATGAATTTAAGCGCCTTTTTGAGGGCTCTCGAGGTGTTGACGCTCGAAGTCTCACAACTTCGGCCGCGAAAGAATGGCTAGTCGCGTTTAAGGGGCCAAACAAGACTCTCTCTTTCATCTGGAATTGAAGATATTGCTGTTGATTATCAACTGAATCAAATCACCCAACCCATCTTGCTGTTGCCTCAACTGCCTAGTCAAGCTGTCAATCTCAGCGCGGTCCCCAAAAGCCAGTGGTCTGCCCAGTGCATACGCCGTCAGTTTGTGCACCATCGCCCGCGCCAGTTGATCCTGTCGGTCCGTAAGCAAATAGCGCTTGAGCCCATCAATCCCAGACAGCGTCTGCCGGTTGAACAGCTCTGAAGTGGCATCAACCGGTTGCTCCTTGATGCGTGTCCGGTAGGCCCCAAGGGCGTCGTAGTTTTCAAAGGCGATTCCCCACGGGTCGATTTTTGAGTGACACGACAAGCAGGCCGCCTTGTTCCGATGATCGACAATGCGTTCCTTCAAAGTCATTTTCAAAATCTCTGGGTCCGTCAGGTCCACTTCAGGCACATTCGGCGGCGGCGGCGGCGGTGGATCTTGGAGGATGCGTTCCAGCATCCAGACCCCGCGTTTCACGGGATGAGAATCCTTGCCATCGGAATTCATGGCAAACATCGCAGCCGTCGTCAGAATGCCGCCGCGATTGATTTGGAGCGCGATCGGCACTCTGCGGAAATGCGGGCCGTACACCGTCGGAATCTTGTAGTGTCCCGCCAAGCGCTCATTAACCATGGCGTAATCAGAATGAACAAAGTCCATGATGCTGCAATTATTCATCAGCACATCCCTGAAGAAGGCGACAGGCTCGTCCTGCATTGCCTCCCGCAATGACCTGTCGGTGATATGCGTGACACTGTCCAGACGGTCCAGGCCCAACCACTGTTGGACAAAGTTCTCCGCGAACCGTTTCGCACGCGGGTCAGCGAGCATGCGCCTGACTTGTGCGCCCAAGACTTCCGGCTTCCTGAGCTTTCCGTCCTCCGCGAGTTTCAAGAGTTCTTCATCAGGAATACTGGACCACAGAAACACCGAGAGACGGCTGGCCAACTCCAGCTCGCTGATTTTTGAGGCGGCTTTGGCCTCGTCGGTCGGCACCCTTTGAGTCAGGTACAGAAACTCCGGAGTCGCCAGCGCAGTGGCCAATACATCCAGCATCGCCTCTTCAAAAGTGGGGAATCCGGGCCGGGACTTTCCAAACAAGGTCATGAACTGGTCCACTTCCCGAGCGCTCACAGGCCGACGCCAGACTCTACGCAAAAAGCGATTCAACACTTCGCGGCCGTAGGTCTCTTCGTCCCCTTTCTGCGCGCTCGCAAAAAAGATGTCCGTATGCGTTTTCGGCGGCCACTGCTCATAAAACGGGGCACTGATTTCGACGTAGTCGATCAGTACATTCAGACTGTCTTCCCCACCGGGAGCATTTGAGATATTTTGAATATGCAGAAACTCATTTCGTCTTGGAAAGGTGGTGGTGAGTTTCCGGAACGGGTTGCGCTGAATGTCGCCCAGTTGGATCTCGAAATCGATAAACTGAGGATTGTCGGCATCGCCCGTCACGGCAAGGTCACGCTCACTGACCACCTGTGAGAAGTTGGCGTTGTTGCTGGTGTGCGCGCTGAAAACCAAGCGCAGGCTCGCGTACTCGTCGGGCTTCGTGCTCGAACGCCCCGCGCGAATGCGCACACGCATCGTGCCTTCGTCGGGCAGAAAGCGATCCAAATCCAGTTTGAGTTCCGTGGACCGCGGCAGAACCACCCTGACCGGGGAAACAGCCGGCGTCCCTTCCGCCGCAGCCCCCGACCAAGGCGTCGCATTGCCAACTGGGAAGAGAATGCCCTTGCCGCTCTCCAGACTGAGTAAATGCTGCTGATTCCTGTGCTTTTTATAAGCCGCGTCGGTCTTTTCAAAAGGCTTGGCATCCTTTGCGGCCATCGCCTTGTCCATTTGCTCCTGCATCGAAATCTTGTAGGTCACCGCTTGAGGACGCTCCCCACTCACAGTGGCTCGCTTGAGCGCCTTCAAGCCAAGCTCCCGATACGCCTCGAACTGCATCGCGGACATCTGCAACAATTCCGAGCTGTTTTTGAAACCCTCTTTTGAGGCGGTTTCCGGTGGCAGCTTGTGCGCGAGGGCGTACGGCAGGCCGAGCAAGTCCTGCAGGGCGTAGTTGTACTCGTACTTGGTGAGCCGGCGGAAAGACGAATATTCCTTGCTGTTGCGCCGAGCCACAGACGCCTTGTTTAATTCCCCTCCGAGCCAATCCACAATGTGGCCGCGAGCCGCATCAGCGAGCGCATATTCGGGTTTGTCTTCGGGCGGCATCTCCAACTTGCTTAAAGCGTTGTAGACCTCGCGCCACCGCTCCACATCAGGACCGTTTAACAGGTCTGGATTCAATTGGTCGACGCGTAGTCTGCCCTCGGATTTCTTGGGGCCATGACAGGCTAAACAGCTCTTGTTTAAGAGAGGCGCCACCGAGTTTTCAAAGGCAGCAGTGTTCGCCACTGGCATGGCCTCTCCTGTTTTCGGCGTATCCTGCGTTTCTTTCAAAAATCTAGACCGCGTGCGGCCCTGCTCCCTGGCGGCCTCCAACGTGACTGGGTTCTGCTGACTGTCGGCTGCCAAAAACGAGGAAGGCCCCCCAAACACAAGTACAAGGGCACAAGAAATCCGATTCAGCCACTTTCCGTATCCACAGCCCGCTCGATTGCGGAGGGGAGCGCTTGGAAGAGTTCTGTTTTTGAAGGGACCGGACATGGAAGAATTCTTAGAACTGACCCCGATTAAGCGCAAAGCTTAGGCCAAGTTTCGTATCTTCAAAAACAGGCTGTGATCCCCCATTATGACATCCCTTGGTCTCAGCACCGACTGGGCAAGCACCCCCTGCAAACCCGCGATCCACCCTCCGGCGCGTCAGGCTACAACAAACGCCACGTGCTCCCCGACCCATGTGGCCAGCACCTCGTTTTTTCAACAAAGCCGACATTGCAGGCCCCAACCGCATCAGGCACAGTCCCCGAGCATCAATTTGTCACCCCCTTAGCTCCAAATGAAAATGCGTTTCCTCCTTCCCCTCCTCGTTTGCCTCACAGCCAGCAGCGCTGCCCTTGCCGATCTTCCGCTGCTTTTTATCTCTGCTTTCGCCCCCGGTGAAAAGGGTGCCATTCATTCCTTTAAATTCGATCCGACGAACGGCTCCCTCGAGGAAATCGCAAGAAACACAGAAGTGAGCAATCCCTTCTTCCTAGCCGTTTCCAAGGATAACCGCTTTTTGTACGCCACATACTCCAAACAATTCGGAGGCAAGGAAAACGAGCACATTTCCTCGTATGCGCTGGAAGGAAGAAGCGGGAAGCTGCGCTCACTCAACCAGGAGTCTTCGCACGGACGAGCAACCTGCTATGTGACCGTCGATGCCACCGGACATTCCGTGCTAGCGGCCAACTATTCCTCCGGAACGGTAGCGTCTCTTTTCGCCTCCGAGGACGGCACGCTGCACAGTGCGACGTCCGTTTTTCAGCATGAAGTAGACCCATTGCCCGCTGCCGCAGACACATCCAAGCAGAAGCCTAAACAGCCCAATGCTCATTGTATTGTAGTGAGTCCCGACAATCGCTTCGCACTTTCGGCAGACCTCGGAGCCGACAAGATTTTCATCTACAAACTGGATGCTGCGACGGCGCGTTTGACCCCGAACGAAGCGCAGCGCGAGGCCAAACTCCCCGCAGGCTCAGGCCCCAGACACCTTATTTTTAACAAGGCTGGGAACCGCGTTTACGTGATTAACGAGCTTAATAACACAGTGAGTTTTTTCCGTTACGATCCCGACACGGGTGTGCTCACGCTCAACCAAACGATTTCGACTTTGCCGGATGACTTCGCAGGCAAAAGTTTTTGTGCAGACTTGAAGCTGGGGGCCGACGAAACGTTTCTGTACGGGACGAACCGAGGCCACGATAGCGTGGTCATCTTTCGGGTCGGAGCCGATGGGGCTTTGCTCCGCGAAGGCATAGAGCCCAGCTTGGGAAAAGGGCCTCAAAACCTGCTGGTCACACCTGAAGGCAAATGGCTCCTTTGCGCCAACATGGCTGGTGACAATGTCGCCGTATTTTCGATAGACCCCTCCAGCGGCAAACTCAAAAGCGCCGGCACACCAACGCCAATGCCCCGCCCGTCGTGCATTCGGATGGTTCCTTAACTCCCTGATAACAAGTTTTTAAGAAAACCGCTCTTTTTTTCCCAGAGAGCGCACGCCCCCACTCCACAGAAAGACCGGACTCGGACTCCGGGGGGGCGTTTCCCGACTTTAGTGTCGCGAACATTCTAGCGTCCCAATACCCTGGTTGTTTCATCTGCAATCCCCCCCTCCTTTAACACCCCATGAGAAGCCTTTTTCCGTCCCTCGTTCCGGCGCCCCTCTGTGCGCTGGTTTTTTTGACCCAGCTTTCGACAGCAGTCCCCGTTCAGGCACAGGCCACACCACCAGCACAGGGCGGCGGCGGGGCAAGTGTCGCTCCCCTCGCTCTGCCAGAGTCCCAACCGGGGCCCGTTCGCTCCCTGGTCGAGTTTGGGCCGCTGAAGACGCCCGAGAACGTGAAGGCGGCGTTCGCCAAAGCCTATGAAGCCATGGGCGCGCACGGAGGGGTGCTCCTGGTGCCCTCCGCAGCGGCGGCCCTGTACTCGCCGGACAACACCACTCAAACCTCCCAGCGGACGCCCGCTGCTCCGGCCGAAACCAAAAAGTGGATCTCCAAGGGAGGCGGCCCGGGCCTCACCCTAGTCGAGATTGCCGAAAACGGGACCGTGATCAAAGCGCCCTCCATCGGCGGGTTGCAGATCGAGCGTTCTCTGCGGATGCCCTTGAAGGAAAGCCTCCCCCACTGGAGTACGGACTATGCGCTGAACATCAAAAACGAACTGATCCACGGCTCCAACAGCTACTTGGACTACCTGGATGAACCGGTGGCCAAGGGCGTGGATGCCCGTTTTTACGTGCGTACCATCCGGGGCCTTCGGGCGGGACAGTTTATGAACATCCACGGCGGCCCCGGCTACGCGGGCGGGGTCACACGGGCGTGCATCAAGTCTCTGGGCTTCGACACGGAGAAGGGCAAGCCGTACTTCATCGCCGACACCTCCATCGACCACAAGACCAACGCCATCCTCCACAACAAAAACAATGAAGGCGTGATCTGGATGGAGCAGACCGCCAATTGCGACGAGCAGACCTACGACGTCATGCTCAACCGCAAACAGTACGCTCTGGGCGACACCTACATGTACTTCGCCCGCTTCAAGTACATGAGCAACATCCACTCGGCTGCGGGCGACGAAAACGGCAATATCTTCGGCGCCTATTCCGAACACGAAACCAACAACTTCACGGGCACCGTGGAGAAGGTCGACTGGAAGGAAAACACGCTGGAGTTCTCGGCCAAGACGGCAAAAAACGTGGACACGCTGGGCACCTCCCGCCAGCTCATCAACCTCAACCCGGCCAAATGGATCACCGCCGGCAAGATCGTTGTCGTGCCCGCCGAGTCCTACTGGGAAACCACAGACACGGGCAAATACCCCTTCGAGGGAAAGACCTACCCCACCTCCATTGAAAAGGGGGCGTTGCGTATGGGCGGTCTGATCCGCGGCGACAAGGACTGTCCGTGGGACCCGTCGATTGTGGGCCGCTGGATCGGCATTTCCGAGCCTTCGGAGCGTATCATGGGCCGAAGCGGCCCCACCGACAAAATCCGCTGGTATCAAATCGACGGTTTGAAGATCAACCCGGACGGCACCAAGGATCTCACCATCCAGCGCTTTTGGTGGGGCGCAAAATCCATGGGCAGCCCCACGCTGTACCGGATGGAAAACTATTCTTGGGACGGGCATCTGCGCCCGCTCGGGTATGTGATCGCGCCGGGCGCGTATGTGAGCGATGTGAGCCGGGCCATTCCCCAAAAAAAGGAACCCTCCCAGCGCACACTCGGCCTCGCCCCCTACCCTCAAATGAACGGGGCGCTCGACTTCGCCCAGGGCGACCCCATCGAGCAGGCCATCGGCCCCGATCCATTCAAGCCGCTCCCCTTCCGGATGTGGATGTACGACAACGTTCCCAGCGCCTTCCCCACTCCCGTCCTGGATCTCAACAACGGCGGAGCCGATCCCCGCTTCGCCGCCATGTGGGTGCGTGGCGGTCCCGCAAAACTCGAAGCTCTTGAGAAGACAGCGCGCCAACGGCCAGCCTGGGAAAACGTGGTGTACGTAGACAGCGCGGCCGAGGTGGGTCTCAACTGGAAAGCCGATTTCACCAACGCGGCCATCCTCTTCCAACAGCCCAACAACGAACAGCCCATCAAGTGGCTCTACGGTCCCAGGGAAATTGGAAAGCCTGTAAGCGAGGCCACCCTGAAGGTATCCAAGGAAAACGGAGACCTTCATTTTCAAGGCGGTGACGCGCGCCTGAGCGGTTCCTTGCTCACCAAGGGCATCTCCGGGGAGGAAAAGGCGGCGCGCAACCTGCGCGGGAAAAACATCCCTGTGCAAAAGGGCTTCACACAACTCCATGTGGAGTTTCCCCAAGCGGAACCCGACGCCGAATACGCCCTGGTTCTCGAGCACACCTGGTTCTCCAACCGCGCCATCACGGAACAGACCGAGAAGGGCTTCACCGTGTCGTTTGAAAAACCCGCACCGGAAAACGCCCGGGTTCACTGGGTGCTAGTCCGCTAGATTTCACCTCCCAGCTCGCCAAAGATCCGCGCGCGTCCTCCGCTGCAAGCCGGGCCTGCGGTAGAGCATTGTGCTCCAGATGGATACGGGAGGTCTGTCCCCTGCTGCAGCCACCTCCCATCTTTGATCCTAGCACGCCTCTCCCAAAGCCATGCCCCCCCCACAAGAACTCCTTCGCCGCGATCTTCTGAAACTGGCCGCCTCCACCGGCGTCCTCTCCCTGCCTGGCACACGCCCCGCACAGGCCGCTGAGTTGCCGAAAAAAAAGCTGCGTATCGGCGTCATTTCTGCCGCGATCGAGGGCAAGCCGCAAACACGCAACGGGCACACCTGGCTGTTTGCCCAATACTTCCACCCAAGGTGCGATCTGGACATGCTCAAAAAACACGCGGCCAGCTTTTATCCCAGCTGGGTTAAAACCTACCGCAACCCCAAACGAGGCTTTGACCTGCTGCCCTTTGCGGACACTGAAATTACCCACTATTACGATGCCGATCCCAAGGTGTCGGTTCCTTTCACTGAAGTGTTTCCCGGAGTACAGGCCGCCACCAATCTGGAAAAAATGGCCGCCGAAGTGGATGCCGTTTGGCTCGGAGACGCCTCTGGCAAAGGAGACGATCATTTCGAGCTGATCGCTCCCTTTTTAGCGAAGGGCATTCCAACCTTCTGTGACAAACCCATAGGCGGCACCGTTGCTGGCACCCGAAAAATTCTTGAATTTGCCCGGCAGTACAAGGCGCCCCTGATGTCGGGGAGTATCTTCAACTACGAATGGGGGATGGAGGCAGCCCAACGCATGCGCGACTCCGGGGAGTTCGGACAACTCGAACACGTCTCAGCAAGGTTGATGAGTCGCTATTCCTTGCCAGGGTGGATGGTGTACGGCCAGCACCCAGTCTGGACCATCGTCACGCTCATGGGGGCAGGCGCCGATGCCATCAGTCTTTACGAATACAACGACACCTGTCACGGCTTGATCACCTTCGCAGACCGCTATCCGTGTCACGTCTGGTTTGGGCAGCCCTACGAACGCTTCGAGTACGATCGCACGGACGTTTATTTCAAGAAGAAACTGTACTCGTATACGCCCAGTATTGAAGGCTCTTTTGAACTCGGGCACCACTACCAGATGCTCCGCATGGCCGCGACATTCCGGCAAATGGCACTCACAGGCATCGAACCCGATTCGCATCAGGCCATTCTCGAAGTGAGCGCCATCATTCATGCCGGCGCCAGATCTCTGCGGGAAAAAAGCCGCCTCGTGAAAATCTCCGAGGTGCTGGAGTAAACCCGCCTTTCCAAGTCCGAGGCCACGCGCATTGCTGGAACACCATGAACCGACGCCACAAGCCCAGCCGCCACGGCTGAAGCCCGCCGCTCTCTTTTTTCAGCAGAGATCTGCGCCACGGGAATTCTCCTCGGACTCCCAGGACTCTGCCCCGAACCCAGGCTCTCAGGTCACCTTCGGTTCCGCTGATCCTGCTCCCCTCCAATCAAGTTCCCCACAAGGCGCCAATGGGCGGAAAGCACCGCGCCCAAATTCTCAGAGGATCCGCGTTATTTTCCACTCAAGGCCGAGAGAGATGCCTATGGACTCCCAGAAGAAACGACAAAGGCCTAAGATTTGGCTCAGAACGCGGTCACAAAGGGAAATCCCTGCATGTGCCGTTCCGTGAACGCAATTCCCCCTTTAACTCGCCCCACGACCATGCCGCGCGCGCGAGCTGCGGCCATGGGGCGAACAGCATTTTCCTGCCAATTACCTACCTAGTCGGGCAAAACCCATCTCGCCTTGCTGCACCAATGTCCCGGACAGATTGGGGGCAAGATGGTGCGTGTCCTTTCGCTACACTGACTCTCAAGCATCATGAATCTCCGCCTGCTCGCCATCCTAGCGCCCTTGCTCTTCTTCCCCTTGGTCCCAGTGCCCGCCCCCGGAGCCGAACCGTTTGACGCCTTCCTCGAGAAGCACTGTGTTCGCTGCCACGGGCCTGAGAAGGAGAAGGGCGACCTTCGCATCGACAAGCTGTCCCGCGATTTCAAGAGGGGCGCGGATACCCACCACTGGGCGGAGCTTCTCGAACAGGTCAACTCCGGGGAGATGCCGCCCAAGAAGGAAAAGCGTCCGACACAAGAGGAGATCGCGGCGTTCGTCTCAAATCTCGATGCACGCATCAAAGAGGGGCGCGCAGCACGGATGGCTTCCCGCCCGTCCGTAGCGCACTATCGTCTGAGCCGCAAAGAGTATCAAAACACCGTCTACGACCTCCTCGGCGTCCGCTACGATCCAACCAAGCCCGGGGAACTCAACGAGGACACCCTCTGGCACGGGTTCGAGCGCCTTGGCTCCGAACTCGCCCTCTCCCCCTCACACATCGACCGCTATTACCGCGCAGCTGGAACCGTTCTGAACCGCGCCTTCCCCTCCGTGGCGGCGGAATCACGCTCCGTACGAAAGACCGCAGCAGATCTGCGCTACAACGGCGGGAAAACCCAACAGGAAGCCCTTGAGCGTTTCGGCATCAAGCGCCCGCTACGCTACCTTCTTTTCCCAGGATCCACACAAAACGCCCTCGCACCCAACTGGTTTGGAAAGACGGGTCCCGAATACAGCGGCCTTTACAAGCTTCGCTTCCAAGCCAGTGGAATACGGCCCTCAGGTGGACAAACCGCTCACCTGAGCATCGGCAAACGCACGGGCGAGGAAAATGTCGAAGCACTCTGCGAGTTCGACATTACCTCCCCCGAGGACAAGCCCGGGATTTATGAGTTCGAGGTATTCTTGGAAATGCCCGCCAGCCTCGACTTTTGCGTTGTAGCCACCAACGTCGTCGACCGGCGCGCCGGTGCCGCTTTCCGAGGCGCGCTTAATAGTCGAGGCGGCCATATCTTCACGCACAGCAGCGAGACGCGCCTCCTGAATCCGAACGCCCCACAAATGTTCGACGACAAGGGTAACGGTCTTTTCTCAACGGTCATCCTCGACTGGATCGAATGGGAAGGACCGCTCCTGACGGAATCGGAGAAGTCTCGTCGCGCGGGACTCATGTGCCCGGACGAAGATCCGAACGAAGTTGTCGCTCAACATCTGCACCGCTTCGCAGAGCGAGCATGGCGCCGTCCAGTGAAGCACGAAGAACTCGCGGGATACCTCAAAACCTACCGCGCCGAACGCGATGCCGGAGAAAAAACGGTCGACGCCTGTCGTGCGGCGATGCAGAGCATCCTCACTTCCAGAAACTTCCTCTACCTCGTGGAGGGGGATCCCATCGCACGCGAGCGCCTCAACGACTGGGAACTCGCTTCACGCCTCTCCTACTTCCTCTGGAGCTCGATGCCTGACGATCCCCTCTTCGCGGCTGCCAAAGACGGGACTCTCGGCAAGGACACTCTCAGCAAACAAGTCGACCGCATCCTCTCCGACTCGCGCATCAATCGCTTTGTCGACGATTTCTCCCGCCAATGGCTGCAACTCCACCGCGTCGGGATGTTCCCACCCGACAAAAAACTCTACCCAAACTACGACGACTGGCTGCAAACGAGCATGCGGAACGAGGCTGTAGAGTACTTCCGTGAAATGTTGGCGAAAGACGTTTCCCTCGACGGTTTTATTGATTCCAACTGGACAATGGCAAACGCGCGGCTCTGCGATTTCTACGGTTTTCCCGAGCCAAAATCTGGTGGCTTCCAACGCGTGTCCCTCAAGCCTGAAGACCACCGTGGAGGCCTCCTCACAATGGGCGCAGTCCTGGGACTCACCTCCGATGGCACGCGCCATCGACCGGTTCACCGGGGCGTCTGGTTAAGCGAGGCCATCATGGGAAAAACCCCGCCGCCCCCGCCAGCGAATGTCCCGGCGATCGAACCGCCAACCGCGCAAAGCCCAAAAGCCACTCTCCGCCAGAAAATTGAAGCGCACCGTGAAAACGTCAACTGCGCCGCCTGCCACGCGAAAATCGACCCTCTCGGCGTGGTTTGGGACAACTACGACGCCATTGGACAGTGGCGCACCCGCGAAAAAATCGTCGCGGGCGTCGGTGAAGATCCCTTGATCAACGCCTCGGGAGCGCTTCCCGACGGACGAACCTTCAACGATCCTGCCGAGTTCAAGCGATTGCTCCTCGAGGATCGCGACAAAGTCGCCCGCGCGTTCATCGAACACCTGTGCACCTACGCCTTGCGTCGCGTCATGACCTTCGATGATCAAGAGGACATCAACAGGATCCAGGCTGATGCAAAAAAAACGGGCTACCGCATGAAGGAGGTCATTCGCGCCGTCGCGCTCTCCGATTTGATGCGGAAGCGCTGAGTCGCTTCCGCACCCCCTGCCAGCCCTTCATCCTCGACGCCCCTCCAAACTCCCAACAACAACCGCGAACCCTCATGAATATCCAATCCCAATCCTGGCTCATTGACCGTCGTAAAGCACTTCGCGCGATGGGCACTTTCATCTCCCTGCCCCTGCTCGAATGCATGGTGCCGCTCAGGGCCGCAGAGAAAACGGTTGCAGCGACGCCGAAACGCAGCGCGTTCATCTACCTCGCCAACGGCGTGCACTCGCTAAACTACCAGATCACTCAGACCGGGAAGGACTACCAGTTCTCCCGTTCCCTCAAACCCCTCGAGAAACACCGGGACGTCCTCACCCCCATCAGCGGCCTGCACCATCCCGGCGCCCTCAGCCACCACCACGGTTGCATCAACGTTTGGCTCACCGGCGGCAAAATGGGGCCCTCGGATCGCAACACTATTTCCGTCGACCAGAAGATGGCGGAACTCACCGCTCCACACACCCGCTATCCCTCGATGGAGATTGCTCTCACCGGCGATTCCCTTGCATGGACCGCGGACGGAGTTCGCCTGCCCTCGCTACGCCGCTGCAGCGAAATGTTCGCAGCCCTCTTTGAAGAACCAAAAGGCGGCACTGTCGCCCAGCGAAAGGCGCTGCGCCGCAAAGCCAGTGTGCTCGACGATAATCTCGCGGAGGTTCGCCGCCTCGAACAGAAAATGGGCAGGGAAGACAAAGGACGCCTCGACCACTATTTGAGCTCCGTGCGTGAAGCCGAGATTCGCACGCGCCGCGCAGACGCTTGGCTCGACACGCCTCTTCCCGCCCTATCCGAAGCAGACCGTAAACGGACAAACCGCGACATTCCCGCGACGATGGCAGGGGACTATTTTCGCACGGTCTACGACCTCATGGTGCTCGCATTTCAGACGGACGTCACCCGCGTGGCCACCTTCAGCCTTGGAGGGGAAGGCGACGCCTTCTCCATCCCCGAGATTGGGATCACCGAGTCACGCCACCAGTTGAGCCATCACGGTGGCGACGCCGGTTATATGGAAAAACTCACCAACTACGACACCTTTGCAATCGAGCAATTCAGCTACTTCCTCACGCGTCTTTCCGAGACCAAGGATCTCGGAGGGAAACCCCTTCTCGGATCCACCATGGCTCTGTTTGGCAGCGGCATGTCGTACGGCCACAGCCACGGAAATGCAAACCTGCCTCTCGTGCTCGCTGGCGGCTCCGACCTCGGTCTCAAGCACGGGAGCCACATCGACTTCAACAAAGAAGCCGCTGGATTCCAAGGCTACTCGCAAAACACCGACGGCTCCCTGACAACCGCCCACTATCAGGTCTGCAGCCGCCCCGTGAACAGTGACGCACACATGAGCAACCTGCTGCTCCTGATGGCTCAACGCATGGGTGTCGAAACGAACAAGTTCGGCGACAGCAACAAGGCCGTCGCGATTTGACCCCGTCCCCCCAACCTTTCATCTTCGCACCTTTGCCTTCGGCAGGTCCGCTCACGCAGCGTGCACTGTGAGATTTTTCCGGAAGCACTGATTCTCTTATGAAACCGGTTTTTAAACCTGATCCGCGCGCTCGTTCGGGACGTCATCCAGTCCCAAGCTGTGCGCTGTGGTTCGCGCTCACGTGCGCGTCTGTTCTCCCCGCGCACGCGGCCAATGAACGAGGCGTCCAAAGCCTCCTACCCACGCCGGAACTGTTCCGTCCTGAGGCTGGAAAATTTCCGCCCTTGGAGAAGGCCCATGCTTACCGCGGGGAGATTGTTTTCATCGACCACGCGAACCGGCGCGGCAGCATCCGCGTCGAGGGTTCGGGAAAGTTTTATCGAAATGATCCCCACCCGTTCGCGCTGCTTCCATACGGAATAGTGCGCCTCTACGGTGCACCTGCGGACCTTCGCGACGTCCCTCTCGGCACGGTGATGCATGCGAGAGCCTTTTTGCCGTCCGACCCGAAGACTTCCGCGGTGCCCGTGTTGTCGGTGGACAGCAAGACGAAGGATGCCGGCCACTATCGCGGCACTGGGATCTTCCCTGCTGAAAACCACGTGGCGCTGCTCGAAGACGAACCCAGCCACTGCCTGCGCGAGGGACTCGTCTGGAATCTGCAGGAAATCGATATCAACGGCACCGAAGGCACCATCACCGCCTCGCGCGAACCGCGGCAAGGTGGCGCCAGCAAGGTCGCCACGGAAAAGATGACGTTTGATTCCGCAACACGGATCTGGCGCGGTAGCGAACGCTTTGGAGTCCAGCGCCTCCTCTCGGAAAGAACGTGGCCCGCGAACGGAAAGAAACAGCTCACCGGGCAGACTGTCCTGCTTGGCATCACGTGGAAGCCCGCACCAGGAGACGGATTAAGTGGCGCCTTTACCCGCTTTCACATTTCCGACATCTGGCTGGATGCAGCATCCATCGAACAAGCTGCACAGCTCCAGACCGAGGCCCATAAAGGGTTTATTCGCAGCCGCTGGATGCCGGCGTGGGTGGACAATGTGACGTACGGTGAATTCGGTCGCGCAACCGTCACTGCGACCCTCTTCGGGGGAATGGATCAGGCGCTCTACGCCGACTTCAAAAAGGACATCGCGGGACAGATCAACGGATCCGAGAACACCCTCAAACACGCGGGCGGTCACTACGGGCCGGGACACCTCGCCTCGAATGGCAAAATCACAGACGTCACCCGAATCACCGATGATGTGCCCATGTGGAGCAGTGGTATCCAAATCACGTTTGAAACCGAGCTCATCATTGAGGGCATCCGGCCGACAAGAGTGATTCGAGTTCGCCCCGAAAGCTGGCCAAAGAGGCAGATTCCTCGTGAGGAATACGTGAACGACAGCCTCGAAGAGCGCTTCCCGACTCCGGCCATCTTTCCGAAATATTGATGCGATGAAACCGATTCACGTCCCCTGCTTTGCCAACCGACCTCCGCCAGGCATCACCCTCTCTCTCGCATTGCTCGTTGTGACGGCCGGTTTATTCGTCGAAAAGGGGCACGCCGAAAACAAAGCGCCCGAACTCAAAAAGCCTGAGCAGGAAACTGTGCCGTTCCGCCCCGAGCTCGGAATGTTTGCGCCGCTCGAGAAAGCCCATCCCTATCGCGGCGAACTCGTATTCGTGGACCACGTCAACCGGCGGGGCAGTCTGCGGGTCACCGGCGGAAGCGAAGTGTTCTTTCAGCATCGCCCTCAACCCTTCGCCCTCCTTCCATACGGCGTTGTCCGCATCCACAACGCACCCGCGGACCTGCGGAACATCCCCCTCGGTACAATCATGCACGCCAGCGGATTCCTGCCTCCGGATCCGGGCAGCTCGTCGGTTCCAATCGTCCAAAAGCCCACAATCGAGCAACCTGCTGAAAACCACCTTCTCCTTCTTGAAGACGAGCCAAGCCACTGCCTCCGGCTCGGAAAAGTGTGGAAACTCAAGGAGGTGGATGTCCAAAAGCATCTCACCAAACTGGTGGCCACGCTCGAACCAAAAGGCACTGCCGACCACAGCGCACCCGAACAAACAATGACCCTCGACGAGGGCACGCGCATCTGGCGCGGACGGGAATGCCTTGCACTGCGGGATTTGATCGCTGACGGGCTTTGGCCCACAGAAGGGAAGCGCGCGCTGGATGGTCAACCCGTGCAACTGGGCCTTTCGTGGCTCCCCGCCGGCACGTGGGAGAACCGGGTGGAGAACCAGTTTCACATCACGGACATCTGGCTCAATGACGCGGCGATGCAACGCTCCTCGGAACACCAAACGGGCCTCCACAAATCGTTGATACGCACCCGTCTCATGCCGGCCTACGTGGATGCCGTGGAGTATGGAAAATTTGGTCGCGCCACCGCAACCGTGACCCTCTTCGGAGGCATGGATCCATCGCTCTACGCCGATTTCAAGAAGGGGGAGCAGGGAGTGATTGTTTCAGCGGAGAACACATTGAAGCCCTGGTCCAGCATCGTAAGCTCCTCTCACATCGGATCCAAAGGCACCATTCTTGAGGTCACCAAAACGAATGCCGCTTCCTCGCTTGGCGACAGCGGCATCCAAGTTCGGCTGGAAACCGATCTCATCATCGAGGGTATCCGGCCGGGAAAGATAGTCCGGATTCGTCCAGCGGCTTGGCCTCATGTTTCCGCGCCGCGAGAGGAGTACCTCATCGACCCCCGATTCGATTCCGAGGAGCGCTTCCCGACACCTGCAATCTTCCCGAAATACTGAATGGTCAGAAATTGCTTTCCATCGAGTAGGGAGACGAGAATGTTTTGCTACCACAACAACTCCATATCCTCATCCCTCATCCCTCCTCATTCTCTTTCGAAAATTACGAGGGAAGAAAACGCATCAACGCCGACAAAGGCCTAAGATCTGGCTCAGAACACGGTCACAAAGGGAATCCGCCCATGTGCCCTGCCGTGAAAGCAATTCTTCTTTTAGCGCGCCTCACGACTATGCGGCACGCGCGAGCTTCGCAAATGAAGCGAAAGCCAACTGCCTCCCAGTCAGCAGAAATCGAAGCGAAAGAACCTTCTCGACCATCCCTATGAAACGTTTCCTCCGAATAATACCCCTGTCGCTTGCCCTGACTTTGGGCTCGCCATCGCTGTTCGCTGCAAGCCCCTCATCCTCGGACTGGCCGGCGTGGCGTGGTCCAACGGCGGATGGGCAGGCGGCACCCGGCCAGAAGGTGCCTATCCGCTGGAGTGAAGCAGAAAACGTGATTTGGCGCGCTCCAATCCGGGGCCGTGGCCACAGCTCTCCGACCATCGTGGGCAACCATGTTTTTCTCGCCACTGCGGACATCGAGAAAGAAGAGCAACTGGTGGTCTGTTACGAGCGTGCCACAGGAAACCTTGTATGGGAAACGGTCCTCCACAAAGGAAACATCGACATGGGAGGGCATCGCAACGCCTCGCAAGCCTCCTCCACCGTGGCCTCGGACGGCGAACGGCTTTACATTAATTTTCTCAACAACAAGGCTGTTTACACCTCCGCGCTCGACCTCTCCGGGAAACTGCTCTGGCAGCAACGGGTGTCGGATTTCCAAATTCATCAAGGATTTGGTTCCTCGCCTGTCGTGTTTGAATCCGTCGTCCTCGTGACGGCTGATCATCGCGGGGGTGGCAAAGTCACAGGCCTTCAAAAACAGACCGGCCAGATTTTGTGGCAACAAGAGCGTCCCAAACTACCCAACTATGCCTCTCCCTCCGTGCTTCAAGTGGCGGGGAAAACCCAGGTGATCCTCGCCGGCTGCAACCTTGTCGCCAGCTATCACCCGCTGGACGGAAAAAAACTCTGGGAAGTGGAGGGCTCCACCGAAGAGACAGTTGTGACGGCAGTCACCGATGGTTCAAGAATCTTTGTGGGCGGCGGGTACCCGAAAAATCACACGTTGGCCATCGAGGCTGACGGGTCTGGTAAAACCGCGTGGCACAACACAACCCGCGCCTATGTTCCCTCGATGCTCGTGAAGCAGGGGCACGTTTATGCAGTGTTAGATTCTGGACAGGCGGTGTGCTGGAAATCGGACACTGGGGAGGAACTCTGGCGAGAGAAAGTCGACCGTGATTTTTATGGTTCTCCAGTGATGTTGGATTCGCTCATTTACTCCACCAACCAGCACGGAATCACGTCAGTCTTTGAGGCGACGCCGTTGTCCTACAAGCTCCTCTCCCAAAATCCGCTTGGAGATGAATCTTTCTCAAGTCCCTCGATTTGCGGCAACCGCGTCTATTTGCGTTCCGCAAAAAAGGGAACCCCGCGGCAGGAATACCTCTGGTGCATTGGTGAAAAATGAGCCTGCCAGCGCCAAGGACTTCAGCATCGCCGAATCTCGCGCCGTATCACGCATGACGCTGGTTCGACGTCACTTGAGGATCTGGGGGCCTTCGAGGACGGCACCCTAGCCACAAACTCAGGCCCATTTCGGAACCACAAATTCCAATGGCTGCAAACCATACACGCGATTGTCTGCCAATGAGAGCGTTGCTTTCCACCGCTTTTCCGGGGGCCATGTCTGCGGGCTGATCCCAACTCCTCACGAGAACTGCTGCGTTTACGCTGGAGGGCCATTTTTCGAGTAAGCCCTAAAATTACAAAAGCGAGAGTTTGTCGCGGAGGCGCTGCTTCCCCACAACGTTGACGGTCATTTATTGAGGTGCACTGCAAACAATTCGAAACCCCACATCATAAGAACCTTTGTCAGGTTCTTGGAACCCACATTCGGACACGCTAGGACTGCAGCTACAAAAAGAGCAGCCGCACATCAGCCGGCCCGAGGAAAAGGTTTGGTCACCGTAGGGATCACTGCACCACTCCCATACATTTCAGATCATGTCATGGAGCCGCAACCCGTTTGCCCTCTTGTTTCCTACCGCGTGAGCGACGGCACCTGCATTGTAGTCCCACCACGCAAACTCGTTCTTGTCTTCGCGTCTACTGTCAGAGTACCCGCGCGTTGGCGTCCCGCCGCTTGCAGCCCATTCCCACTCCTCCCCCGTGGGTAAGCGATACCCGTTCGCGTCCTATCGCTGCCGGACAACCTCCGATCCCTTCTTCCCATAATCCCCGCTCTTAAAGGTCGCTCCACCCATCTCATACACAGGCGTTTTTTCTTCCATCTCGCTCTTCGCATTGCACCATTTCAGGGCGTCATACCATGTGACGTGAGTCACCGGGTGTTTCTCTCCCCTGCCCTTGCCTGCCTTCCCCAAATCCGCATATCCATTGTTGATGGCATGCTTGCGCACCTTCCTCCATTCGCCATAAGTCACCTCATACCTCCCAATGCTAAAACTGCGGACAAGCTGCGGATCGCGATTCGCTGTTTCATTGAAAGTATAACTCCAATTTCCTCGACGCACGTTGTTGCTAACTGGTCCGGGATTGAGTGCCCCGCCTGAAACGGTTACCATCGCCTGTGGATCTTGAATGATGCGGTCGACTTGGAACAAACCGTGCTTCCTTCCACAGTACAAACAATCTCCACACGACGCCCATAGCACCGCTCCCAGAAATAAGACCGCCAGAGGGACTCCAACGACCACTTCCGCCACTCCACGGAAATCAAGTGTTCCGTTCCCCGCTTCGCTCCGCACTTTGTCTGAAACCGCGCGTGGCATTGTTTGAAATTTCCGCCGAAGTTGGGGATCAGCTAAGATGCGGTCCTGCAGGCTTGCGGAACCCTCAGCCAGGTGAGTTCTGGCAAATTCTACGGCCCTCGCGGCAACCCAATTCCGGACATCGCAGAACTCGATGTCCTGCCAAAAGCGGATGGCTACCTGCTCATCTGCAGCCAGTGCGAGGTCGCAATCCTGATTCAAAAAGAATCTTCTGGCGTCCTGCGAATGACGACTATGAGTAGTCCAAATCTCCAAGAGATAGTGCAACTCATTCCGACACCGCCCCAAAGCAACCACGCGTCGCTCCAGATCCTCCAACTTCAGAGCTCCAGACAAAGGAAATAAACTCAATATCAGAGTTTTGCTGGCATCCCACTGGGACCGCAGCTCGGACAGCAGTTCCCCCGAGCGCGTGAATGCTGCGTCGACTTCTTTAAGATGCTGCAAAGGTTTCTGCTGGCTGTTGAATACCTCGAACAAAACCTTCTCTTGTTTGGAGAGGCGTTCGAAGAATCTCGGCTCCAACAAAATATCGATTTCCTTTAATTTTTCGCACAGCGCCGAGACCTCCTGAAGTAAGGCCACTTCGTTCTTAACGCTTCAGCTCGCGAGATGCCTCTCATTCTCGATAGCACGTTCCATCGCGCAACTGAATTTGCGCCATCTTCCTTTCAGTTTCCGCCTGCGATTCCGGACGCTTTTCCAAAGCTGCTCCGGGGTTCCACACTTTGCTCGCTTCGTTGGCATTGTGCCAAAGACCCGAGGCCTTTGCAGCATCAAGTGCCAACCTACCATAGAGTGGCACGCCTTCCACCACTTTACTGTAACTGCTCTGTTCCAAATCCGAGGAAAGCAGTCTCTTGAATTGGACGACTCCTGCCTCCGCTTCTCGGTCCGCTGCCAATGCAGTGGGTTTGGTCTCAGCAGACCGCGCGAAACGCGCGTCCAACTCCTCTCTGCTGGAAAATTAACAACTACCGATTTAACAAAGCTACCAAAACCACCGACTCGGTTTTTGTCCTCTCGCTTGTCAGTCTCACACCTCCCGCGATCGCCGACTCGCTTCGGGATAGTGTTCCCACATCGTCGGCAGGCTCCGCCGCCCCGCCTCTGCGATAACACAACGGAGAGGGCAGAGCGCAAAGTGCTGGTTGCTCAAAAACCGCTCAGCACCAGAAACGTATTTTGGACGTAATCAAAACCGACGGCCGCGTGACGAGTTTTCGTCACATGACAGAATGCCGTTTATCCTCCAAGTTGCCGGCGTCTTTGTTGGACCATTTTTGACCCTGCCTATGAACACCAATCGCCGTCAGTTTCTTCGCTCCAGCTCCACGCTGCTCGCACTGCCATGGCTGGAGGAGCTGAGCGCCGCCGCAAATCCGGCGCCATCGCGCAGCCATGAGCCGATGCTGGTTTTCAATTGCGACTTCAATTGGGCGCGCTACACCAAAAGCAAAGAACATCCCGAGGGTCTGCAGCGGCCCGCAACTCCGGAGGACTGGGCGCAGGTGGACGCGCGAGAGTATTTTAAATACCACGTCGAGTTTGGAAACAACGTCACCTACTGTCAGGCTTGGTGTTCGTATGGCTTTGCCCTTTACCCGAGCAAACTCGGCCCAACGGGCAAAGGAAAGGCCGCCACCCTTTTTCCAGACCTTTACCGCTTGTCACGAGAAGCGGGGTTGCCCGTGTGGTCCTACATCAGTTCCTCCTCGGATTTCTATGCCGCTCAGGAACACCCCGAATGGCTCATCCCGGGAACGATCCCGAAGTCCTATGGACATGGCGGGTTCATGGGCCCGGAAACACCTTATGTGGATGTGGTTTGCCGCCGCATCGAGGAGTTTCTTCGACAGTGGCCTGTGGACTGGCTTTTGCTGGATTGGTTCACCTACGGCCCGCTGGTTCCCAATGGCGGACCGGTGCAGCCCACAGAGTTCGTAAAAAAACCGTTTCACCGCATCATCGGTCGGCCAATGCCGGAAAAAGCCGAAGACATCACCATGGCCGAAAACCTCCTCTACAAACGCACGGTTTTGGCAGAGCAATTCCGCAAGCTCCACGCGGCAGTCAAAGGCGCGAGTCCCAAAACCAAAGTCATCTTCAACGTCCCTTACCACAGGCCCGCGGAGGAACTCTGGGTCGATCATCCTATGCTCAAAGAAAGCGACGGCCTGTTCGCGGAATCCTCGGATGACGTCGTCGGATGGCTCCTAGATGTCCGCCGCCCGGACCAGCGCGTGATGACCACCGTCATCGGACGCGGCAAAGGCCTCAGCCGGCCCGATACTTGGAAGAAATGGCATGACCGTGGCTGCGACTTTTTCGGCTACGCTCACGGCACGCCCCCAGGTTTCCTGCCAGTCCCCGAATTTGACGAGGATCTGACTGCGACACGCAAGGCTTTCCAACAAATGAATCCCAAGCTCTGATAAAAATAAAAAAACACCGAAGACAATTTCATCCCACCAGTTCCACGCGGCTCGCGCCTTCGTAATTGGCTGCTTCTGCCAAAAGCAGCGATACCGTACCGCTTAAGCGCATCATCAATGTGAGTTCCAACAATGGCCTTTGTAGGCAGTCGTTCTTTCCGACCACCGCGGGGTTGATTACGCTTTGAGCGAGTCCCAGCGCGCCCCGCGCTTATGCCGCGCGCACGATCTGCGGAGTTGAGCTAAAAGCGAATTCCCCGCATTGGCTCATTCCAAACGGCTACAGCGGCACACGGCTTCGCAGGCGGACCACCGCACGCGGCGGCGCGAGACTTTGCTCCTCCGGCACGGCTGCCTCGGCATCGCGTGAAGCGGAGACTTGAAGAAGCGGGATTGGCCGAGTAAACACTGACGCGCAGACAAAACCAGCCCCAGACCTGAAGCGCATTCCCCCCCTTTTAGCGCGTCCCTCGACGACACCACGCGCGAGCTGCGGGACCGGGACGAAATGCGATTCCCATCACCCCCATCCCCCATTTATCAACATGCGCTTTTCACTATGGCCTTTCGTCTTCGCGTCCTTCGCAATTCTTCCGGCAATCGCCGCTGATGACTTACCGCCGCCACCGGCACGGCCCGTCGTCAAGAAATCAACACCGGCCGCCACACCCAAATTTTCCAATCTCCAGTACGGTGATGCAGGCGAAGCCAACCTGCTGGACATTTACTGGCCGGAGAAAACAGAAAAGCCGTTACCGGTAGTGGTTTGGATCCACGGCGGCGGCTGGGCAAACGGAGACAAATCGCCCACGCCGCAATTCCTGCAATTACTCCTGAATGGCTTTGCCGTGGTAAGCATCAATTACCGCCTGAGCGGACAAGCCCACTTCCCGGCTCAGATCTACGACTGCAAAGGGGCCGTACGTTGGATACGCGCCCACGCCAGCGAGTACAACCTCGATCCCGACCGCATTGGTGTGTGGGGCCTCTCGGCAGGGGGTCACCTCGCCGCGCTGCTCGGCACCTCGGGTGGTGTGAAAGAGCTCGAAGGCGATGTTGGCGGGAACCTCGGCTTTTCCAGCCGGGTCCAAGCCGTCAGCGATTATGCCGGCCCGACTGATTTGGGACAAGTCTTCGCCCAAGGCGCCGACATGCCAGCGTTCGTCAATAATTCGATCCTGAGGGGCTACTATGAAAATTTGTTGGGCGGTGGGCCAGTCGAGTCGCATCCCGACTTGGTCCGGCTAGCCAATCCCATCCATTACATCACCTCAGACGACCCGCCCTTTCAAATCTTTCACGGAGACAAGGACGTCTTTGTGCCCATTGGCCAGGGCCAACTTCTCGCCGATGCGCTCAAGGCCAAGAACGTCGAGTGTGATTACACGATACTTCCCGGCATGGGACACGGGTTTGGCCAACTCCAGTATCGCGCGACCTTCGCCTATTTTGAGAAGCACCTCAAGCCGGCCAAGTGAACCGCGGAGATCGAGCTGACATCTAAGTCGACCTCCAAGTTTTTGGAGCGCCAGGCGACGAGAACGCGCTCGCAAACTGCGAAAACGGGGCGAAAGGCGATTGCTTTCCGATTCGATTCAGACAATCCCATGCGTATGCTGTGAAGCACTTTATGTGCCGTCTGGGTCTGTCCATGCGCCTGCGCCAGAACGCCGATATTCGCACTCGGAGCGTAGGCTTCGAGCACCAATGTCCGCGTGCCCCGCTGCGAAAGATTCAAACACGCCTCGAGAGCCACCTTCTGTTTCTCATCCTCGCGCAAAAAATTCATGCGCAATAGAAACAATTGCCAAAAGTCCTTCCCCTCCGTCAAACATCTGCAAGACAACCCATCGCGGGAGAGAAAGACCGCGCCCCCGCGCGCATTATTCCTTTTTCCCTCCCACATTCCCTCAACTCGCCCCCTGCACATACCGGATTGTGATGGATTTAGGGCTCTCATTTCATTTACATTTCTCGGCTTCAGTTCGTGCGAAGAGTTGACGCCGCCTGTCTCTTATCCTGCGGCACTGTTGTCCTTTTCCCGTTCGACCCCCATGAGATCTGTGCCTCCCCCCTTCGGCATGCGTGCATCGCTTGCCTTCGTGAGCTTTTTCCTCGGCCTCTCCAGCCTTTCCCCGGCCGCCGGCGGATGGGTGGGCAAAAGTCCGCCGAACATTCTCACTCCGGATTCCGGTCGCCGCAGCCACGTATTTTACACCGGGGATCCCGTTAAGTTTCAATTGCCTGGCAAAGGCTTGGACCGTTTTGAAGTTCGGGACTACTGGGGCGATGTTGTGGACCAAGGTCCTGCCGATGGCTCCATCACCATCAATGTGAAAAATCCGGGATGGTACAAACTATACGTCACCAAGCATAACCAACCGCCGCCGAAACCCAAAGGCGACCTCGACCTGCTCATCGAGGATTCCGCAAAGAAGCCAGCAGCGTCTACTTTCACAGACAAGGATCGACAGGCCCTGCCAGTCAAACAGGAACCGAACTGGGAACAAATATGGGGCAACATAGCCGGCACCACGACATTCGTTATTTTTCGTCGAGACGAGCGGTTTCCAGAACTGCCGCACAAGGACGCATTTCCAGGCGGGGGCGGCACAACGGACCAGGTGCTGCGCGGGGTCATAGTGATGGGCCCGCAGCGCCACAGTGTTTCCGCCGACAAACCCGAGGAGAGCATCAAGAATCTGAGCGTGGATATTTCCATCGACCGTGCGCTCTACCTTCCCTTTGACCCGGTGCGTCCCCGCTCTCTCATGGCCGCATTTGGCGGGGGCACCAAAAACACAGAGGGGGTGAGACGACTCGTTGAACACTTCAAGAGTGACATCACCTACTGGGAACCACGCAATGAACCGAATTTTGGCAGCACCGGCGCAAAGTTTGTAGAGAACGAACTGAAGCCCTTCCACGAGACCGTAAAGGCGGTGGATCCGAAGCTCAAGGTACTCGGCCCAGGCACCGTCACCATTGGCCCTGGAAGCAGCGGGCTTCTGTGGATTGAAGACTTCCTGAAAGCGGGTGGGGCGCAGTACCTCGATGCTTTTTCTTTCCACGCCTACAACTGTGTGAACGGCGACTTTTGGCTCGCACGCAAGGCGATGGATTCCCTCGCTGCGCTCCTGAAAAAATACAATATCGAGAACATCGAGAAGTGGCAGACAGAACAGGGTTTCTTCGCCTGCGTCTACGGCTCCTACCAACCGCGCCTGCAAGGGCGGTGGACCATGGTGGAGATGATGGTCTTTGAACAGTACGGTCTCCCAAAAGAACACAACCATCTTTGGTATGATCGCAGCCACGGTTTCTGGAATTTTCCGACCTGGTGGGAAAACAATGACGGCGGACTCAACCCCGCCGCACCTCTCATGCGCGTTTGGGCCGAAGAGTTGTTCGGACTCAAATTCGCCCGTGCTTATGACTTTGGCAGCCCAGGCAACCAGCTTTATATCGGCAGCCACTTTACAGGCGCCGATCGCGAAATCGCTGCCTTCATGAGTGCAGGCAGCACCGATGGTCGTGTGGAATTAAAAGTAAACAACGGCACAAAGCTGAAGATTGTCTCAGCGTTTGGCGTCGAGAGCGAAATACCCGTACAGAACGGCACCGCTATATTACCGGTGCCTGAACTTCCCGTGTACGTAAAGCCGGCAAAGGGGCAGTCCATTGAAGTCGTCCCTACAAACTGGGGTCCAAACCTTGCCCGCCGAAACGGAGTGACCGCCACGAGTTCTGGGCTTCCTGCGCATCCCGTGAAAGCGGAAATCGACAACAACATTTCCAAAATCATCAATGGCGAACTCGAAAACTGGTATTGGACGCAAAAAAACGAAGACCAGCCTTGGCTCAGCAACGTCGATACATTCCCGGCTTGGATCGATATTCAGCTTCCAGAACCACAACAAATTACCCGCGCGGTCATTTATGCGGCGCCGCCGTGGCAGTGGCAGAGTTCTCTGCTCGACTACGAACTCCAATACGAGGACGGCGGGAAATGGGTCACCCTTGAGCGGGTGGTGGAAGCTCCAAAGACATTCAGGATCTACTCACCACCCACCCGCACTTCGGTAGACTCCTTTTATAGCGACCGCTGGGTGTTTCAGCATCATCTCACAAAACCGGTCACGACTTCAAAAATCCGCATCCTCGTTCATGAATGTACCTGGGGCGGTGGTGCCACTAAAGACGTGACCGAGGCCGGCGGCCAGACGGGCCCTCACCAAATTATGCTCCGTGAAATCGAACTTTATGGGAAATAAATCCACAGTTGTTCTCAGCGCTTTTCTGTTTCTGACGGCCTCACTTTTTGCCGAGGTCCAGTCGGTGCACATCGAAACACCCTATCTGGTCGCTGGAGCAAAGACAGTCGCCACAGTCATCCTCGATCGTGATTCGGTTGCAGACTCACGCCTGAAGGTTTCCATTGTCCGGGACATTGATGTACCCGAGGCCCCTGGCGGTCCTGCAGGCCGCCAGACGCAGGAACTACCCAGCGTATCACTTTCTACAGCAGCGGAAATACCCTTCGAAATCAATACAGGTGGGATGATCTCCGGTTCGCTGCAAGTAAAAGCGGAGGTGCTTGCTCCCGGTCAATCAAAAGCCTCTTCCGTGGCGTGGAGTGCACCGGTACAGGTCGGCGTCCGCCCTCGTGTGAACCTGGCCGGAAGCTGGAATGTGACGGAAACTGAAGTGCTCAAATTCGAAGAAAAACGGCGTCCTAAAACGTGGACAGTTCCGTCATTTGACCAACCGATCGCACTCCCCGGGGCAGTGACTCAGGATGAGTGGTTCCGCGGATGGGTGACGCTCAAGCGCAGAATCGACTGGCAGCCCGTCGGCACCGCACGTCCGCGCTTTTTACGCCTCGCAGGCGTCTCAAACAGCGCTCTTGTGCGCGTCAACGGTGACGACGCAGGCGAAGTGCAACCCCTCGAAGAACTCGATTGCGAGTTATCGCATTGGGGTGAGTATCACAGCACCTTGAAGGGGCCGGAGAACAAAGCCGCACGCCAGATGACGTACGACGCAGACGTTCTTCCACCCATGACCATCCCCTTGCCAAAAACGCTTCCTTCAGAGGGTTATGCGACGATCGAAATGAAGCTCCGAGGCACAAGCGGCGCATTTCAGAAAAAACCCGCGTACGGAATTTTCGGGGATCTTTTTCTGGAGATGACGCCAGACGTATTCATCAAGGCCGTCACATTCGACACGGAGAAACCGGGCGAGAAGCGACGTTTTAAATTCCAGCTCACCGTCGTCAACGACACTGGGGCTCCTTTTCACGGACACATTCGTACGATTGTTGGTCGGTACGCAGGGGCACATCCATACACTGGCGCATGCCCTGCATACGCCGAGGAGGCACAACAAATCACCCTCCCCGTTGGCGAAAGTCATGTGAATGTCATCCGCGACGAATCTCCACGTTTCGACACCTGCCGTGCGACATTTCTTTTGCTTGGAGAAAAAGACAGGGTGCTGGACGCTGAAGTGCAGGACTTTCATACCGTTGCAGTTGAGATCCGCGACCGCCGCGACCTTTACCTAAACAACGAACGTTTTTTTATCAAGGCACAGGGAAGTTGGGGCGAAGATGCGAACAGTCGTCTGCAACTGCGCGCGATGGGTGCGAACGGTTTTCGTGCCCACCGTCCCGTGCGCTCCCGGTTGTACCCCGGACTGTGGAGCGGCGCAGACTCCATCAACGACCGTTACAAGGACGGATTGCTGACAAGCGCAGGACCGCTGCTGGCCTCGGTTGAAAAGTGCACCTTTTTTGACCCCACAGACACCTCCAATATCACGCGTGCCGTGAAGAAGGTCATCCGCGATCTCGCACAGTGCCCGGGAATCATTGAATGGGAGGCCACCAACGAATTACACGGCGAGCCCGAGGCAGCGCGCGTCGCCATGCTGGAGGCATTTCACAAATTTGATCCGTATCACCGCCCCGTACTGGCAACCAAAGGCAGCGGCGAATGGGAAGCAGAGGCGCACGAGGGACGCGTCGCAGGTGTGGACATTGTGGGCGTCCAATATTTGCTGAGCCGTGAGGCTGTAGATTCCATCACTGCCGCCATCACCGAGCAGCCAATTATGAGCACCGAGGTAAACTGGAACGACCTTGCATTGCACACTCAAAACCTCTGGCAAATATGGCTGCAGAAAGGACTCACCGGCTCTCTTCTCTTCGACTACAGCGGCAACTCGCTGCAACAGCCAGTGCCTCTCATTGCTCCCAACGAGAAGAACCAGACAAAAGGCGCCATTCTTGATTTTCATCGCGAACTCTACCAGGACCTCCGAGTGAAAGCGCGCAAACAGTCTGATGGTCGGGTGCAACTCGAATGCGGGAACCAAATGCCGTACACACTCAATGACATCGTACTCGACATTCAGAAACTGGGCCGTTTCCAGCTGCCAACGCTCGTTCCAGGAGATGCCGTGGTGTTGACCCTCCCCCCTCCTCTTTCAACGGATGATCAAGAACGCGTCATGGCACGCGCTGAATACACCACCCACTCAGGCCTGAAACATTTTGTGCTCCTGACGCCTGTTATCGCCACGACTCCGGCA
This sequence comes from Chthoniobacteraceae bacterium, assembly GCA_947476255.1. Classification (GTDB taxonomy): domain Bacteria; phylum Verrucomicrobiota; class Verrucomicrobiia; order Chthoniobacterales; family Chthoniobacteraceae; genus Chth-196. Next base: position 16,643 of record CANJPY010000029.1, on the reverse strand, counting down.
ACCGAAAAAGGTAAAGCAAAATGAAGTTTACAATCGCTATTGTCTCGCTCGCTTGTTTTTCCTCTGCATTCGCCGAATGCAAGGTGACAGAGAGTGTCCGTAAATTTGAAGGCGCCGAGCGCACGATCGTCACGATGGAAAACGAACGGGTGGTCGTCGAAATCGCTCCATCTCTCGAAGGTCGCCTGATCCGTTACGCCGAAAAATCCAAGCCCGCAACGCCACTCGAGTGGCTCGATGACTGCCCCTACCACTACAACGGACGCTGGGAGGGTAAACCCTTCACTCACCAAATTGACCAGACCGGTCCGGAGCGCACAGCGGTGACGGTGAAGGGCGGCGGCAAGATTGCCGTGGCACTGCTCCGGAAGCTGGGCATTGCGGTGTCCAACCCGCTCGATCTAACCGTCGAACGCACGATGACTCTGGAATCCAACAGCACCCGCTTGCGCGTCGACGTCAAAATTACAAACACCGGTGAAGGTGTTGCCCCGGCCCTCCGCTACATGGTGCATTCTGTCTATGGCAACCTGCCTCCCATGGGCGCAGATCGTGCCTTCTGGTTTTTACCCACCACCAACGGCGTCGAGTTTTTTGATCCAGCGCGCGGGCGCCGCGAGATGAGTGCCGCCAACGGCACCACCCCGCTGGCCAAATCCTTCAGCCGCTTTACTCCCAATGCTCAGGCGGACAAACCGCGCTACGAAGCCGGCGGTTGGGGCGCCGTCCTCACCTCCGCAGGTCCCGCTTACATCTTCTACGATCAGGCAAAATACGATTTCATGCAATTCTGGTTCGGCGGTGATGCCAGCTGGCACTTTACCTTTGAACCACACACAAAACCCGTCGATTTGAAACCCGGCGATTCGGTGCAAGCCACCTTCACGCTCGCCTTTGACAGCAAGGACGTTCCCTTCAACGGCCCGACTGTGGCTTACGAGCAGCCCGTAGTACCCGAGTTCACCACCCCGGGTACCCCTCTCATCATCGGCGCACGCGCTGCCACCGTGCTACTCGATCATCCCGAGGCAGCGCAGGTCAGTTTCGAAATCAAGGATCCCGCGGGGCAGATCCTTTTATCGCAAAAAATCGAGGCTGTTTTAAAACCGTTCGAGTTCACCGACCTCAAAGCCGAGGTCAATTTGTCGAGCGAGGCCGCCCTCGGTGCCTACACATGGTCTGCAAAACTCGAAAACGGCAAACCACTTGGCTCCGGAAAGATCCAAGTACTTCCCGCAACCGAACTCGAAAAACGCAAGATGGATAAGGCGACTGCAGAAGTTCGCGAAAAATACGAAACCAGAATCCGCAAGCTAGACACTGATCTGGCCGATGCACGCAAAGTGGCCATCCGCTGGAACGATGGAGTCAACTTTGCACTGAGTCTCCGAGATTCTACACTGTGGCCCCAGACGCCTGTGGCAGGCCAGGAGGTTTCCATCCGCGTCGCACGCGGCGCTGTACCCGTTCAAGGACTGTGGAAAACCACGGAGGCCATGCGTATTCAGAAGCTCACATCCGTACTTGCGCCTGCAGTGCCGCTCGACTCCGAAAAGATCCTTGCAGCACTCGGCAAAGACCGCGAATACCTCCGCGATCTTGCTGTGACCTCTTCTGGAAAAGAGCTCGTAGCATTGATCGTAGATGGTCCACGCCGGCGCACCGAAATCGTCCGTTTGAATGAGACGGGCGTCCTCAAACGCTTTGGACGTTTTTCCGAAACCCCCGGTGAAACCGACGACACTCTTGGTGCTGTTGCCCGTGCGCTCGCAGTCGATCGTGACGGTAACATCTGGGTGGCGACAAATGCCCGCGGTCTCACGAGTGCCTACCGCATCAACCAAGATGGGGCGCCATTCGAGGAAAGCGTCATCGGCGACAAGGGCGCGTTAAAAAAGTTCACGCCCGACGGACGCCTTCTTGGTACCGCTAGTCTCCTTGAGGCTCCGATGGATCTTGCTCTCGCAGATGCCGACGGCACCCCAGTCGTGCTCGCTTCCTATCGCCAGGTTTCATTTTACCACACCGCCCAAGTGCGCGAGGCAGTGATGGTCATCCATGCACGCGACATACAGCGCATCGCCGAACTCAAAATCCCAGCTGGCTCGCTCTGCGTTGACCTCACAGGAAATATCTGGACCGCCGATATCGCCGGCCACATCGCCTGCTTTGATGTGAAGGGCCGAAAGCAATTCGACGTCGCCTCTTCTCCTCCACCAGCCGTTCTCGACGCCAGGCTCCCAAACGGCACTCCCCTGCCCGCGCTCCTACGGTCTGACGCCAGCACCGTTCTAGCCCTCTCAACGCTGCGCCGGACGCTCACAAGACTCACTCCAAATGGAGCGTTGGAGAGTGAAGAAATCCCTCCAACTCTCGGGCCGCTCTGGACGCTGGTTCGCTCCAGTAATGGCGTCCTCGTTCTCGGAGAAAAAGCAACGAAACCGTCTACCAAGTAAGGGCGCAGACACCACATTCGGCTTGGAGGTACAAAGAGCCCGCGCTATCACCTCCATGGAGGTCGATACGGTGTTGCACATCTGCCAGACGAACCTGAGGTTCGCGAAATATGACGACCGCCTCAGACCAGTTCCCGAATCGGCTGCCCGCGGGTGAGCGCCTCCATCACCCTGGGCGGAAGTCCCTCCATCAGGCGAACCTCACCGATATCCAAGAGCGTATGCATGATGGTGGCCATCAGGTCTTCAATGGTAACCGGATCGGATGCGGGTTCGCCGCCGTCTCGAGACGAGTGCCCTACCACGCGCCCCATCTTTAGGCCGCCGCCGTAAATCAAGAGCGGCGCAAGGTTACCCCAGTGGTTGCGGCCGCCCTGTGGATTGATAGCAGGCGTTCGCCCCATTTCACCGCAGCACACCAGTAGAATCTTTTCGCTCAACCCGCGGGATTCAACGTCCTCGATAAACGCCGAAACAGCATGGTCAAAAGGCGTACCGACATACCCCATTCCCTCAGCAACCGGCGCGTTGTTTTTGTCCGCATGCATGTCCCACACAAAACTCGTGGTGACCGTCACAAAACCACACCCGCGCTCGCACAGGCGTCGTGCCATCAACAAAAGCTTTCCAAGAGATGCCGCGTGATCGGCGTAGTGCTGGTGGTTATTCCATGCCTTGTTGATTTTGTGTGCAGGCACGATGGGTTGTGTGTCGTAGCGCTCTATGAGTCGGTCTCCCTCTTTTGAAAGATCAAAAGCATCGGACACTCCACTCAAAAGAGTCGAAAAAGCCTGCTGCTGAATGGAATCAAAACCCGCCAAACTCGCGCCCCTCTCCACTTTCCTCTGCCAGTTGTCCAGCGCTCCCAGAAGACCGCGGCGATCGTTGATCCGCTCCTGCGGCATGCGCAAAGTCATGTCTTCCTGAATGCCCCCCTCTGCGCCCGGCACAAATGGCGCGTACATGGAACCGACTTCGCCGGGTGAAACCAAATTTCCAAATGTCTTGATCTCAGGCCCCGCCTCCGGACTCACCGCTCTTGGAAACAGGGCCACATTGCTCGGCATCGTGGTTGCCTCGCGCATGGGGCCGGCGACACGCGAGTACAAGGTTCCCATGTTTGCCTGCAACGTCGCCTTGCCCACAATCGGTTTGATGTCGTGGTTGGCATCTCCTGTGACAAAAGAACGCACAATGCTGAACTTATGCGCCAATCGCGCAAGTTTAGGAAACGTCGACCCGAAGGTAATGCCCGGAATGGAGGTTGGTATTTCGCCTGTCACACTCCGTATGCTGTCAGGCGCGTTCATTTTCGGGTCAAAGGTCTCATATTGTGAAGGCCCGCCGTGCATGAACAAAAAGATCACGGCCTTGTCTGTCACCGGAAGTTTGGCCGCTTTCGCTGCGGCCCGAGCGGTGAGCAAATCTCCCAAACCCAAACCTCCCAACCCGAGTCCACCCACGCGCAAAAATTCGCGCCTTTGCATCCGCGCCGCCGCGTCTTTGGAATTTTGGAAGGAAAGCATTTTCTCTAAGGGGGGTGAAACTGCAAAGATGCGAAAACCCAGCCGGATAGCCAATCTAGGAAGCCTATTTTTCTTAGCACTGATTTTTAGGAACGTTTTTGGAAAAAAGCCCTCGGCGTTCTTTTTTTCATAAACCACGCTAAATGGGACCACTCACAGGAATGAGCCCGGACAACCTCTAATTGTTCATGCCAAGAATAATACACGCAAAAATCTCACCCTCCCTCGCAGGAAATCCATCGTCGTCGGATTCCGATGTCTTGGTGCTGCATCCGAGCACACAGACCTCGGATCCAAGCATTCAACGCGGCCTCGACCGGTTACCCAAAGGACACCGCAAGAACAACGCTAGACCGACCGCCTTCTTCGCTGGAAGCGCCCCCTACCTCTGCAGCAGTTCGACACGCACTGCTTGCGTCTCGCCCGTCACCGAATCACGTGCGACGATTTCATACGCCCCCGCGGTGCCCGTGGCCAATGTCGTCCCCCCACGCTTGACCACAGACATCCCCTTCACATCCCACTCCACAGGATTTGGCCCCTCGCAACGCAGCGGTATCCATTGGGAACCAGGAACGTCCGGGTCCAGCACGAATCTTGTGTTCGGTCTGGGATGATAAATGACGAGACGTTGTGGACGCATCACAGAGAATGGGGAATCTTCCGTACCCACCCACTGCGAAAACCGCGAATCGAGGCGCGCTTTTCCGTGATCGTCAAAGTCGCCGGCAGACACCCACGGCAGAGGAACTCCGAGAGGAAACCATTCTTCGACAAAATCTACATCATTGGTGCGTTTCCCAAGACTGGGATGGAGCGCGACTTTGTGCCAACCTTCAGGAGGCGCGAACCAGGTCGTCCCCCGTGTTTCGTGGAGAAACTCCATGATCTCATGCATGATCGGCGCAGCACCTGTAACCCCGGAAACATTGCGCATCGGCGAACCATCAAAGTTTCCAGCCCAAACACCAACGGTCAATTCCGGGGTATAAGCCAGCGCCCAATTGTCTCTAAAACTGGTGCTCGTGCCTGTTTTGCAGGCGACAGGAAAATCAAATCGCAACGCAGAGCGCAGGCCAAAAGCGGGCGCACGGGCGGTATTGTCCGCCAGCATGTCAGCAATAAGCCAGGCGTGTGGAGAGCTTCCCATTGGCAATCGAGGGGCCCCGCACAATAACGAATACGGGCCCGAAACACCGAGTCGTCCCAGCCCTGCATACGCGTTGGTTAACTCCAGAAGACGCACCTCCGCATTACCGATGGTGAGTCCAAGACCGTAGTAACCGGCACTCCTTTGCAGCGTTCTTAACCCATACTCCTCCAACCTCTGCTGTAAAACAAACGGACCGCCCAAAGAATGCAGGAGCGAGACGGCGGGAATGTTGAGTGAACACCCCAAAGCCTGCCGAGGCAGAACAGGACCAACACACTGCTTGTTAAAATTGTCTGGCTCATAACTGCCTGCGGTGGTCTCGAAAACAGTGGGCACATCGGCGAGGATGCTGTCCGCACTGATTCCAGCCTCCAGTGCCAGTAAATACGTGAATGGCTTCAGTGCCGATCCCGGAGACCGCGGTGCCCAAGCTCCGTTCACCTGGCCTCCTCTCCTGCCTTGATAATCGCCAGAGCCAACCAGCGCCAGGACCTCGCCGGTCGCATTCTCAATCACCACAACAGCGGCCTGTGTCACATTTTTATCAGCCAAACGCCGCAGGTGCGTACGCACAGCAGATTCTGCCACTCTTTGCACTTCAAGATCCAACGAGGTCACAATCTTTGCCCCGTGGACTTCCATGTCTGATTGAAGCAACAGGTCCACAAAGTGAGGCGCAAGAAACGGCCGTCCCACCGTCTTGAGTTCTTGTTTTTCGGCAGTCAAACGTGCGCATTCTTCCTCACTGAGCCAGCCCAAGCGCCGCATCCGCTCCAATATCAACTGCTGCCGTTTTTTCGACGCTAACGGATGCCGCACTGGATTCAGTCTGCCCGGAGCCTGTGCCACGCCCGCCAACAAAGCACACTCACTTACGCTCAGAAACTCAGCGCTCTTACCGAAATAAAACTCGCTAGCTTGTTCAACTCCAATAGTAAGAGAACCAAGGTCCAGTCTGTTAGCGTATTCCAAGAGAATTTTCTCTTTGGGCCACATTCTCTCCACTCTCTTGGCGGCACAGATTTCATAGACCTTGTCCTTCCATGTGCGGCGTTTGCTTCGCCGCTCGTGCGGGCCGGAGATCTTCACGAGTTGCTGCGTAATCGTTGAAGCTCCAGAGACGATTCTCCCCGAGCGAACATTGTCCCAACCCGCTTTTAGAAGCCGCATCCAATCAACTCCGTTGTGCGAGAGAAAACGATGATCTTCAGCGGCGAGAAGCGCTTGCTTGAGCGTCAACGGAAGCTGCGTGGAGGCGCCAACGCCTCCCTGAACCGGTGCCAAAACACGTAGAGGAATCCCATGCCGGTCAAGGATCTGGGGCGCGGTTGGAGGCGGCTGCAGAAGCGCAGGAGGAAGAGGGATCACATAACTGATCGCAGTGAGAACCAGCAAAGGCAGCCCAATGCCGCCAGCAACGAGCCATACGGGCCACAAAGAGACAAACCTTCTGCGTCGATTCGCTTGATCTTTTCCGGCCATCGCATTCGGTACCTTAGCGCCCAACCGTCATTCTCTGCCCCGCAGTCTGACCGAAGCGTTCGGGATGATACATCTCCTCAATACGTGCGGCTGGGGCGACGGCGTCACCTGCAGCGCGCACACGCGTGACTACTTCCACCACATACGTCCCCTTTCTGAGCAGGTTCTGAAAACAGACAATCCCGTTGGAACGAATCTCGCGATAATCGCTAAAACTATCACGTCCTGCCCTCGCGGAGTTGCCGCTCTGGCGAGAGACAAAAGCCTGGATCGGTTCAAGGTTCGCCGGAATAGGACAGTTCAGGGCCAAATAAGCGCCTCCTTGATGGGCTGTAACCTCCAGTTTCACCCGGACCCTGTCACCCGGTTTCAACCCCACCGCTGGACTCGCCACGTTCTGCGCATCTAGTTTTTCAAACGTCCGGTTCAAGCTGTAGCCTTGCCTAAGCGCGTGTGCTTCGAGGTTCTGCTCTCTCTTCGAGATAGTGACCAACGCAAAAATCGGACCCGATGAATCGTTGTGAATACGAAACTGAGGATTCGTATTTTTTGCACTCCAGTCCGCTGAGATCTCGCTTTGTGCCACACTTCTTCCACTGCCGGCGAAACTAAAGGATGACTGTTTACCCTGAATCTCCACCCTGCCAGAGCCTGAGGAGAAAGCATCACTCTCAGGAGGAAGCACTTTGCTCAGCACAAGCAGCACCCACGCATTTGCCTGCGTGCTTCCAAGACCGTTGTTTTGAGCGGCCAACAGTTCCCCAAGAAGACTCGTTTCAGACTCGGGTACGCCTCCAAGTTTTGTCCACGCAAGCACCCTCAAAGCTTTGTCTCTTTCCAAACTCCCGAAATCATCGGCGCTTTCCCGATTCCCAAATTTTTCGAGAAGATTTTTGGCCGTTTTTTTACCGGTTTGCGAAAGCAGTACCGCAAGAGCTAGAAAAGTGCGCTCGTCATCTGCAAGAAACGCCGCCGAGCCGAGCATCTTTTCTTGTGCGCCCAGTTCAGGTTCATGCAGGGCTGCAAGCGCACAAAGAGCCAGGCACTGAGATGTCATGTTTGCCTGTGTTTCAGCTCCTTCAGGAGTCCGTACGATAGATTTGAGGTACCCCACCAACTGGGATCGGAAGGTGGCACTGATGACCTTTGAAGATGAGCCTCTCTCGTGCTCTTCAATCAAGGCGACCAACACGCCTGCATAAGCGGAAACAAAGGGCATGGGCTCCGTGGACTTTGGCCAGTAGGCAATTCCGCCGGAACCTGTCTGCATGCTTTCCAGACGCGCCACCCCTTTTGCCAGCATCTTTTCGACCTTGGACGGTTCAACCTCGGGCAGTCGCAACTCACCGGCAAGCAACCATGGAAGAGTCGAGGACACGGTTTGTTCCGCGCAACCGTAGGGATAGTGCAGCAACATTCTCGCACGCTGGTGCAATTGCGCACGCCCCATTGCACTCACTTGCACAGTCACTCGCGACTCACCCGTCAGTAAAAGCGGAGAAACGCCTCCCATGTCTTTTTCTGTGCCTGGTTCCAGCTTTACAAAATACGTTTCCGTCACCACAGGAGTCGCATGTTCTACTTCAATGCGACTCTCCATCGCATCGCCGCCCTCGTCGCGAGTCCCGCGCACCCGCCATTGAAGAACCGCATTACCAACCTGCGAAAACGTGGCCTCAAATTCAACCGGTTCCGTGCTGTTTGCCGCAACCAAGAGTCTCTTGGAGGTTCCACTGGAAACCAAAACTCCTTCACTTGTTTTGAGCGTGACATCGATTTCCGCAGGAAACGAAGTCGCATTCTGTACAATGGCACGGAGCCAAAGTTTATCTCCAACCCGTGCGATCTGGGGTGTTCCAGACTGGATCTGGATATTCTTTTGGATCCGGAACGAAGCGTCACCCGATCCAAAAGCGGAGGCTCCATGGGCGACCACGGCCATCACGCGGAACTTCGAAAGATTCTCCGGGGCCTTGAACTCTACACGCAACTTCCCGTTTGTATCCGTCTTGCCACTGGCAATCCACAGGACGGTGAGTGGAAAATTCCCCCGGACATCCCCGTCTCCATCTCCACCACCACCCACGATAAAACCTTTGTTGTAATACCCTTCTCTTGCGTCGTGCGCCTCGCTTTGAAACGCCCTGTAATTCGCCACGCGGTACAGACGGTTGAGATAGCCCTCAAAGATACCTCTAATGGGTTCGGGAGTCTTGTAAGCGCTCATTCTCAAAACGCCCTCGTCCACAGCGTAAAGAGTGACTTCGGACTCGGCTGCAGCCGTGCCATCCGCGCGCGTCACGCGCACCTCGGGATGCAACGGTGTGCGGGGCACCGCCACCTCCGGCAAACCCGTGACTGTTACGCCCAGTTTAGAATCCGCAGGAATCACGTGAATCGTCGTGTCCACTGAATCAAGGGACGCGGTTTTCACTTTTCGCAGCGATTGCTCAAGGCCTCGCATCCGTGTCAGGTTTAAACGAACCTGAGGAACATCCGTGTCCCGCAACGGCACTTCCACTTGCGTATTCCTCTGCGTCAAAGCGATCAACTGTGTCCGTAAAACCTTTCCTGACTGGACCGTCAGCAAAGCGTTCCCGGGCTTTTCACTGACGATGAGCAATTGCACCGAATCTCCCACGCAATAAGGACTCCGGCTCGATTCCTTGTCCGGAACGATTGTAAAAACGGATTCTTCATTCTCGTCTTCCTCTGTGGCGCGTGCTGCAGACTCCGTGGCTGTGCGCGCCGATCCCACATTGAGAAGGGTGCGGGTCTCCACAAGGCGCTGCCCTGAATCAAATGTTCTCACAGAGATTATGTAACGCCCCTGTTTAAAGCGAAGGAGAGCGCTTGATTTCGTGCGATCCAGGATCCAGCGGTCTCCGAGCCGTTCCGGTTGCATGACCACGACAGTTTGCTTGGAAACCGGCGTCAAAGTGTACCGGGTCACCTGCTTTGTCTCGCCGTCTGCATCGTACAGGACCTTGCTTTGCGCGATGCGTTCAACCGTGAGTTCGACAGGCCCAACAGGTTGCACCGGTCTTCCGTCCGTTCCAATGGCGACGACATTCCAAGGAACATCCTGATCCGAATGTACCCACGAGCGCATTTGTGCCACGCCCAGATAAAAGTCCGACGCGTGAAGGTAAACACTCTGCCCATTGAAAAGCGTCTGCTGGGAAGCGTCCGTCACCTCCAACCCAAATTCCAGACTCACGGGACACGTCAATCTTCGGCCGCTCCGGAGGTCCAGCGATATGGACGAGGCTCCTTTCGCATCAAACGTGACCTGCCCCTGCTGGGATAAAGAATGCACGGTGGCCGCCTCTTTAAAAACACCGTCATTAGAAAAAATATCGGTGTCAAAGTTGAACGTGAACCCATCAAAGCCCTGTGGGCTAAACGGTCCGGGGGTTCCTTTTAAAGTCCATACTCCCTTCGCTGCGCTTAGCGGTTGGCCGGAGAGATAGGCCGCGTTAATGTGGACATTAAACGGCTGTGCAGCGGCTACCTCAGGCGCGGTAAGGACATTCAACTGAAACTTGTCCTCCTCAAAAGTAGCAATAGTGAAGTGACATTCTTGAGGAGCAGCAAAAGGATCCGAATTCCTGCTTAGGAACAGATGATAAGTGCCCACTCGCTCGGGCAACGGAATGTCCATGGTCCAGGAGCCTTCACGACTCGACACCCCTTTGGTCTGCAGAATTTCGCGGTCGCGGTCATCAACCACTTTGACAGAAAACTCAAACGGTTCGGGGACCTTTAATCCGCCGGGTGCAATGTCACGAAAGAACGCTTTGGCATGGAGGGTTTCACCCGGTCGGTAAATATCACGATCCAGAAAAAGAAAAGCTTGGGTGGGAGCTGCCGCGTTAGCGCCGAGAGTTCCACCCTCGGGCTCATTATCGGCTTCCACTTCGTTCCAATAATTCAAACTCAGTGTTGTGACATCCGCCCCTAGGCTTGCCGCCATCCATCGCGCTGCACTTGTTGTGGCGGTGACAATTCCCTTGGCGTCGGAGATTCCGCGCTCCACAGGTTCGTACTTTCCATCAAAAAACACACACTCCACTCCTTCAAGGGGTTTACCGCTGCCCAGCGAGTACACGTGGCAGGTGGCCCCTCCCCCGGTTTGGTGGATCCATGAGACAAGACCGATGTCCGTGAGCTGCACCAAAGTCTGCGCTCCCACGCGTGCGCCCGTCACAGCATTTGGAGCTGCTTCAGCGGTTACCAGAAACATTCCAGACTCCCTCGCACCTATGAGCTCATCCCAAGAAAGGAGCGCTTCTTTTGCTTGTGCACCTACAACAGTTTCAAGCGGTACAACTCTGGAACACACCGTAGCGCTCTCAGGCAAAGAGATCTCAATCCGCCGGTTCTTCTGGTTCACACCCGTGAATTCTTCCTCGAATCGATTGTGGTTTTTCGAAGGCTGATTCTTGTCTTCAAAAATCCGGTACTCGCTCCAACGCTTCATTGCCAATGCAGCTTGAGAAGCAGGAATACGTTGTACCCGAAGTTTTACGCTTTCGACATTGACTCCCATGAGAGGGAGTTTGCGCACCCCGGTGCTGAACTGGCGGGAAACGAAATCATCGAAATAGAGCCTGGCGGGCAATCCCTCGACTCGGAGATCTCGGCTGAAGGACTGGGTCAATTTGGTCCCGTCAGCCGCGATCAATCCCGGAGGTACACTCAGCTTTAAAAGTTGGCCCGGACTGGCCTGAATCGTTCCAATCAAGAGGGAGGCCCCCTTTGTGAAGGACCACCGGATCTGGGCGCCGTCTAAACGAACCTTGGAGAGTTCACCAGGGGAAGACAGTGCCTTGTTAAACTCAACACGTATCTCCTGCTGCCCGAGAACCTCGTGCTTGTAGGTGGCAGCCTTCACGACCAGTTCCTCCACCCGTCCAATGGTGTGTCTATAAGGGGTCGGGAACGGGAGAATGTTCGGAGAGATCACATCGACCACCTCTCTCCCAAACTGAAGGCTCCACCGCCTGTGCGGAAGCAATCCTTGCACCGGCGTAAAGGTGAATTTGTTTTTCCCTTCGTTGGACGCCTGTGTTTTACCGCGGTAAGCGGGCGAAAAGGATTCACTCCAAGTCAGAAGCCGCGTCTCCCATTGATACTGTCTCTGATAAGGCTCAATCTTTGCGCGCACTGCTTCGCCGCGGTCGCTCACAAACAATACCCCGGCATTCAGGGAAGCTGGGACCGGTTCGAAATTTAATGAGACGGTGAGGCTCACATCGGCAGAAATCTCGCGCTCTACATCTGTATTCTTAGCGTCGAGCAGTCCGTACGCGGGGGTCACACGTGTGAGCGTATCCTCATCCGGTGCAACGATTAACTCGCCGGATGCAGTCCGGAGGCCGTTTTTGGGAAGAATCCGCAGCTTGGTGGAAAGCGCGGGCGCCTGCGTAAATACGACCCGCCCTGTTTGGGAACTCAACCATTCAAAAGAGAACGGCACAGGGGGCTGCAATTCCACCGGTGATAGCTCAAGATCGATGTCCGCTGGGTTCGCCACCATCTTAGCCGTGAACCGAACTCCGATGGCTTCCCCTCTGGATAATTCCCTGCCGGTGGTGAGCAGTTGATAGGTTTCGAGCGCCTCTGCCCGAAACTCGGCGCCTAGACTGAGCACCAAGAACAGCCCGAAAAGGGACCGGAGGAATCCAGGAAAAATTCGCATGCCATTTGCATGCCGCATAAGCCTCGGTTTCGCAATACGCATTCGGCCCTCTCTCTCTCCGCGACGAACCTGCCTCCACCACCTCCTTATCAGAACAGCTTTGCCGCAACTTGCTGTAAAGCTACTCATTTCGCAAATTGGCGCTTTCTTCGATTCCCAAAATCAAGACTCAGTGCCGTTTGAGTGGACTCGCATCAAGGTAAATCCATGGAGTATCGCTGGTAAATACGCCAATTTTTTAAGTAGATACTAGGGCGGGACGGAAACCAGAGAAGTAGAAACGGTACCCCGGGCGGAACTTAAAACGGCAGGCCGCCCGACAGCTGGCGGCGCTGCCGAGCCACGAACCGCCGCGCACCACGCGGAAGACACCTGAAGGAGGTCCCATTGGATTCAACGTCCCTCTCGTAATATCCACCGTATACCAATCAGCACACCACTCGAACACATTGCCCATCATGTCCTGCAGCCCCCATGGATTTCCTCCCTTTGTCCCCACTCGCCGAGGACCAGCCGTCGCTCCACGGTATTGACGTTCTGTCCAAGCGCCGGCATCCCACCCCCGTCCGGTGTAGTTGACGCTGCTGTTGCCCGCGTACCAGGCGATGTTGTCCAATGCAGGAGCATTATTTTTTCCAAGAAACTGCACCCCCCCGCTGTACACCGTGCCGCTCGTCCCAGCCCGGCAGGCATACTCCCACTGAGCCTCGGTGGGCAGGGTGTACTTCCATCCCGCCGCCAACCGGCCTGCACTTCGCTCCCGCTCCGTCAACCGCTGACAATACTCCACGGCCTGCGCAAATCCCACCCAATATACGGGCATATCCTCACCCTCCACTCCCATGTGTTTTTCGGCGGCTTCTCCAGCGCTTGCACCAATGAATTCGCGTAATGTTACGAACTTTTCACCTCCAAAGTTAAACTTCTGTTCGTCATTTAACATCGCCACGACCTCCTGTCGCAGGGATCGCCCCATCACCGTCTTCCACTCCCCCTGTGTCACCTCATGTTCGGCGAGCCAGAAGCCGCGTGTTAACTTCACCGGATGCTGCTTTTCATCTGAAGCATTCCACCAGGGTTTCACCGCAGCCTGCTCCGAGCTCAGACTGCCCATGATAAACTCCCCGGGCGGACACCACCGGAACCGGCTTGCAAGGCTGTTCTCATACACCTGCCCCGCTTCGCGCCCTTCCGGCACACTGCTCTTTTGCTGAACAGAGGCCTTGTCCTGCCCCTTGTCAGCAGCCATCTGCGACGCCAATTCGCGGGCGCGCCGATCCCCCTCTGTCAGTGCCATGGAAAGAGAGCGCATTTCTCCCTGGTTTTGACTAGTGTTTACTTGTGACGCAATGACCAGTCGGAACCCAAGCGTATCAAGATGAGTCTCTTTTCCATCCGAACCGTATTTGTTCACTTCCTCCCTGTGGGAAGATCGAATTTCAGACTCTTCGGTGCGAAAATTCCCGCCTCGCACGGTGATCCCTCCAGTTTTGCCTTTACCAATCTGAAGCTGGTAGGGAGTTTTGGTAAATTCAGAAACGTTTCCCAATAAGTCGAATATGCCAAGAGGGTTAGGACTTAGAATTCCAATTTGTTTAACCTTATGGTGAGATGATTTCGACCCTGCAAACCACTCATGCTGGTTGAGTCCCTCACTGTATGGGGTCGTTCTCTCGAACACCTCGGAGGAAACAGCACTCCCTCCCTTTGCTGCAAACTCCCATTCAATCTCCTCGGGCAATCGCAGCATGCCCAGCGCCCCATCATACGAGGGAAGCCCTGAATCCTTGCTTTTCCTCAACCAGAGATTGTATTCCGAGATGAATTTGAGGACCTCAGATTCTGAAACGTCCGTTTGTGGAAATCTTGCATCACCCGGTTCCAGAACAGCGGAGCCTTCAGAAGGGAAGGCTTTGAACTGAGCTCGGGTCACCTCATATTTGCCAATGTAAAACATCCAGTCTTTACTTTTGGGATCCACAAATGATCCGTTCACGGTGACTTGAGTCGGGGCCTCCTTCTCGTGCTTTCCGCTCTTGTCTCCTGCCCAATACTCTTTTTCCGCCAACCTTCCATCTCCAACATTTAAATACACCGGTCGGAACACCATTCGTAAGCCGTCTGGCATTGGTAGAGAAAAGTCGCCGGCCAAAGGCTTGGGATTGAAGTCCGACGGTTCCTCGGCAGCCATTTTCGGCGTTAGTCCAAAGCACGAGATAAAAACAAGCGCCCCCCTCAGGCAACAAATCTGCCTTTTGAAGGAACACGCAAAAGATGGGATAGCCATAATCTCGTAGGGCATTTTAGGCGTTTGGCCACATGATTACAACATTACAGGCAACAGAGTGAACCAAGGCTGAGTCGCCCTTTGCCGTTCACACATATGTAATTAGTTTCCAAAAAGTTACGACACAACATTTAATTCATTCAACTTTCCCTGAATGAATTCCGGACAACTATGACAAAAACCTCTGAGTGTACCTTTTCCTTTCACTCAGACTTTACCGTGTAAAAAAGCCTCCAGATTTCGTCCTCCACATCAGGCAAGCCGCCCCCTTGAGCACATTCCCCGCGATCCCAAGCCGGACGTTGCGCGCCAGTTAGCATTCGCCTGCGACTTTGCAGACTTATGAATTGCGTCACCCTTCCTCAAAACGCTTTCTAGTCAATATTTACCGTCCAAGCCAAGGCGGAGACTTCTGGTCTCATCTACCTTCCTAAGATTGTGTGAACTTCTGCGTCACAAGTTCGTTTTCCTAGCACGCCTACTAAACATTCGGGAGTCTGCAAGCTCGCAAGCGAGGTTGGACGTTGACACGGGTTACGTGTGGCTTGAGATCGCGTGGATGTGCTCAAGAGAATCCTCTTGCCTGATGCTGCGGGCGCAATTCGGTTGCTTTTTTCAAGAAAATGCGGGCAGGAAACGTAAACTAGTTATCAAGAGATTTTCGCAATTGCTTCACAAGAGATTCATGCAGAACAATTTAACTGAAGTTAATAGGTTCTTCGCTACTTTCAGTGGGTAGCGGGGATGCGGAGTTTTGCGGCTGTGAAGTAGAGCATAGCGATGAGATTGTCGGTGGAACGGAACCCTCGGGCCTTTCGTTTGACGGCCGAGAAGACGCTGTTGAGGGCTTCGAGGAACGCGTTGGTCGTTTTGTTCCTCCAGTGAGCGAGGATTCCTTCAAGGTGACGCTCGATCATTCCAGCGCATTTGACCATCTGAAGGAACAGCAAGCTGGAATGCTTTTTGGCAAAGCGACGGACCCATCGGCACCAGGCTTGGAGCTTCCTTTTCGCCACCCTCGAATTAGGTATATTGTAGATGTCCTGCAGGGTAAGGCGCATTTGATATGCCTTCGCCGTAGCTAGATTCACAGTCTCGATTCTTTGGTGCGTGGCCCTCTGTTTGTCCGTGAGATTTTCTGGGTTTTTGAGCCAGATCCACCGGCTCCCTTTAAGCGCGTTCTTCGCTTCCCATCCCCCCAGTTGCATCTCGGCTCTGCGGACTGCGTTCACCGCGTCGTTGACGTGGGCGATTACATGGAACTTGTCGAAAACCATCACCGCCTGGCTACCAATGTTTTCTTGGACCCCGGCTATGTAGGCGGGACTCATATCCATGGAGACTTCCATGACCGCGCGAGGATGACCATTGTGCGCTCCAAGGGCTTGGACAAAGGCTTCCCAGACTTTCTTGTCACGACCTTTAACGGCAAAGAGCACTCGTTTGCCCAGCAAATCACAAAAGACGCTGATGTAGTTGTGCCCCTTTCGTACACTCATCTCGTCGCATCCCACGCAGATCACGTTACTCCAGTCTGCCTGCGGATGCGCCGCCTCTACGTGACGTTTGAGCATCCGCCATAGCCGAGTGTCGGTTTCCTTCACGTGCCTCGCTACTACTGCCACGGGCATCTCTCGTAGCAGCAAGAGAACCATTGCTTCAAAGCCCTTGGTGAAGTGTTTGCTTAATCCCTCCCATGGAGGACAAACCCGGTAGATCTTCTTAGTCTGGGCGCACTTTGCGCGAGGCAACCGGCACCGAATCTCGCACTTGTGCTCAAAGACATTGAGATGTCTCCAGACCATCTCCTCGGTGTGGTCATAGCAGACTACTTTCGCCCCTTCGCCCGGGCTGCGCTCTACCTCCCATAAATGCTCGGTTTCCTCAATCCGCAACCGCACCACGCCACTTTCTCGATCGAATTCGCACTCGGTCACCTTCCAATTCAGACCCAATCCCAACAATTCATGAAATAGCTTTTCGGGTGTCATACCCCTTCTTTACCTCCGCTTTCCACCGAAAACAGCGAAGAACC
>CANJPY010000028.1 GCA_947476255.1 Chthoniobacteraceae bacterium | reverse complement strand
TCTCCAGCAGCGTTTGTGGACACAACAACGCTGCATGCCGCTGAAACAAGGAGTCGGTTGAGCGCGGTCCGATCATGGGTGCGTTTTCGAGGGCAAGATTCGAGTTATGCGGAGATCAAATCAACACAAAAGACCCACCCGTACATTTGAAAAACCGCCGAACGGGCGGCGACGCCACTCCGTAAGAATCGCAAAGCCCTGGTCGAACCATTGCCTCGGCGGGTTCCACACGGATCCTCGGTGGTTCCCGGTATCGCTCCGCAGGTGCCCGTCTTTGCACGTCGAAATGATTTGCACAACGATCAAGTGCAGCAGCCATCAACAGAGATCACCCGCAATATTGCAAGCTGCGCAATAGCTACTCGATGAATCGCAAATAAAATCAAACCGATAAATTCACCGAAATAAATTAATAACTAAAGTGTTTTATCTATAAAAACAGCGATAAAGGTCCGGCTAATGCAAGACGAGGCGCCCCACTCGCAGGGTTTCTGGGGGAATGTTCTAAAGAAACTCCGCAACATGCCGACTACACTCTTACAGAACAAAACTTGTGGAACGAAGGTTACGGGTGCAGAAACCACCAGAAACCGAAGATTCATCGAGATTGATCTTGACTGAAACCGCTGAATCTAGTACTTCTTATCGCATGCAACAAACCACTCCTCACCATTCTGAAACCTGCCAGTTTCAATTGAGGGGAACCATTCTTGCGTTGCATCTGCTGCAGAACCTTTCCAAAGGATTGCCGGTCTTCTAGCCGGCAACTTGCAGTTGAGCCTGTACTCCAGGCCCCAGACATCAAAAAGCGACTCTGCGCTCCGAAAGGAGTGTTTTTGTCTCCGCGCTATTACTCTTCAGGCACATTGCCAACAAGGCAACCCCATGCCCTGATCCCTTTTTAAACAATCAAATCCAGCCCATCCCCAAAGCAAGTCCCATGAATCAAACGCATCAAATCCAACACTCCTGGTACATGAAAAGCGCAGCCATGGCGCCCACCTTGAGCGACGCAGAGCAGACCACGGCCTTCGAAACTTTCGCAGCAGCCAGGCACGCCTTAAGAACCCAATTGCACGAATGCGAGGCGGCGGCCCAGCGCATCGTGACTCGGGCGAAGGCTGCGGCTTCGGGCGCCAAAGGCACGAAAAACGACGCCAAAAAATACTTCCACCCTGGTGTCAGCGGTCCCACCAAGGAGAAGGTTGAACACTGCGAGGCGACGGTGGGAAGCCAGGCTTTTTCAGACGCGTTGCACGCCTTGGGTGGAAAGCAGGCTTTGTACGATGAGTGTTTAGCGATGGCGTCGGATGCGTCCACGACTCGGACGGACGCGGCTGAGCGCTACGCCTGCGAGTTGAAGTCGCGCAAAGCAAACTTCTTTAAAACAAGGGGAGTTTTGGTAACCAACAACTTGCGGTTGGCGGCCTCGGTAATCACCAAAATGGGCGTCCAATCGATGGCGTTTGAGGACTTGATGCAGCACGGCGCGATCGGCATCCAGAAGGCTGTCGAGGGATTCAACCCCTCCCAAGGCACCAAATTTTCCACGTACGCAGTTCCAGTCATCAAAGGCGAAATCATCAGGACGTTGGAGAATTTCAGCCACGAAGTCAGGTTGCCCTCCCATGTCTGGACGAAGATGCGCGAATACAAGGGGGTGGAGGAAGACTTGACCTTGATCTTTGGGCGCACTCCCACACCGGTGGAAATTGCGTTCCACATGGGCGTCACGGTTCAGGAGGCGGTCCAAATGCAGCAGTACCACTGGGACCCCATCTCCTTGCAAAGCCCCATCGGTTCACCAGAAGACAATTTGACGTTGGAAGACACTTTGATCGATTACGACGCACAAATTCCTGGCGAGGGCCTCTGGGACCACGCGGCGTAACTGCTCCAAAAGCAAACCAGGCCCCATTCTCTCACCTCCCACTTCAACGGTTCTCCCCCAACTTCTTTCAATAACCAAACTCGGAATCCACAAAGCCACGCTCATGAAAAAAAACCACCCACAAAAACACGCCATCGCAAAAGCGCGCATCAGCTTTTTGTCTGCCATGTTCTGTCGTTACTCCTCGATTTCCATCTCGGGAATCGACATCACTGAGGATGATTTGGCCACGGAAATCGAGGCAGAGTTGAGCGCTGTCGCGGGGATTCCCCAGCCCAAATGCGCCCCCAGTCCAGAACCTCCCCAGCCTCCAAAGTCCCCTGCCCCCATGCGAGCGGTCGTGCCATTTCACCAAATACCCACGGATGTTCGTCGGGCGGCTTAGGAGTCTTCCTGCTGCGGATTTTGGAAGATTTCAGCGAAGAAGGCGCCCCCGTTTCTACGGTGCGGCGCTTTCTTTTTTTGGGGCGTCCATCCTGTTTTTGGCGCCTCGGGAATTCGCCCCTCCACTTGTGCTTGTCCGTTACAAGCCGCGCGGATGTCCAGCCGGTACCACCCGGAAAATCCGCTTTGTGAACCGCTCCATACACCGGTGCTGAAGCACCGGCACGCGGTCACCCCGCGCTGGGTCAATGATGTCCTGTCCGTGCAGGATCACGATGTGCGAGCCGCACACCCAACCGTCTTCCGGCCTCGGATCCCTGAGGACGTCCGCGGGCTCGGTTGGAGTGAAATAACTGATCGTAAAAAGGTCATTCAACCTCACGAGTTCGGGCACGTAGAACCGGACCTTCCTGTTGTCACTCGGCAGGTATGCGAGTTTCAGTCCATATTCCTTGAGAGCCTCGGACCACGAAACGGGGTCCTGCGTGTTCACCACTCCCTGAAATCGCTCAGGCTCGACGCCGCAAAGCATAGCTAGGACCGTCGAAACACAATGCGGGCCATCCTGTTCGATGGGCTGAATGAGGCGTTCCCGGAAATAGCCTTCCGACGGGCCGTTCCACAAAAGTGAGTTCGTATTAAAAGGCATGTTGGTTTTCGCTTGAAGGTTCTAAACAGCATTACACGCGCCCGCTAGGACAACACCCGCATAGAGCCTGCGCCGTGCCACAACACGACCGCGAAGCCACTCCGTTACGCCGTCTTTGAAGCCGGCCGGTCTGGAACGCGCTACATAATGCTCGTCGGGTCGCGTCTTAAAAGCCGACTCCCGCCCACTCGCACTGGTCACTTTTTCCTTCAATCCCGGCCATCTTCGCACGAAGCGCCGCCAAATCCGTCCCACAGCGTGTGCAACAATGAAGGGCAGAGCGCCCGCAGCAGCACCCGCGTGCAAGATTTTGCTCACGAAACCAAACTATCTCCATGATCGAACAAACTCCGTTCCACTCCAAAATCACCCTCGCCTCGAACCCTGAACCGCGCTGCCCGTGCGTGCTCGTCCTCGACACGTCCGGCTCCATGGGCGGAGAACCCATCCAGCAGCTCAACGACGGGGTCCAGTGTCTGGTGGACGAACTCTGCAAAGACGGTCTGGCAAGCAAGCGCGTGGAACTCTCCATCATCACGTTCGGAAGTTCGGTCAATCTCGCATGCGACTTCACCCCTCCCACCGCCATGCATCCCCCCGTCTTCGACGCCGAGGGGCCGACCCCCATGGGTGAAGCCGTGGTGCGCGCACACGCGGCCATTGAATCCCGCAAGGAAGAATACCGCCAGGCCGGTATTCAATACTACAGGCCCTGGATCTTCCTCATTACCGACGGAGAACCCACGGATTCGAATTCCGAGCACTGGTCAAAGGCCATCCAAATGGTTCGCGAGGGAGAAGCCGCCAAACGCCTGCTTTTCTTCGGTGTGGCCGTAAACAACGCGAACCAAAAGACGCTCGACCAACTCTGCCCAGCGACACGTCCCTCGGTTAAACTACAGGGACTTCATTTCTCGGAGATGTTTCGCTGGCTGTCCTCCTCCTTGAAGAGCGTTTCAAACTCGACGCCCGGTGCGCAACTTCAACTGCCCAGCCCCCATGGATGGACTTCCATCGACGCTTAATCCCGCGTGGCTGGACGCCTGCACCTCCATCGTTGGCACCTCCCATGTACTGAGGGGCGCTCCATGTCAGGACGCCTTCGCAATTACGCGCCTCGGTGATTCGGGAGAAGTGATCATCGTGGCGCTATCTGACGGCGCGGGCTCGGCGTCGCACTCCGACCTTGGGGCACAGACCGTCGTAAGGCACTGGATCGAGTACTTCACGAACCTGCTGAATCAATCGCCCGACCCGGGTGCCGTCCTGGCGGAATGCGGGCCGCCCGAGGTGCTCTCTCTTCTTGAGAACATAAGGACAACAATCGAGACGGAGGCGCTTGCCTTTGAGGTCAATCCC
The DNA here is from genome assembly GCA_947476255.1 of Chthoniobacteraceae bacterium. Lineage (GTDB taxonomy): Bacteria > Verrucomicrobiota > Verrucomicrobiia > Chthoniobacterales > Chthoniobacteraceae > Chth-196. The sequence goes on along the minus strand of CANJPY010000028.1, from coordinate 46,754 downwards.
TCGGACTTCTCGGCGACCCTCCTGGGCGCAGTCCTCACGCCAACCCACGCGCTCGTCGCGCAGGTGGGCGATGGCTGCTGGGTGGGACGCATCAACCGAGTTCTGGGCTGCCTGACCTGGCCTACTGGCGGGGAGTTTGCCGGGCAAACGGTGTTCGCCACATCGCAGTCAGCACCGCGTGCCTTGCAACTCGTCCACCTCAATACACCACCGTCGGCCCTTGCAGGTTTCACCGATGGACTGGAGCGCCTGCTGCTGGATTTTAACACGCAACAACCAGCCACCGGTTTCTTTTCACCCGTCTTTCAGGCGCTGCGGAATTCGCCCGCAGGCTTCCGGTGTGAACTGGAGGACTACCTCCAGTCCGAGACGGTCTGCGAACGCACCGACGACGATAAATCCATCGCCATTGTTCTGAATCCACATGCTGATTTTTGACGAAACCGGCCGTGCATGGCCGCTTGGAAAAGAGATCGCGGCGGGAGGTGAAGGCAAAGTGTACCGGTTGCTGGATTCGACGGAATACTGCGCCAAACTCTACCACAAGCTTCCCATACCCGCGCTCAAACAAGACAAGCTCAGAGCGCTGCGTTCTCTCCCCGCGTCTGCTCGGCAAAGCGCAGCGATCCCAGTGAGCCTCGGATTTGCGACGTCCGGTGATCCTGCGCCGCACTCCGTGATCCTGCCGCTGGTGAAGGGGCACGACATCTACGAGCTCTATAATCCGCAGGGTAGGCAGGCGCACTTCCGTGGCGCCACTTTTGAATTCCTCGTCGCGGCCGCAAAAAACGTGGCTGCAGCGTTCCACAGCCTCCACGAGCACGGCATCATTGTCGGCGATGTAAACGAGCAGAACATCAAGGTGCGCACGGATGCGACTGTCAGCATCATCGACTGCGACAGCTTCCAGTTTGAGCACGCGGGAAGGCTCTACACCAGCGATGTGGGGACGCCGCTATGGACCCCGCCCGAACTTCAGGGGCTTTCCGTCCACGGACTTGCCCGCACTAAAAATCACGACGCGTTTGGCCTCGCCCAGTTGGTTTTCCTGCTTTTGTTTGCGGGCCGTTATCCCTACGCGGGCCGGCCTTTGACAAATACGCCGCTGTCCCCGGAGGAGGCCATCCAGCGGCATGCCTTCGCATACGCGACCGCGGGTAGTGCGCCCCTTCTCGGACCGCCTCCGGGCGCTCCCCCCTTCGAGTCGATTCCTCCGAAACTCCGCGAACTCTTCATCCAGGCATTTGCAGCGGGCTCCGCTGGACCCGTGGAGCGTCCGGGCGCGGGCGCGTGGATCGAGGCTTTGCAAGACCTTGCGGACAACCTGACGCTTTGTCCGGGGTCGCACTTCCATGTCCACTGGACTGGAGCGCCATCATGCCCCTGGTGTTCGGTAATGCGCGCGGTTAAGGTTGACCTGTTCCCGGGAATTGCCGGACGCGTTGAGGAGAACAACATCGGTACCCAGGAAAACAGTGTGCTCGCAAAGCGTTTGCTGGACCTGACACTGCATCCGCTGGAGCTTGTTGAACCCTCAACATTTGCGGTCACGAGTTTCATTGCGAACCGTCCGACGCAAAAATCACAGCCTTCCTTTAGATCAGCCGCCAAACAATTTTTGGTTTCCGTCGCAACCCTCTTTACGAACCGACCGGCAGGCGAATCACAGCCTTCCGTCTTGTCAGCCGCGATGCAGTTGCTGGGCTTTTCTGTGACCAAAGAAACAAGGGGCAATGCCCTCACCAAGGAGCTTGAGAAGCTCGAGGAGCGCCTCTTTCAATTTTCCAACCGGAGTGAGGAACTCAATCTTGCGCATCGCGCGCAGTGTTCTCCATTGCTTCAAAAGGCGTCGGATCTGGCTGCGAGGCTTAGGGATATTCCCGCAATGCGCGAGGAGGCCCTGAAGCAGCTGCGGGTGAAACACATGGAAGCCGCGATGGATAAGTTCCTCGAGCGCTTTTTAATACGTCGGATTAAAATACCCGGCATCGGCGAGGCCCGTTTGGCCGCTCTTCTCTCAGCGGGGATCACGACAGCCGCTGATGTCCGCGAGGAGGCGGTCAAAAACGTTGCCTGGTTTGGTGCCGCCACCGCGGCGAAGTTGCTGGAATGGCGAAGGCAGTGTGAGGCGCAGTTCAAATTCGACGCGTCTGCGCCGCTTCCCGACCCGCTTCGCAGCAGGATAAACGAGCTTGTGCGAACGAACCTTGCGGCCTTGGTGGCAAAAGGAAAAAGCATCGAGTTCGAATTCAACCAACTGACCGCAGCGTACTCCAAGGATTTTGGAAAACTGCAGCAGGAGTTCGAGTCCGCAATCAAGGAACGCGCGGCGGTGCAGGCCGAATTGAGTAAGAAATCTTAATCTGTGATTGTAATTTCCTTTTACAACCAGTCAGTCAGCCAGTTAGTCAGCTGGTTTGCCTAAACTGACTGGGCATATTGAAAGAGCTTTGTTTTCACCAAAAATTATGGCCACAGCCTCTGAAAAATACCCTGAAAATGTTCCCGGTGTGTTTTACATCGACGACCAGTGCATCGATTGTGACCTTTGCCGCGAAACGGCTCCCAAACATTTCACCCGTAACGATGATGGTGGATATTCAATTGTGTTCAAACAGCCAGAAAACCCTGAGGAGGAATCTCTCTGCATGGAGGCGCTCGACGGGTGTCCTGTCGAGGCAATTGGCAATGATGGGGATGGCATCTCTCGGCCTACCCAATCCAGGGTGAGGTCCAGTCATTCTGCTCATTCAGACCTGGAAGAGCCTGAAGCAGAGAGCTCCTTGGACGATGACGACCGCATAGACTGCCCGTTCTGCGGCCACATGCATTACCCGGGATCGCGAACGGTTGAAGAAACAGGGTGGGTGTCAGGTGACGATTTCTGTGACCACACGCTCTTTGTGGCCCTGTGCCTCTCCAGCTATACAGGCTTTGAATACCGCTCCAAGCTCTTCAATGAACATCTAGGATTGCCGGCCTCCAACGAAGCAGAAGTATCTATTCCGTCTCAGGAGGATCCCGGAACGAGACTTTCAGTCGGGCAAATCATAGAGCGCATCACTATCCCCGGCTTAGAGCTGATTGTTCACGAAGATGGAGGGGGAATGGCATGTGGTCCTGTGTGGGGAGGAGCGGTTACCTACGGATTTGTCCCTCAGAAAACAAATCCGGATTAAAAGAAACGGCGGCACCGGTTTTTCACGACCGATGCCGCCTCAGCATTACAAAGCGAAGCGGCGCCGCAAGGCCCCCTCCGAAGATCCGTGAGGATCTCAAAGGATTAACCAAGCCGGAGACAGGCGGAGCCTGACTACGAGCTTCCGGCTCCGCTAAGCGCCGGCTCATAACGGTTACCCGACGAATCATCAGGGCCTGGCTGACGCAAGCTAAAGCTGCGCCTCACATTCATACATCAGTAAACTCAATTTTCAACCCATCTGATATCCTCTGGGCTCTTTCATAAGGGCCCATTCGCGAAGGCCGTTGCCGACCGGAACATTCCCTTGATGATTGCAGGCCCTCAACCGGCGGCGGATCTCCCGCGTCGCGCTTAGACTTTTATCGCCAACGGCAATCCCTGTGATCACACGCCTCCCCGCTCGTGCGCATAGAAGATGGGTTTTGTGAAGTGAAACTTTGAAACCGGACTTGGCAATTAGGTCCGCCATTTCAACCTGCAGCTTCTGGAGCGCCTTTAAATCATTGCTGGAGACGGTCAGGTCATCCGCGTAGCGCGTGTACACTCCATCGGGGCAGATTTTTCTGACGGCTTTCAAAATCTGTTTGTCGACGGACTGAAACGCGATATTCGCCGCCGCGGGTGAAGTTGCGTACCCTTGTCGGGCGACGCCGTCAGCATCGGTGATTAATCGCCCGAGTGAGTGCGCCATGCCTGTTGTGAGGAGCTTCTCCAAAGTGACGTGCTCAAAAAAGTCCTCCAAATCCATGCAGAGTGACCACTGGAACCCAATGTGAGGACGTGCGTTGGTCACAGGACTGCGGCACGGCATAAAGCCGTGGATTGGCAGGGATACATCAATCATCCCGACAAGGGCGGGCAGCAAACAACGCCCTGCCTCGACCTGTTCGGGCCGAGCAGAGGCAATGCGACGAAATTCCCCGTGTCGTTTCTTCGGGATGAAGTGGATGGGCGCGTCGTAGGCGGGAAATTTTCTGGGAACGCCTAAAATTAATACACCCCCATTGACCAGCCGAAGCTCTTTCTCCCAATGATCCTGAGCTGATTGATCTGCATCATCCGTGGTGAGTTTCTGAGAACGCAGCGCTGAAACCGCCGCCTTCACCAATTTTTTTACCGACTCTTTATCACAGGCCGGGTGCAGCTCAATCCGGTCTGTGGCCCACCCCCCATTCTTGAAGAATCCTCGGGGGTTCCAGTTGGGTAGCTGGCTATCAACAAGCGCCGCCTTGAGAAGATCACCTCGTTGAGCCCAGAGGCCGAGGCTTAGCAGCCGATCTCGAACCTGCCTCCATGCATCGTCCATAAGGATCACCCAAACTTTCCTTCCCCCTTTTAACGTGAAGCGGATGCGATGAATCATTTTTGGATTAGCATGAAAAGTTCGAATTCATCACATCCTGCCGATTTTTTGCCAAACTATACTGATTCGTCAAGAGCGTGTTTCCGTAAGCGACACAGATGGACTAGCGCACGGAGCCGCAAATTTGCGGTCAGAAATCTGCGGCGAGAGTTTAATCATGTTTTACGAGCGCACTGTCATTTGGTATTCAGATTCAATCATAAATCAGTCTCGAGTAACGCGCCTCATCATGGTCCTAATTTCCGCGGAGTGGATCTGCGCACTCTAACTTCCCTTCCACCCCATGCCGCTTTCCACCCCCACCGCCCCCGGCCTCGTCGCCATACCTCAGACGGGCGACATCATCCGTGTCCGTACCCGGCGCTGGCTCGTTGCCTCCGTTGAACCCGTCTCCGGCTTCCACACCGTCACTGCCCACTGTGTTGATGACGATGCTCAGGGCGACGAAACTCAAGTCGTCTGGGAGGCCGAACTCGACCGCGCCATTCTCAATGAGGAAGCTTGGCGCGACATCGGCCGCAAGGGCTTCGACGACCGCCGCTATTTTGGCGCCTATCTCGACACTCTCCGTTGGAACTGCGTTACCGCCACTGACGACCGCCTCTTCCAATCTCCCTTCCGTGCCGGGATCCGTATCGAGCCATACCAGCTAGAACCCCTCCACAAGGCCCTCCGCCTCCCGCGCGTCAACCTCTTCATCGCCGATGACGTGGGCCTCGGCAAAACCATCGAAGCCGGACTCATCGCAAGCGAACTCCTCCTGCGCCGCCGCGTTCATGACATCGTCGTGGCCTGTCCGCCCTCCATGCTCTTCCAATGGAAGGACGAACTCGAAACCCGCTTCGGTCTTGCCTTCGAGATCTACGACCGCGCCTTCGTTGAGCGCGTCCGGCGCGAACGCGGCTTTGCCACCAACCCGTGGAGCACCTTCCCGCGCTTCCTCATCTCGCACAAGCTCCTGATCGACGAAGCCTACGTCGCCCCCATGCGCGATTGGCTCGACAATCTCCGTCCCGGTTCGCTTCTCATCTTTGACGAGGCTCACCACGCCGCGCCCGCCTCCAGTTCCAAGTACGCCATCGATTCTCAGACCACGAAGGCCATCCGCGACCTTGCCGCCCGCTTCGAGCACCGCCTATTCCTCTCCGCCACCCCGCACAACGGCCACAGCAACAGCTTCTCCGCGCTCCTCGAACTCCTCGACCGCGAGCGCTTTATTCGCGGCGTCCCAGTGCGCCCCAGTGACGTCAAGCCCGTCATGGTGCGCCGCCTCAAGGAGGACCTTCGCGCCATTGGGATTCCCGGGTTCCCAGAACGTCGCGTCGAACAAATCGACCTCCCTGCCGCACTCGGGGTTCCCGAACTGCCCGCGGATGCCCCCGAACTCCGCCTCGCCGAACTCCTCGAGGAATACCGCAAGCTGCGCATCGCGAGCCTTCAAGCCTCCAAAAAGAGCGAGTCCGACCAGTTCCTGCTTGTCTACACGAGCCTGCAAAAGCGCCTGCTCTCCTCCATTGAAGCCTTCTCGCGAACCCTCAAAAAGCACCGCGATTCGCTAGAGCGGTCGTGGAAAGCGGCACCTTCCACCGCACCCAAAGCCTCCGCAGCACGCCTCGACGCCGTGGATGCCGATGACGCGCGCGCAGAACTCGAGGAGGAAGCCGTGCTCGCCGGATTTGACGCTGAAATCGAGAAAGCCTCCGCCCACGACGCACCAGATTCCGCCGACGCAAAGACCGCCACCCTCGTGCTCCTCGACAAGATGGCCGATATCGCCCAGCGCAGCCGCGCCCTCCCGGACGCCCGCATCGAGTACCTCGTCCGCTGGATCCGCGAACACTGCTGCTCGGGGGCCTTGCTTCCCAAGGATAACCAGCCCGTTCCCGGCGCCGCATGGACCGGACGCCGCATCATCCTTTTCACCGAATGGGACGATACAAAACGCTACCTTGAACAGCAGTTGCGTACCGCAATCTGCGGCACCGACGACTGGGAGAAGCGCATTGAGATCTTCCACGGACCGACGCCTCCGGAGAAAAAGGAGCAGCTCAAACGGGCCTTCAACCTGCCACCCGAGGAGCATCCCGTCCGCATTCTCATCTGCACGGATGCCGCCCGCGAAGGACTCAACCTGCAGGCGCATTGTTACGACCTGTTCCATTTCGATGTCCCGTGGAACCCGGCCCGCATGGAGCAACGCAACGGCCGCATTGACCGCAAACTCCAGCCGCAACCCATAGTGTTCTGCCGCTACTTCTTCTACACCCAGCGCCCAGAAGACCGGGTCCTGCGTGCGCTTGTCCGGAAACAGGGCAAAATCCGTGAGGAACTGGGCACGTTCTCCAAGGTGCTCTCCAATAAACTGGCCTCCAAACTGGACCGGGGCATTCAGCGTCCGCTCGTGGGGGGCCTCGAAACGGACATCGATGCAATGAAGGCGGCCCAGCCAGAAGTCATCGAGGAGGAAATCGAGACCATCCGGGAGCGCGAACGCCTCAAAGCCGAGATCGCCACCATGACCGCACGGCTCGAGGACGCCCGCAAAGCCATCCAATTCGACCCCGAACGCCTGCGCGACGCGCTCGGTTGTTCCCTTGAACTACTCGGCGCCCAGCCGTTGCAGGAAACCCATCCCGGCCGCTTCACCTTTCCCGATCTTCAGGAACGCCGCGGCGCGGATCCCGCTTGGAGCGCCGTTCTCGATTCGCTGCGAACGCCCCCCACCGAGGGGCGCCGCGACGCCCTGTGGCGCCGGGCCTCTCCCATCCGCCCGGTAGTGTTTCATGCGCAGGACAGTCTGAACGATGGTACAGTCCAACTCCATCTTTCGCATCAGATCGTCCAGCGACTACTTGGACGCTTTACGGCGCAGGGCTTCGTCCACCACGACCTCTCCCGCGCCTGCGTCGCCCAGAGCGAAGACGAAATTCCACGCGTAGCCCTGCTAGCGCGCCTTTCAGTTTACGGCCCCAACGCCTCGCGCCTCCACGAGGAACTCCTCACGGTCACCGCCGAATGGTCACCGCTTGACCGCCGCAAAGCGCCCCTCAAACTTTATGGGTCCCGCAACGAAACGCGTACCCTTGAACTCCTCCAAAAGGGGCTGTCCACATCCGCCCCCGGCGTCCCTGCAGAAATAGCTACCCGCCTCGCTGAGGCCATTCCTACCGACATCGAACAACTCCTCGCCTTCCTCCAGCCCCAAGGCCAGCAACGCCTAGATGATGTTGTCGATCTCCTCCGGGAACGCGGCGAAAAGGAGGCCCGAGCCATGGAGAAAATCCTTTCGGACCAGAGGGCGCGCGTGCTGGGGCAACTCGATAAATACGAGACCGAGTCCCAACAGCTGAGCCTCTCCGGTCTTTCCGAAGCCGAAGACCGCCAGAAAAAAGCCGACGCCGCTTACTGGAAAAAATGGCTCGGAAACGTGGAGGGCGATCTGAGCCGCGAACCCGAACGGATCCGCGCGTTTTACGAGATGAAATCCCACCGCCTTGAACCCGTGGGCATCGCCTATCTCTGGCCCGTCAGCAACCCCGCCCTCTGATCCGTTTCTCCCGACCATGTCCGATCCCCGCCAACTCGCCATCCACGAACACCGTCGCTGGCTCGGTTACCTCCAGCCCGACGGTCTCGTGTTCTCCGCCGTGGCCCTCGTGGATTCTCAGATCCAGATCAACCAGAGCCTCTACATCGAAGCGCAGGCCGCCCTCAACTCCGTGCTTTCGACTGGGTCCGAGGGCGAGCCAGAACTTCCTCATTTCACGACATTCGCCGCCGGATTCCTTGGGTGGGACCCATCCCGCATCCTCTATTGGGCTGTCGCCGACGAATGTCCCGTCGCCCTCCAAACCGCCGTTTCCGAAGGCGGCGAAATCCTTCGTCCCGATGGTGCGTACAAGTTCCGCGACCCGGCGCAGGCGCCCGATCTTGAGCGCCCCTACCACCTCCTGATCCGCCAGCTCCCCGCTGGAACGGATCCCGATGCGGTGCAGGAATCCGGCCACGGCTGGTCGGCGTCTCCCGTGCAGAAGTTTGAGAGACTCCTGCGCCAGAATAAAATCCCTGTCGGCCTCCTCTTCACGCCCACTGCGCTCCGGCTCGTGTACGCGCCCGTCGGCGAAAACACCGGAAGCCTTACCTTTCCGCTCGACTGTATTTTGTCCAATGCCGGACGCCCCGCCGCCGAAGCTCTCCGCACAGTGCTGAGCAGGCACCGACTCGAAAACGCGCCAAAGGAACAGCGGCTTCTACCCGTGCTTCAGCGCAGCCGCGCCTACCAAAACAGCGTTTCCACGCAGCTCGCCCAGCAGGTACTCTCCGCCCTGTACGAAATGGTGCGCGGTTTTCAGGCTGCCGACGAAGCCGCCCATGGCGCTGTCCTCCGCGATGTGCGCGAACGCGATCCGGACGAGGTTTACCACGGTCTGCTCACCCTGCTGCTGCGCCTCATCGTACTGCTCTTTGCCGAGGACCGCGGCCTGATGCCTTCCAGCCCGCTCTACCAGCGCCACTACGGAGCGCACGGCCTCTTTGAACAACTCCGCGCCGATCACGAACGCCATTCCGCCACCATGGACCGCCGTTATGGCGCCTATGCCCGGCTCATCGCGCTCTTCCGCCTCCTTTACGACGGCTGCGGCCATCCCCAACTCCGCGTCCCGGCCCGGCGAGGCCATCTCTTTGATCCCGACCGTTTCCCGTTCCTCGAAGGCCGCGCCTCCGCCGAAACACCCACACTGGATCTGCCGCTCGTCGCCGACGGCACGCTCTACGGGGTCCTGCGCAAACTCCTTTTTCTCGACGGCGAACGTCTTTCCTACCGGGACCTCGATGTCGAACAGATCGGCTCCGTGTACGAAACCATCATGGGATTTCGCCTCGATCTGGCAGCTGAACGCACCATCGCCCTCAAGCCCGGCTCCAGCAAAGGCGCCTCCGTGTTCGTTCCCCTCGAACAGATGCTCGCCCAGTCCGGTGCCAACCGTGCTCGGTTCCTCAAGGACACGTTTGAAATCAAACTCCCCACCGCCGCCAACAACCGGATCAAGGCCGCGCAAACCTTCGAGGATCTGGTCGCCGGATTCGGCAACCGGATTGATCGCGATGCCTCGCCCGATGTGCTCCCCGCGGGTTCGCTCCTGCTCCACCCTACGGATGAGCGCCGCCGTTCGGGATCGCATTACACGCCCGCGTCGTTCACCCAGCCGATTGTCGAAAAGACGCTGGCGCCCGTGCTCGACCGACTCGGACGCCATCCGCGCCCCGAGACGATTCTGGAATTGAAGGTGTGCGATCCTGCGGTGGGATCGGCGGCGTTTCTGGTAGAGACCTGCCGTCAGTTGGCCAACGAACTAGTGGCGGCATGGCACTACCATCACTGCCTTCCCCCGATCCCGCCGGACGAGGACGAGGTGCTTCATGCGCGGCGGCTGGTGGCGCAGCGTTGCCTGTACGGCGTGGACCGCAACCCGATGGCGGCCGATCTGGCGAAGCTCTCGCTCTGGCTGCTCACCATGGCCCGCGAACATCCCTTCAGCTTTGTCGATCACGCCATCCGTTCCGGGGATTCGCTGGTGGGCCTTTCCAACGCGCAGATCGCCGCCTGCCACTGGAACCCACGGGGAGGCACCTCGCAACTCGCCAGTCAGGCCGTGCGCCACGCCGTAGAACGCGCAGGAACGCTCCGCCGTCAGATCCTCGAAGCGGGTGACGCGCTTGCGCCCGAGGACAAGGCCCGCCGTCTGGCCGAAGCCGAGGCCGCGCAGAATCAAGCCCGGCTGGCGGGCGATGTGGTAGTGGCCGCCTTTTTTGCAGAGGACAACGACCGCCGCCGCGAATCTACGCTCGGCGAGTTTGTGTCGCTGCTGGGCGAGGCCGGAAAGCCCGAGGAAAAGGTGCGGGTACTGAGAGAACAGGGGGAGCATCCGGTGCAGCCGTTCCATTGGGAACTGGAGTTTCCCGAGGTGTTCGCCCGCGCCAATCCGGGCTTTGACGCGTTTGTGGGTAACCCGCCGTTTCTTGGGGGAAAGCGCATCACGACGGTAAGCGGTGACAAATTCCGGGACTGGTTGCTGGCTCTTCACGCGGAATCCAACAGCAATTCCGATCTGGTCGCGCACTTTTTTAGACGGACCTTTTCGCTACTTCGGTCCAACGGAACGTACGGACTCATCGCCACAAACACTATTGCACAGGGTGATACGCGTGCAACCGGACTTCGGTTTATTTGCAGAAACGGTGGCATCATTTACGCCGCAAACAGACGCGTCAAATGGCCGGGCGAGGCCGCGGTGGTGGTGTCTGTCGTATGGGTGGTCCGGGGCGGTTTTAACGGCGAGCGAAAGCTGGATGAAAGGCCCGTACCGCAAATCACGGCCTTCCTGTTTCACGACGGCGGGCACGACAATCCGAGGACGCTCGCTGCGAATGCGAACAAGAGTTTTCAAGGAGCGATTTTGCGTGGAATGGGATTCACTTTCGACGACACAACCCCCGACGGTGCATCGAGTCCACTCAGCGAAATGGAGCGGCTCATTGCCAAGGATCCGCGCAATGCTGAGCGGATTTTTCCGTACCTCGGCGGTGAAGAGGTGAACAGCAGTCCCACGCACGCCCATCACCGTTATGTGATCAACTTTGTAGATTACCCGCTCGAACGCCGCGAACTCGCTGCACGATGGATCGGGGCCACTGAAGTGCAGCAGAAAGAATGGCTGCGCGAAGGGATTGTCCCACTGGATTATCCCAGTCCGGTTGCGATGGACTGGCCGGATCTTGTGAAGGTTTTGGAACAAAAGGTGAAACCCGAACGGGAACGCTTGGGTAATTCTGCCGCAGACGCGCCACACAAGAAGTTCTGGTGGCGGTTCGCGAATACGCGCCCCGTGCTTTACAGTGCCATCGCCCCGCTGGAGCGGGTGCTGGTGACGGCGCGGGTGAGCCAGTTTTTATGCACCACTTTTGTCTTTGTCCGTCAGGTTTTCAGCGAGCAAGTAGTTGTTATTGGAACGAACCAAAACGCGGTTTTATCATTGATACAAAGCAGTCTTCACGACGCATGGTCACGTTTCTTTGCCAGTTCCCTCGAAGAGCGGCTTCGCTACACGCCGACCGACTGTTTTGAGACATTCCCGTTCCCTGCTGGTTGGGAGGAAGACGCGGAGCTGGAGCGCGTGGGGCGGGAGTATTACGAGCACCGGGCGGCGTTGATGGTGGAGCGCGGGGAGGGGCTGACGAAGACGTACAACCGCTTTCATCGTCCCGAGGAGACCGACCCCGGGACGCTGCGCCTGCGGGAACTGCACGGTGCTATGGACGCGGTGGTGTTGCGGGCCTACGGCTGGGGGGATCTGGTAGACGAGGGCCGGACGGTGTGCGAGTTTGTGCCGGACTATTACGAGGAACCCGAGGACGGTGGCGACCCGGTGCCCAAGAGCGTGCGGTACCGTTGGAGCGACGCCACGCGGGACGAGGTGCTGGCCCGCCTGCTCGCCCTCAACGCCGAGCGTGCCGCCGAAGAAGCCGCCGCCGCCACAGCCTCCACTTCGACGCCCACCCGCGCCCGCCGAGGTGCCCGCTCCGCGCAACGGGAACTCCCTCCCCAAAGCGACCTGTTTACATGACAACGAATCTACGCATGCGTTTTGCTTGTCCGCCGGATTCTGTATGCTCTGGGAGCATGAAAGCCAGCGCTGGAGCCACCAGTTGGACGGCTGGCTTCTGCGGCGGAGGCCGCCCACAAAAATTCGTCTCCAAAAAGATGGCAGCCACCCTCAGGATAGGTATCATGTGATACCATGAGACGTCTCAATGGATCTACCGTCCTCAATACTGCATGTCCTATCCTTCTAATCGCCCTACCCCCAAGGAACTTCGCAAGAAGTTGGCCCAGGCGATTCAGGCGCTGGATGCAGGGCAGTATGCGATCGTGGATCATGAGCGCCATTTCCTACGAGACATGGATTCTCTTGAAAGTCTGGATCAAAAGGAGCACTTCAGCCGACTTCGGAGCTTCCTGCAGGAAATTCAAGAGGCGGGTGGTCCTGAGTGTTATGTGGGTAAACGGCCACCCTATTTTTCCTATCACCCTGGGTACGAGAATGTGGAGTTATTTGCCTTCGCGTGGCCAAGCCCCAGCACCAGCAAAGATCTGTACCTGAAGTTTGGAATTTGCCTCAACGGGGACGCGTGTCCCCCCACTTACATTTACCTCAATTGCCATGAAGACGACCCAAGTAAAAAAAATCGGTGACTGGCGGTTACCGCCAAAGTGTATCGCTTGCGGCGCAGCGGGCTCCTATGTCCGCGGTCGGACTCGTACGGAGAAGGTGTGCCATGGCGAGACCTTCCGGGTGGAACACGCTCACTGGAAGTGTGGGCAGTGCGGTATGGGCATTCTTGGCCCCGAGGAGGCCGATGAAGCGGTACGCGCGACGGTTTCCGCTTTCCGTTCCAAACACGGCCTTCTGACGCCAGAGGATCTCAAAAACGCAAGACACGTGGCTGGCTGGAGCCAGTCGGATCTCGCGGAGCGGACGTCCCTTGGGATTGCAACGATCAAACGGCTAGAAGCAGGAATGACGGTTCAGACGGAGGCCAACGATCAGCTTCTGCGGCGGGTGTTGGGGATCGCAAACTCTCCCGAACTCGAATTTGTAGTCCGCAACCGGGAGTGTGTGCAGTCGCCGCTCCCTGATTGCAGAGCGGAGCCTCACACGGTCTTCCATCTTACGGTGGAGAGGACGCCGGACTGGACGTGTTTGGAAGAAGAAACCCTAGCTTGTTGACCCATGTTAAGCGTCCTCCAACTCACGCGGCATTATTTTACAGAGGTTTCGGTGCAGGCAAACCCGGCGCTCAAGACCATCTCTGGGACAGAAGACTACGACATCACCGTCCAGTCTTCGAAAGAAACATTGGACCCGCAGGGGTTCTGGCATCTCGCTGTCACCGTGGTGCTCGGTGAATCGAAAAAGGAGTCGCCAGCACGGTACACAGCGCGGCTGACCGTCCATGGAGACTTCAAATTACACCCGGATGTCCCTGAGGATAAGCGCTCAAGAATTGTACGGGCCAATGGCGGGGCGCTTCTGCTGTCCGCAGCCAGGGAGATGTTAATCGCCGTCACAGCGCGCAGCGCGCACGGACCGCTGGAACTGGCGGTCTTTGATCCACGGGTTTTTCTCGAAGAAAGCCCTGAGCCCACTCAACCGCTCGCTCCCTAGTTTTAAAAGTCTCCACCCCAATGAGCACATCCACCCAAATCCGTGCGAAGATGATTGAGGCCATTGAGTTGGACCTCGTCGGTCCGCGCAATGACCATGCGTTTGCGCATGAGCTCCTCTCTCATTCTCCGCGACGCTGGTACCTGACGGGTCATTTGGTTCCCGCCTCGGCGCCGGTAGCGCAGCGGCAATCCGGCGACGAAGAACTGGACGCCCCCGAACCCGGAACCCGCGATGCGGGAGAGGACGAGGAAGGTTCCGAGCCGGCTGCACAGACGAGCTTTCTTCCGGCATCCATCGGGATCACGACTATGGTCGGTCCGGAGACGCAACGGATTGTCGTCCATGCGCGGTGGGGTGATTACCGCTGGGAAGCGCCGGACAGCGCCGAGGAGCCCTCGGAGGAAGCCGTGGTCGAGGCATTTGCCAAGGAACTCACGAGTTCGCTTCCGGAGCCTGGCAAAGAGGAGGAGCAGATCCAACCGCCATTGGCACAGCGCCCCGCGCGCAAGGGTTACCGCCGGGAATGCCGCGAAGAAATGGTGACTTTGGACGTTCCCGCGACCGAACATCGCGTGGAGCATCTGCTACCCAATTCGCGGGGCGTTTTCCTGTCCGTCGTGGTAAATCAGGTAAAAGGATTTGTGGGATCGACGCTCGCGGCTGGCTCCCGGTCCGTATCGGTTTTTTTGGTCAACAAACGCGACACCGATGGCCGGCAGACTTATCAAAGCGTGATTTACCAGGCGGAAATCGAATTGCGCACCGAGACTTCCTTTGTAGGACGGCCCGATCTGCGCGGGTTGTCCTCTGGGGTTGATCTGGATGGAGACGAGGCAATCGCCGCCCTGCATTACCGCGATGTCTTGGAATACGCAGTGGGGCACGGAGTCGCCACTAAGGCTGTCTGTGAAAAGGGTGTCTGTAAAACCGTTCGCACCTGCTGGATTCCCTTGGCCGAGGTGGAGCGGGTGGATCATGCCTCCGGAGATGGGTTGGAATTGAGGATGGAGATCCTGGGCAATCTGGGATCGGCGGCGGAAGCAGCGAAAAGCCTTAGTCCGATCGCGGACGCATACAAATTGTGGATTGATGCGCAGCAGAAACTTGCAGAGGGCATCGTGGGCTCAGATCAGCAGACGGCCTTGGACATGGTGCGGTCCGCGAGGCTTGCGCATGCCCGGATTGGCGAGGGAATCGCTCTTTTGAGTGAGGCGAAGGTGTTCGAGGCCTTCTTGCTCGCAAATCGCGCGATGGCATCCGCCGCCAAAAAACGGCGCCCCAAAGACGAACCCAAATGGCGACCTTTCCAGCTGGCATTTCTGCTGATGAACCTGCGGGGGATGGCAAAGCCGGAACACGGAGAGCGGGAAATCGTAGACCTTCTCTTCTTTCCGACCGGCGGCGGAAAAACAGAGGCCTACTTCGGACTCGCCGCCTACACGCTGGCGTTGCGCCGGCTCCAAAACCCGGGGATCCGGGGCTGTGGCGTATCCGTGCTGATGCGCTACACACTGCGGTTGCTGACGCTGGACCAGCTTGGACGCGCTGCGGCGCTGGTTTGTGCATTGGAGCTGGAGAGGAGGAGGAATAAGGCACTCGGCGAGTGGCCTTTCGAGATCGGACTTTGGGTGGGTTCTGCGGCAACCCCCAACAGAATGGGGCACGCCGGGGACACGTCTCCCGGAGCCAGAAACACGGCCTACTCGCGGACGGTGGCGTTCCGAAATAATCCCGGGAGGAACCCGTCTCCCATTCCCCTGGAGGAATGCCCGTGGTGTTCTCAAAAACTGACTCCTGCCAGTTTCCAATTTGCCCCCAGCGAGCAGCGGCCACTGGATCTGCGCCTCGCCTGTGCAAACCCTGACTGCGAGTTTTCATCCGCCCAGGACAGTCAACTTCCGGTGGTGGCTGTGGATGATCCGCTGTACCGGCGGCTGCCATGCTTCGTCATAGCCACTGTGGACAAGTTCGCCGCCCTTCCGTGGGTGGGCGAGACAGGTTCACTCTTTGGCAATGTGCAGCGTCACGACACGAACGGTTTTTACGGTCCGATGCACAGCGGGGTGGGAGCGCCGATTCCAGACGGTCCCCTGCCACCACCCGACCTGATCATCCAGGACGAATTGCACCTCATTTCGGGTCCGCTTGGGACGATTGCGGGAATCTATGAGACGGCGATCGAGGCGCTCTGTCTGCGAAAAGCAGGTGGCAGGATGATTCGGCCCAAGATTGTGGCGTCCACCGCGACGGTGCGTCGGGCCAACCGCCAGATTCGGGCTCTGTTTGGACGCGCTGAAACCGCTGTGTTTCCGTCCCCCGGCATCAACCGGACAGACTCCTTTTTTGCGCAAACGATCCCTGTGTCGGAGGCGAGCCCGGGCAGGTGCTACCTGGGACTGGCGGCCCAGGGACGCAGCATGAAAGTTATCTTTCTGAGGGCTGCCTTGGCATTGCTTTCGGCGGGCAAGCGGTTGTTTGAGGCGCATGGGGGCATGGCCAACGACAAAAATCCCGCGGACCCCTACATGACCATGCTGGGGTATTTCAACAGCTTGAGGGATTTGGGAGGCACCCGGCGGATCATCGAAGATGAAGTCCACCTGCAGCTTCAACTCCGCTGGCAACGCAGGCGTCTGGACCCGGAGGACACGCTTTTCGCAAGCCGCTTCATCAAGCGCGAGTTGACGGAGCTGACATCCCGCGTCCCCACGGATCAAGTCGCGGCTGCTAAACAGAAGCTGGCGGCCTCATTTATCGAATCCAACAAACCGCAAACCGTCGATGTGGCCCTTGCGACAAACATGATTTCCGTGGGTCTGGATATCGTTCGGTTGGGATTGATGGTTGTGTTCGGGCAGCCCAAGACGAGCTCCGAATATATTCAGGCAACGAGCCGCGTGGGCCGTGACAAAAACAAGCCCGGGCTGGTTTTGACCTTGATGAACATGCACCGCCCGAGGGACCGTTCCCACTACGAGCGGTTCGGGATTTACCATCAAACGTTTTATCGCTCGGTGGAGGCGAGCAGTGTCACGCCGTTTGCTCCGCGGGCGTTGGATCGTGGGCTGGCGGCGGCGGTGGTGGGACTGGTGCGCCACGGAATCACTCAGATGGAGTCTGGAAGGGGTGCAGAAGAGGTGGGCAACCATCTGGTTGAGATCCGTGAGTTGCTCGAGGTGTTTCGACAACGCGTCTTACGGCACGATACCGAAAAGTCGACGGCCGATTTGGAGGCGCTCGCAAATCTTGTGTTTGAGAGGACTGAAAAACTTCTCTCCCAGTGGAATGGGATCGCGACGGATAAAAAGTCGGGGGGAATGGGACTCAAATATCAGGCTTTGGAAAGGCCAGCGGAGGGAGCACCTCTGCTGCACAATTTTCTCGATCCGAAGCTTGTGTCCCTCACAGCGCGGGAACGTGCGTTCTGCGCCAACCGCTCGATGCGAGACGTTGAACCGTCGGTGAATATTCATACCGATGGCGGTACCGTGGACACAAACTCGAGTGCACACTAATGGACAATCAATTACGCAGCAGTCAGCTGATTACGACATACGGACCGGGCGCGATGGTGGAACTGACCGACAGTTCGATCATCGTTGGGGGGCTCGAGGGCTGGAAATACCCAGAAGACCAAGCCTGCTTGGTCTCTGAGCCACGACTGGCCGCGAAGGTCACCAAAGTGCTCAGGCCGCACAGTACGCGGAAGAACGCCATCTTGCTCAAATCGCCGCCGCCGCCAGCAGACGAACACAGGGGGCAAGACGCCTCGTTTGTCAAAGGATGGAAATTCCCTCTTTGGTTTATCTCTCAGGATGTGCAGGTGACGCCCGAGAAGTATCGCAGACGCAGACTGGTACACCGGGACTCTCTCCACAATGGGAAGTTTGAGAAGAAATCCGTGGTCAGTGTCCGGTTTGTGCGGGCGTGCCGACGGGGACATTGCGGAGATATTCAGTGGCTCGCCTTTGCCCACAGAGATGAGGGCGTTTGCCCGGGAGAGCTTTGGGTCGAAGAGCGCGGTACCAGCGGCGATTTGTCCGATGTGTGGATCGTCTGTGGCATATGCAACGCGGGGCGGTGTATGCGCGAAGCGGCACAACGGGAGGGCGAGCCACTGAAACGCTGCAATGGATCTCGGCCTTGGTTGAACGATTTGGACCCCAAGGGATGCAATGAGGTGAACCGTCTGTTGGTGCGGAACGCCAGCAACTCCTCGTTTCCCCGCGTGATGTCGGTGATCTCGATTCCCGATCAGGCAGCGTGGCTGACGGGCCGGGTGATGGAACACTGGGAATCCGGAAATTTGCAGGCGGTGACAGTGAAGGAAGTGCTCCCACTCCTATTGGGACAGCCCGCTCTGAAACACGCATTTGAGGGATTTAAAGAAGCTGAGATATTCTCGACGATTGAAGCAGTCCGCGGGGGCGCACAAGTCTCTGGTTCCGAGAGGCCCATCAAAGAGGTCGAATTTGAAGCACTTTCCCGGGCAGACTCGGAGTCCTCTGGAGACGATCCCGGGGGCGACTTCTTTGTGCGCGAACTAACACGGACCACTTGGCGTTCGCCGGACCTCGCCTGCGTTAAGAAAATCGTCCTCGTGCACCGGCTCCGCGAGGTTACAGCGCTCATCGGCTTCACACGGTTTGAGCCCCTCGGTACGGATATTGCCGGGGACGTTTTGAAACTGGACGTGAAGACAGCACCCCTGACGGCGGCGCAGGAACCAGACTGGGTGCCCTGCGTGGAAAACAGGGGGGAAGGTTTATTCATCCAGTTCGACCCAGACGTTTTGGAAGAATGGATGAATCGGGAAGAGGTTTTGCATCGCCAGCAGGCTCTTGAGGAGGGCTTCAAAAAGCGGCAAGAGGTTCACCCCAACCCGGAGGCCGTCTTCCCGGGGATCGCTTTTTATCTACTCCACTCCATCTCGCACCTGCTCATCCAGACCATCGCACTCGAATGCGGATACCCGGCCTCGTCACTGCGCGAGAGAATCTACGTTCCTGCACCAGACGGGTCCGCGATGAAAGGAAGTTACGGGATTCTGATCTTCACGGGTTCCTCGGACTCCCACGGGACCTTGGGAGGGCTGGTGGAATCAGCGAGGGATATCCGGAAACACCTGAAACGGGCGTTTGCGACTTCCAAGTTGTGTTCGAACGACCCGATCTGCTCCTCGCACCAACCCGGCAACCATTCGCAAAACCATTTGTCGGGGGCTGCCTGCCACGCGTGCATGTTTCTTTCGGAAACGTCCTGCGAGCAGTTCAACCAATATCTGGACAGGGCGTTGGTTGTTCCAACCATCGATGCGCTCGGCTGCGAACTCTTCAGTGAGTCCGTATGACGAGTGCCGCCATTGATATCCTGCTTGGTCTGCATGCCCGCGCGAACGGGGAGCTCGGAAAAGCCCTTTCGGAAGGCACCTTAAGGTTCGGGTATTCAACAGCATCTCTGCGGCCGCTGGTTGGCGAGCAGGCAGCAGACGTTGGCAAGGCGTTTTCGGAGCTGGAGCAGCAGGGTCACAGCTTGGCGTCGATCGCACTTTTGTGCCGTGCTCTGGGCCTTGCGCAAGCAGAGCGAGATGAGGCAATTCACGGCACGCAACTGGCGATCAGCGGACCGGATGTTCCAGGGATTCCCGTTTTCAACACTCAGGCAACGGTGGCGTCCCTTTTCTCTCAAGCCGAGCACGAGGTACTCATGACGAGCTACGTGTTTCACTCCGCCGGGGAAATCCTCAGGCCCTTGGCGGAAAAGCACGACTCGAATTTAAATTTTAGGGTTCGAATCCTCCTGGATCTGACCCACAAACGCGGTCCGAAAAAACTGCCATTTGCGGCGGTCGGACCGAATTTTATACAGCAGTTTAGGCAACACCAGTGGCCGGGCGAACGACTGCCTGAAATTTGGGATTACCGGGAGGGTTTTGAAAGCAATGACGCAGGAGTGATGCACGCCAAGGTGATTATTGTAGATCGAAAGACGGCCTACGTGACGTCGGCAAACTTTACCGAGGCCGCTCAAGACCGAAATATCGAGGCAGGGGTATTGGTTCAAAACACCCATTTTGCGGGTAGGCTGCAGGGGTATTTTGAGTCGTTGATCGAAAAAAACTTTCTTAAGCGCATCATTTGATTTCTTGGCAAGGATCTCTCGGATTCAGACTGAAGGGCTGGATTTGTGATGCTTAAGAAAAAAAGCGCCCTTTCCGCGTCGCGCTCGGTTTTCGCGAGTTCCCTTTTGTATTCTGCCGCTGAGACATCCCCGAATACTCCCGGGATGACGCAAAGTGTCGCCAGAAACCCCTCGGCAAACTCTTTGGGCGAACACAGTCCTTTGACCAAAAGCAGCGGTAGAGCGCAGAACGTGCCATTCCATTCCGGCCACCGGACTCAGCAAATTGACAGCAACTGTCCAAACGGCGGTGGCTTTGCCCCGGATTCCGTGTAGATCCAAACCGTAGGATAATCCGGCTCGTTTTCTGGGAACTCTCCATAGCCGTCCGTCAGGTAAATGAGCGCCTCCGGACGCAAGCCACCCATTTCCTCGGCGTTCGCAATCCACTCAAACACTGGCTCGAAGCTGGTCCCGCCTCGCCCGTAGACTTTGAAGGAGGCGAAAGGAATGTCCTCGTATGGTTCGTAGGTGCCCGCATGGGTGACGGCGGCATCGGCTTGCAGGATGGTTAACCGGCACTCCGTTGTCGCCCGGAGTTTGTCGATCTCCCCGAGCACTTTTTCCAGAGCTTCGGAAGTCATCGAACCAGAGGTGTCGATGGCTACCACCAAGTGCTCCGGCCCGGGGCGCCCCACCGATGGCAGGTAGATTCCACGCCATAAATGGCGACGATTCGGCGGCAGCCAGCGGTAATCATCCTTCCGTATGCCCGACACAAACCGAGCCAGCAAATGCTCCCAGGGAACGCGCTCCGAGCGTGCCGCCACTATCTCCTCATAGAAACGGCCGGAATGCATCCCACGCGACTTCATGCCTTTTTCCAGATCGTCGAGCAGGCCGAGTCGAATCCATTGACGCTCCGCCGGTGTTAGGTTCTCGCACCCCGCCTCGATCCGGTGAGGGCCTTCCGGATCCAGGTGGGTATCCAATAGACGCCCCTGCGCGCGAGGGCCGCCCTTTGAAGGGGCGTCCCGGCTGATCAGATTGTAAATATCCTCAGAGATCAGGCCCTCGAACCTTCTGTCGAGCAGACCTCCCTTCGGCGTCCGGAGTCCGAACGACTCAAGCGTTTGGTTGGTGGCGTAGTCGATCGCCTCGTTCCAACGCCCCGGCAGGCGGTCTTTGCCCCGGTCAATGTGGCCGAGAACGCAGTGTAAGAGTTCGTGCGCCAACACAAACGTCAAATCCTCATCGGTGAGTGTTTCACAGAAAGCAGGATTGATAAAAATATGATACCCGTCCGTCGCCATGGTAGGGCACCACGCCCGCTCCGCGGCCAATCTTATCGGAAGCCGCGCCACTGCACTGGCCAGATACGGATGGTCGAGCATCAGGTGGATGCGCGCGCGGGAAATCCTTGGAGGGAAAGGCTCGCTCACAGAATGACTTCGCTGTGTGCAGCCATGAATTTGCGCACGCCGGGCAGACGGGCGAACTTCTTCGACTGACGCATCAGGTTGCGCAGAAGAAGAATGGCCAGCTCGGGTTGAAGCCGGCTCAAAAGCAACGCGGCGGCCTCGCTGAAGTCTTCATGCTTCATTAAAGCCGGAATATAGGCGATCAGCGCGTACTGGTCCGAAAGCTTTGAGGGCAGCGCGGCTTTCTCAGGGTTCTTAAGAATCTTCCTGACCTCCGCCTCCCCAATGGACTCGCGACAGTAGCTCAGAAACTCGACGGCAGCCCCCTCCCCCACGGTTCCAGTGTAAATGGGGAGTTGCGACAGATCGGGCGCACCAAAGGCACGCACAACATCTGAGAGCATCTCCCATGTGCGCGGCGTTGGAAAGCCGCGCTCGGGCTTTTTCATGTCGAAAAGCAACTCGCGGCGCAGGCTCAGAAACGCCACCACGAGTGGATGAATGTCTTTAGCCTGGGCCCAATTCCGCCAGTCCTCAAAGTCGGCTTCAAATTCCATGTGAATGAAGCGGTTGGCCAGCGCCGCCGGCATTCGGAAAACAACGGAGGCGTCGGTGGAACGGTTTCCCGCGGCGATGATCTTCCAACCGGCAGGCAAACGGTATTCTCCGATGCGCCGGTCCAGGGTGAGTTGATACAGGCTCGCCTGCACCAGCGGCGGTGCGGCATTGAGTTCGTCAAAAAATAGGATCCCCCGGCTGGTTTCCTCGTGCGGAAGGAAAGCCGGAGGACACCATTGGGCCTTCCCGTTTTCAACCGAGGGAAGGCCCCGGAGGTCCGTGGGGTCGAGAAGCGGTGCCCGGATGTCGATCACTTCCAACGAGGCGGCCGAGGCGACCTGACGAACAACGGATGACTTTCCTACTCCCGGAGGCCCCCAAAGAAAAACAGGCCACTGAGTGGCAATGAGAGTCTCCAGTGAACGTGTAATCTCCGAGGGACGCATAAAGTGTTTCTCTATTATTACACACCCCCGCCCGGCCACGCGGGATGAGGAAAAAACCATTCAGCCAGAGCCGTCCGGTCTGCATCGGTCAAGTCGACGCTGATTCCCGCGCGAAAGTTAATCCAGTGATAGCAGTCCGCGGCCGCATACAGCTCGACGGGCAGTGTCAGGTTGGTTTCCGGGTACAGAAGTGAAACGCTTAGTCTCGAAAAGGTCTCCTCCGAGGCTCCCAGTATACTCCGGCAGACCCCGTCCACCATCGCGCTGACGCCCTGTTCGCAGGCCGCCAGAAGGCGGATTTCTCCAGCTTCCGATTTTGTGCGAAGGCCCCAATCGCTGTAGTTTTGGAACCCGTCGATGTCTTTCAGCGCAATCTTCTCGGCGCCAGCGAGCATCTTGACTCCAGCATCCACGGAAGATTTCCTCTTTTTGCGCGTGTCGCTCTGGGGCGCTTCCAGCCTGACCGTCTCCCCATCCGCGACAGGCCAGGAACACGAAAGAAAGACGCCCTTGTCCGAAACTTTCAAGGAGGCTTTGGGCAGAGTCATCGGACGTCCCTCCCAAAAAGCACGGCCTCTGCAAAATGAGGGCATGGATCCGAAGCGCTTTTTAGCCTTCGAGAGGGGCAGAAAATAACCCCTTCCATTGTTGGTGAAAATCACACTCGCGCCGTCCATGATGGCGTCCTCGCCGGCGACTCGGAAGCGGGTGAAGCCGAGATGGCGGAAGCACATTTCCGAGTAGAAGACGGCCAGCTCGCAGTGCGCCTCAGACAGTATAAATGGCTCCACATCTGTTCCACGGGTGGAGCGTAAAAGCTCGCGCATACTGTTTTCCCGAGCGCTCTCGCCGTCTATGGCAAGGCACTCCCGAAGGGTTCGGCGCAAACGGCTCCTGAGTTCAGGGTCGGGATGCATGAAGGCCGCTGCTGCTGCTAGCTCCAGTCCATTGTCTCCCTTTTTTAAATTCAATTTCATGTGCCGTAAATTCTCACCAAGATTGCAAGGGCGTACTTGTTTCCATTGCCGTCTTTCAGGCCTTCTCAGGTCGCTTGATCCAGTTTGGATTTAAACGCGCGGAATTCCTCGGGTTGAACTCTCGCAAGCTGCGCGATTCGCCCTCGCAGGGAGCTTTTACTCATGGGCTGTCCGTCCCAGACGGGAGGAGCTCCCCCTGCGCTGCGGTGGACACATGCCCTTAGAAGACGCCGGATTTTGCGAGGAACGTTGGGTTTGTCGTTAACGACGAGCCCAGTGACCATTTGACGGCGCCCCCTCCTGTAGAGCTGTGTCTTTTCCGGATCAAGCACGTAACCTCTCTGGGCAAGCAACTTCCGCACAAGGGGAAGGATTTTTTTGCAGTCTTCGTTGCCGGAGAACGTCAGGTCGTCAGCGTAGCGGGTGTACGTCACTCCAAACCTGGCGGCCGCCTTTTCAAGAGCCCTGTCAACGGGTGCGAGCACCAGATTGGCGAGAACAGGACTCGTGGGCGCTCCCGTGGGGAGAGAGCCGTCGAGGCAGCAGATTTCGGAGAGAAGCCCGATTGCGGAATCAGAAAGTGTTTTCGAATAGTGTTTCCAAAGGACTTGTTTGACCTGCGCGCGGCTGGTTGAAGGAAAGAAGGCTCGGATGTCGACATTGACCACCAGCCGGCTTCCCGCGTGAGGCGCAGCGTTTGTCACAATGGAACGCCCCTCGCGGAATCCATGACAGGAGTCCGGCAGCGGCAGGTGCGAAAGTCCGTTTTGCAGGATTCTTTTTTGGAGACGCTTAAGCAAGGGCTTGGGCGCGGTGATCAAACGCATTGCTCCTGACTTCTTGGGAATGCTTGTTCTGGTGTAGAGATCTTCGAAAACGACTCCCCCCGTGGCCCGGAACTGCCCGGCCGCCTTTACCACCGTGCGAGACAGGTGCACAAGGTAACCGGCGTCTGCCAGTGAAAAGCATGCGGCTAGTTCGTAGGCGCAGCGCAGAACAGGGTTTTGAGCAAATCGGGTTCGAATCTCAGGAAGGAGCTTCAGCATCGCTCCACGCCCATATTTACGTTCGAGGGCGTGGGCAAGAACGGCATTGTCGTGGCTAAGGGGCCAGACAAAATCCAGGGGCACAACTTCTGTCACGAGACGGGTAAACTTTCGGGGAAGCTTTTGATAGGCTTGCAAGCATAGGCGGGCGCCACCGCTTTTGAGGTCAGCCTCCAAATGCCTGAAACTTTTCTCCCCAATTCTCTGTTCAAGGTCCTTGAAACCCCAGTTGAAAAGCTTCCAAGCCCCAAGGAGGCTGCCCGCGCCTGCAAATGACTCCCGCAAAGGAATGGCTTGAGCCATTTCAGGCACTGAAAAAGAACTGCATCCCGCTTCCTCAAGCGTGAGTCCGAGGTCAGCAACGCATTGGGAAAGGAAATACATCGCCCGTGCTCCTCCCTCGTCATGGAGTGCTCGGCTGTAGAGCCTGCGCACCAGCGCACATACCGAATTGCGCATATCACCGACGCTTTCACCAAAAGGGTGCCGCTTTATTGTGTCTCGCAACTCAGCGAGGCCGCCGGCGTCGGGTATGATCCTGACCCACTCGAGATGCGTCAAACTACCGGCAAGGTGTCCGCCGAGATATTCGATAGCCTGCGTTGCTGTGCCGGCCTGCTTTTCATTTTTATAAACGGCTTTTGCCCAGGAAAGCGCGTGCGCGCGATTGTGGACAAGAAATCCTGAGAGCGTCTTTCCAATACATCGAAGGACAGAGCGCATAGAGGCCACATCAGACACCGACGCCGCAAGCGGCTCTCGGATCGCCTTTGGAAGTCTCCCGAAGTCTCCTTCACGCAGGAACGAAAAATCGCCGGGCCGCGACAAAATCGCTTTCACAAGCTGATTCTTTCCTAAAAAGACCAACCAGCTTTTGAGCAGGGACTTGGGCACACCCTCTCCGTCCTTGAAGCGATTCATGACGGCGTCAAAAATCTTACTGCCGGATTTTCCGGAGGCCTCCTTCAAAACCGTCTCATAGTCCTTGGGCCTTGCACTACTCACAGCAGAAAGCTTTTCAAGCACATGGCCGATATCCACTGGGAGAGTGAAGAGGCCGGACTCCCGTCCCCTCCTGAGCATGCCGACCCATGCCTCGGGAGGCGTGAGCAAGTAGCGCCATGCGGCTGCCGTGTGCTTTGGAAGTCCGGCCGTGATCCGACGCACGTCTGCCAAACGCATGCCTGTACTGCAGCTTAATGCGGGATGCCCCGGGACACATTTGCGAGTCAGTTCTATCCTAAGGTCGCGGTCAAAACGCAGGATGGCCTTTAAGAAAAGCGGCGATGCGTAGTCTCCGCTGCTTGTGGCCGCGGTAATATCTAGAATTCCACCGGGCGAATGAAGGCGCCCGGATGCGGCAGGGTTGCAGAGAATTCTTTCTCTGGTCTCCGGTGGCAGTCTTGAAAACATCCTGCCGGTGAGCATCGGCCATCCCAGCTTGCTCCACTTCGATGCAAAAGACTCGCTGCCGAGGTACTGGCTCCCAGTTTGGCGGGATTCGGGGTGAAAGGTTATCAGAATCCGGATGAATTCGTAGGGCGTGGGCCGCGATGAGGCGTGCAAGGTCACGGCCTCCATGCATTTCAGCCAATCAGGTGTGTGCGCCGACAACACGCTGAGGGGAAGAGTGGTGCCTGTGCTTTTAAGAATGTAATGAGCAAGGCTGGGAATTTCCTTGGGAAAGCTGAGCTTGAGCGTTTGCAAGGCGCTGCGAGTCGGTTCGCCTGGTGCATCCTCGAGCGCCAGTTCGATGACCTTTTCAAGAAAGGGAAGCTCTTCGTCTCTCGCCCTCGCCCTCACATTGCGCAATAACCGCTCTACGGACCACCCGTTTTTCGCCGCCAATGCCTGCCATTTCTTCCAGACAGTACAAAGACTCTCACACAGACACTCCCTTGAGCGAACGACTGCGTCCGCGGTAGTCCAGTTGACCTCCACGTCTTTCCGAGTGAACTCACGAAGGTTACTTGCGATTTCAAGAATGTCAGTGGAGGGCATCGGTAAACGGAGAGGACTGGCCGGCGGTTACTTCAATGAACGTCCGCGTTGCGGATCGGAGGCTTCCAAAGGGGACATTATTAGGCGAACTTGTGCTGGCCGCAATCTGTCCCCTTTGGGAGCCGATCGAGCCGCAGAAGCGCCCTAAATGCCCAGTCATGAATTGCAATCCTGGCGAAACACCAGGTGAATCTAAATTTGGACCGGCCAGTCCTCACGTTTCGTTGCTAGCATCTTGCGTGATTCTTGGCTACCAAAAACAACGCGATGGTCAGTGTCCAAGCCTCTGGGGGCGTGTTCAGATTGAAGAAATCCCACCACCATAAGCCTCCCCTCATTTCACCTTGTATGGACTCTGCATCTACATTGTGTGCCCCACTGCCATGAAGTGTGGTCGACCGGTTATTTCACCCTAAAGGTTGCGCATGAATGCTGAGCGGAGAACCAGCTCCCCTCACCTGTGCAAGAATACTGGTGTTCACAAATGTCGTTGCCACGAAGTCAGAGGATCCCGCGCTTTGCCAACGCCCGCGCTAGGTGTCCCGGACGGCTTCCCATCCTTGAATCAGCCCCTAAGGCGCCGGCTTCAAGAAGCCTCCCGCGAGGAGACAAATTTAACAAAATCCACAGCCAACCCGGAAAAAAACGGTGAACGGCCCTTCTCACAAAGAAACCGAACAACAGAAAACAAAAATGGAACATAAACCAGCTGCAAACCCTTTAGAAACAATTGATTCATTCTTAACGCAAGCAATCACCAAAGCAGAGTTGGCGGCAGCCACCTGTGTTGGAATACATCGGGCCATGTTTTCCCCAGAAGCGCCTGAGGAACCCTCCCCATGGCATCCCTTTAAAAGTCGCGAGGAGTGGCAGGAATTTGACGCTGCCTCGGATCGCTGGTTGAAAAAACGCGCAGCCCAAGAACGTTCGGCAGCCTAAACCCCAAAGCCACCCTGTCACAGCCCTTCACACAAGAGACAAAAGACAACCCCATGACATCCACAAACCACCCTTCAGCACTCCGCCCTTCACAGAACACGAACGACATTCTGCTGGACCTTTTTATCCAACAGACCTTCGGAAGCATCGACCACGAACCCGAAGACTGGTCGGACGGCATCACTGACATTTCCCTCAGGGAAGAAAGCGCCCCCCATCTCGGGCAGGCCGCCTGGGACTATTTCCCCGCAGCAGCCTCACCCGGAACCCGGGTTAGAGAGGCTAACCAGGGTGTTGTAGGCGAACTGGCCGGCTCTTTTCGCCAACCCTTTTGATTGTACCTCGGAATGTTATGGTTTCCCTCGCTACCCAACTAACCTCAAGGCAGCCATTCCGGATTGAGATCCAGCGACACCGAACGGACACGCGGAGTCAGCTGCATGGATTCACCACCGTAACCGATAATCCAGCCCTCCGTTGCTCCGATGTCGTCGAGAACGGTCTCAAGTTTTCGCGCGTCATGCGGGTTGGTGCCGCTGTTGGCCTTGATTTCAAGCGCGATGCGCTGGGAGCCGCGCTCAAGCACAAGATCCGCTTCCTGGCCGGTCGCGGTACGCCAGAAAAAGAACTGCGTAAACGGATGATCAAACCGCTCGCGACGGATCAGATCTTCAATCACAAAGCCCTCCCAACTCGCACCCCGAAGCGGATGGTTGTACAGATCCTCAAGGGTTGCGATATTGAGCAAGTGATGGAGCAGGCCGCTGTCCCTGATAAAAACACGGGGCGATTTTACCAATCGCTTGCGGATATTGCAGAAATACGGAGCAAGGCGGCGTACGAGAAAAACCCCCTCCAGCAAATCCAGACCGTGCTCTACAGTGTGGTAGCTCACTCCAAGCGAATTCCCCAAGGCCGATAGGTTTAACAGGCCGCCCTGTTGTGCGGCGAGCATCGTGAGTAACCGCCGCAGAAAGAGCGCATCGGGTCGAAAACCATAAGCCGCAAGATCACGCTGCAGCACCGTGCTGATGTACGGCTCCCACCATGAACGAAACTCCCCACGCAGTGCTTCCGGAAAACCGCCGGAGAGCCAGTGTTTCTGAACGCCAAGGCCCGTTTCAGCGGGGGTCAGAGGATCAAGCTCCAGAAGCCCTATGCGTCCGGCAAGCGATTCGGACACAGCCCTGATGATGGCCGGTTGGGCCGATCCCAGAATGCAAAAATGACACCGCCTATCACCTCGACGGGAATCAATGGCCCCCCGCAGCGCAGGAAAAAGAGCGGGGACGCTCTGGGCCTCGTCGAGGATTGTCATCTCACCAAGCAGGCTGAGTTCGTGAGCGGGGTCCTCCGCAAACCGGAGACTCACCAGAGGCGATTCGATGTCCTTGTAGTCGGCATCCGGAAAGGAGGCTCTGGCCAGGGTTGTTTTGCCGACCTGGCGCGGCCCGACGAGGACGACAGCTGGGAACTGGGCGGAGAGTTCCCTTAAGCGCAATTCTGCCAGTCGTTTCCAGTCCATTTATGTAAATTAGAGGACTGCGTTCTATTTTGCAAGTCCGTTCCGGGTCCGGGCCTCTCCGTTAGCCTTCCTTCAGAGTGGATTCTGTCGCCTCCAGTGGTTAGGCGGGGATACACGTGACCTCGAAGGCTTGGAGTTGAACGCTTCCGCAGCGGGCTGTATTAAAGTAATGGCATTGGGCTTGAACCAGTGATTCACAATATCGTTCATCGCACATATCTTTCCTTTGCTCCGATGAAAACCGTTTCACCATCCCAATCCGAGCGGATCCATCAAACCAAGCTGAAGCATAAGCAAATCGCTTTAGCCGTCCATCAAAGGGCGACCCGTCAAACGCGCCATAAAATCGCGTGGTCCATTTTAAATCACCCCGGGGAAACCCTCGCCTGCGCACGTGAAACGCTTGCGCGCCAGATACAACGTTGTGGGAACCTCCCGCGATATCGGGCGTGGGCCAGGATTCTCAGCGCCTCCCCGGAGACCATCTCAAAACAACTCCTCAGGGAAGATGCCCGTGTGCAACAGCGCAACTCCTGTCACCCTTTTGGCAACGCCCTCACGATCTATGAAGCGCATCAACCAAAGCGACCTGATTGAGGCGGCTGAAGCCGTTGCCAAAATCACGGGGCAGTCGCACATTTTTATCGTCGGCATGGCTTCGACAGCAAAGTCGGTTCCGTCTCTTAACACGCAGATGACCGACGACATCGATCTCTTCACCCCGGATGCGGAGAGCTGCTTTTTAGACGAAGTCATTGCTGCAGTGGGTGAGGGAAGCCCGTTTGAAGCGGACCATGGCTTTTATGTCGAGCGTCTGGGGAGCTGGGTGCTCCTCACGCAACCCCGGGGATGGATGGAGCGGGCTCTCATTGTAGCGCATCCAAGGCTTGTCATCCGCGTGCTTCACCCTTTGGACCTGCTTTATAACAAGCTCGAAACAGGCCGGAAAAAGGACCTCGACGGTGTCCTGCAAATTCTGAACAGCCAGGCTGTTCTACCGGAACAAATCCGCGATTTTGTTGAAAATGCGGATACGCCCAAAACAACGAAACAGGGCATTTTAAGGAACCTGGAGAAGGTTCTACGGAACTTGGAGGATGTTGCCTACTAGTCCCAAAAAAGTGCGTTATAAAAGGTGGTAGTGACGGACCGATTCGAACGGTCACTGAATTGGTTCTAAGCCAATTGCCTCTGCCAGTTGGGCTACGCCACCATTTAAATTAAAAAGAACAAAAGGGGTACTGGGTGGGGAGGTCGAATCCCCAAGCCTTTTTGGCATACACACCTGATGCGCGAGTGTTTACCTATTTCACCAACCCAGCATTAAAAGTGGTGGCCGGAAGGGGATTTGAACCCCTAAAAACCTTGCGGTTACTTGGTTCTCGACCAAGCGTGTCTGCCATTTTCACCATCCGGCCAAAACTGAAGGCCATCACATCAGCATTAAATTTTGCGGAGTGCTGCCCTTCGTTAATAACAGTATTACACACCGCTTTTTTCCCGCCCCGCACCGGCTTTCCAACCGAGGTGCAGCTGCTCCGGCAATCCCGCCCCGCTCACGCGGCGCAGGCATAGGCGTAAAACTCGCCGATGCTCAAGATCTCACCCCGCATGGCCTCCAGCGCCCGCTTTCTCACGCGGCCCAAATCCGCCTGCCCAAGCCCCAGAAGCTTCGACGTCTCCTCCTCGCCCAGGCAAGGCATTCCCCCAAGCCCGAACAAACAACACACCACCCGGCGCTCTGTCTCTTCCAAGCCCGCCAGATAAGGATCAAGCCTTCCACTCAGATCTACCTTTTCATAAAAAGGTGTCACCGTCTCAGGATCCGGCACGACTTGTTCCAACGTCGACTCGCCATCGCAGTTCACCAATTGATGGAGCGATGCCAGGCTCTCCTTCAGTGCGCAGAGTTCCACAAACTCATACGGTTTCAATCCCGCTTCGCACATCCATTCCGAAGGACTCACTTCTCGGCCAAGCTCGCCCTCAAGCCGCACACGGACCTTGTCCAAGCGCCGAATCGCCTCGTTCTGATACACTGGCACCCGGATCATCCTGGAGTTGTCGCTCTCCCTCTTAATTTTTGCCTGGATGAGACTTACCGCGAACGTAGAAAACCTGTTTCCTTTTCGCTCGTCAAAACGTTCTGCGGCGAGCATCAACCCGAGGTTCCCCTCCTGTATCATTTCATTGAAATTCAACATTTTATAGCGCAGCCTCGCAGCCTGCGCAACCACAAGGCGCAGATTCTTCTCCATCAGTTCATTTCTTAAAACCAGTGCCCGAGATTTCAAGCCCGTGGCTCCCTTGATCAGGCGCTCGCAATCTTCGGACGCCATCAGATTCGCCGCGCAAAACGCCTCCTTCGACGCGTACTTGGCCGCAACTTCTTCGTCTCCACACTTGTCCTTCGCAACGCGTGCAGACTCCGCGATTAACACTTCCAGAAGCTCGACCCCGATGTTCTGCCAAAAATCCAAAGTCGTTAAGAGCTCCAAGAAAACGTTTTTGAGCGAGTCTCTTTCCGTTTCATCCAGGCAACCGTCCCGCGCAAAAACCTCGCGAGCATGGGCGAGTGCGATCCCCCCTTTTTCTAGGCAAACCGCCAACGCCGCACGAACCTCCTTGGGGGTCGAAGCATAACTCATTTCGACCTCGGTCCGGGCAAGGAGCACTTCCAACACAAAGCCCGACTGCAACAGATGCTCGAGAAGAGCTCCGAACGCCGCGCGGATCTTTTGCCCCATTGCTGCCTCCCCTTCCTTGCTCAAAAGACTGACCTTTCCAATCTCGTTTAAGTACAGCGCGAGAGAGTTCTCAGGAGCCTCCTTCGGCGCGAACTCGTCCAACTCCTCCGAATCCTCCCTCCCCGCACGCTTTCTCTTTCCCCTAGCCGGACTTTTCTCCTCTTCCTCTAAGAAAATCCCATAGCTCGAGTCGTCTTTGTGCCGGTGGCTTCCTTCCTTTGTAACACAACGTTTGCCGGACTTCTTCGTGACGGATGCGGGTTTGGTCGTTGGAGTGGATTTCATAGGGATGGGTGGAGTTGTTGGAGTCGAAAAACTGCCTTGTTACTCTGGAGAAGCATCAACCCGCCGGGTTTTCCGGTTCGGACTTTGCTTTTTTTCCAAGGGCCAAGGCTTTTTCCGAATCTCACATGGGAAGTATTGCACGGGGGGAGGGACATCCGCGGGGGCACCCCCCGGATTTTTGAAAAATCTGCATCAATCGGCTGCCCTTGAGTTGTTTTGAAAGCCCCCGCTTCGGGGGAATTCGGGGCGCCCTCGGATAGCACTAACCAGCGAGCCCGGAATGCAGCCAACCCGCCACCGAGCGCCTTCCTCCCTTGAGCGGGCGTGTTGACAACCTTTAAGTAAGACGCCATCTTACTTAAATGCTGACCGTCGTCTCCACCAAGGGCCAGATTGTCCTGCCCGCCGAGTTCCGCAAGGAGGACCGCATCCTCCCGGGCCAGCAATTCTCCATGGAGCGCCTCAAAGAAGGAGTTTACGTCCTCAAAAAAATCGCCCCCGCTCCTAACGAGGGTTTTGTGCAATGGCTCCAGTCCTGTCCCGAGCCGGATTGGTTCCAAAACATTCCCTCTGAATCTACCGACTCGTTATGAAGTTCCTCGTGGACGCGAACGTCCTGAGCGAAGTCATGTGCCCCGCCCCAAACCCGCACGTGCTGGAATGGCTCGTTCAAAACGAGGCCGCCCTCGCAGTCAATCCAGTGATTTTGGGGGAGATTGAATACGGCATCCTGCTTCTCCCAAAAGGATCACGCCGCAACCGCCTCCAATCATGGTTCCAAGAGGGCGTGCAGAAGATCCGGGTTCTGGACCTGAACACGCGCACCGCGTCGGTCTGGGCCGCACTGCTCGCGCGCTTGAAATCTCAAGGCCTTTCCATGCCGGTTAAAGACAGCCTCATTGCCGCCTCAGCGCAGGCCCACCACCTCACCGTCGTCACGCGCAACCTGCGCGACTTCGAAATGTGCGGCGTCGCCGTCCTCAACCCGTTCCGCTAAACCACGCGCGGCCACACACGCGCCACTATTTCCAGAAACCATTCTTGGAAGGCCACGGCCCAAGACATGGCTGTGCAGCAAGCAGCAGGTTGCTACCCCGCCTCCAGCAGCCCAGCGCCTGCAGCCTGCAGCCTGCAGCCTGCAGTCATGCCGACGTCCCAGCGTGCGCCACACCAAGAGAAGTTGTGCCACCCCTCGCGAGCGCAATCTCCGAGCCTCCAGCGCAGCACGCCTTCACCCGGGCTCCCGCACCTCCCTCGCACCTCAATCCTCCCCGCAAGCGTGTGTAACAATGATCACATGAACAACCCACAGGCTAAGCAACGCATTAAGGTAAGACGTCCCTCCAACGGATATGAACGTGGAAAGACCTACGTCATTGTCAGGGTCGACCCTAACGACTCGACACTGGTCGCCGCAGACGCAAATGGCAAAGAGGGCGCCTGGATCCCGTGGAGACACTGTGAACTCTGCGCCCATGACGTTAACTGGAACTGGCTCAAAGCCCATCTCTCCAGCGAGGCACTGGAACTCCTCAGCGCCTTTGAAGGACTCGAGAATCTGCGGCTTAAGGACGACATCCGAGACCAGATTTTGCTGCAACTGCCGAATCTCAAGGACCGGATTCTCTCAGCACAGGTCCAACTCGAGGAGCAACTTAACACCTCAACTGCCAACACGCCCGCCCCCGGCGATGATGACGACGACTCCAGTGATTCTCCTTTCTAAACGGATTCCCTCCCACCTTTTTCACACCCATCCTCCTTATGGCAGAAACCAGCGACAAAATTCCCAAACGCGTTCTTCTCAAAGGCTTCAGCGCGCACACACGCCAGTCTGCCCTTCAATGGTTGAAAGACCGCTCCATAGACGTGGTGAACCTTCAGACGCTTGCAACCCACGTCGTCGCAGGCCCGGACCTCGAACCGGCGCTCCTCAAGAAAGCACGTTTAGACGGGCCTAAAATTATTACTTGGGACGAAATGCGCGCCCTCGTGATGGCGTCCACAGCCGAAGACCACAGCCAAGGCAACACCTCCGAAAACGCCGACACCGATGGAGGAGGACTCCTTTCCTTTCCTCAGGACGCCAAACTACAAGCACCCGTGGAAAAAACAGCTGCGGGACTCCGCGTTCTAGATCTTGTCATTCCCTTTCCTGCGACACCCGCCGAGCATCTTTCGCGCGTGCCGGACGCCTCCCAGTTCGAACATCTGTGCCTCGACCAACCCTTCCTGGAAACCTTGCGTGCGGTGGCACTCGGGGTTGTCTACGGCATGCCCGTGGCACTGGAGGGCGAGACTGCGGCGTCAAAAACATCAGCCGTTCTTTACCTTGCACATCTCCTCGGCCAGCCCGTGGTACGCCTCAATTTGAATGGTCACACAGATGCATCAGAACTAGTCGGCCGCTACGTGCCCACCGATCCGGCCCAAACCATCGACTGGAACCACCTTGATGCGGAGACACCGTGGCTCAAACAGGACTCTAAAAAAATCCTGACGCATGCCCTTCGTAAAAACAGGCACGTCTCTTCCCTCGAACAACTTGCGATCCTTGGGAAAGAGTCCTTTCCCATCAATGGCTGGCGTTTTCAAGAAGGCTATCTACCGCAGGCCATGAGAAACGGATGGTGGATCTTGCTCGACGAGATGAATCTGGCGGAGACCCAGGTTTTGGAGCGCTTGAATTGCGCCTTGGAAAATCCTCCGGGACTCGTGCTCACGGAAGGCAGCGGCACCGTTTTTGGCAGAGGCGGAGACGTTCCCGTGCATCCCGCTTTTCGTATGCTCGCCACAATGAACCCCGCCGAATACGCCGGCCGTGCGGTTATGAGCAAGGCCTTTGCAGACCGTTGGGGGATCTGGCACCAGGCCGCAGGCCCCGGTGAGCGCGAGATCGAGCAAATGCTGCTGCGCCTTGTTTTCGGAGAACATCCGCGCGTGTCCATCGAGGGCAGCGGCTACAAGGGTGAGACAACCCCTCCGGTCTATCCGGAACTTCAAACCATTCCAGAGATCTCCTCAGTGCTGCAGCGTCTCGCGGTCTTCCACCACGGCATCTTCAAAGCCGCCGGTGGCAATGGAAACACGCCCTCCATCGGACGCCTCAAAAAGGAACGCTACAGCTTCAGCCGCCGAATTCTATTAAACCTGCTCCGTTACATTGCCGAGCGCCTGCGTGCCGGGGCTGAAGCCTCCATGGGACTCATCACAGAAGGCATCCGAGTGCTCTATCTCGCACGCATCCGCGAAGAGGCGGACAAACAAGCTGTGCGCAACATTCTCAGAGCCGGAGGACTCCTCTAATGCAAACGACGTTTGCCTACGGCACACCGCAGACGCTTTCTCCGCAAGACCTCACCAACCAACTTCAGGAAGCCCTGGTGATGGCGGGCATGGTTTCGCTCCGGAACGATCTCTCCGTTCAACTCGGTGACTGGTGGACGTTTAACTGGAAGACAAACGTCATCAGCCTTCCAGAAGCCGAACTCGAGCGCTGCCCGAAAGAGGAAGTCTGCTGGATTATCCTGCACGAGGCCGCGCATGCCGCGCTCACGCGCCTCCATGACATCCTGCCCCGCGCAACACTCCAACGGCCCGAGCTTCAAATGCTCCTGAATTGCGTGGAAGATGTGCGCATCGAAAACTGGATCCTGCAAAGGTTTCCGGGCTCGGCTCCGTGGAAAAACGTCGCCGAAACGATGAGCAGAGTCGACGACCCCATCACTGCGGAGGAAGCAGAACAGGAACATCCCGCACGCGCGTTCCTGAGAGGTGTTGTACGCCTGGGTCGAAACGGCGGGATGCCCGTCTTCATCCATCCAATAGCCCGTGCCGCCCTTGAAGATGCACTTCCCGCCTTGGAGGCAGCCTTCGCATGCGTTCCGCCCAGCACCAGCGTGGATAACGCAACTGTCACCCCCGTGTATCGCCAGCACTCGGTCGCCCTTTGTTATGCCGAGGCCGACCAAAAGCAGGAACCCTCCGCGATGGAGAAGTGGGTTCGCATCATGCAGTCATCGATGTGGTCCCACGTTTCCTCGGGAGTCCTGCCCGTGTTCATGCGGCTCATCAAACATTTCGGCTGCCCGCAAAGCAGCCTCCAACGCACCATCCACGTCACCCATGCTGGTCCTGCGCAAGGTCCGCAGCGTTCCCATGAAGAGCTTCAAAAGGCCCTGCGCAGCGAATTGCAAAACGGTGGCACCGGGCGTTACCTTGAAACCGTGCACAAGTATGCCTCGGAGATCCGCGTGATCACCGAACTCCTGCAGAGGCTCCTCCCCAACCACAGGGGACTCCGCCATGTTCGGGGACGTCGCTCGGGGGACCGCCTGGACCTGCGCGTGGCCGCCCAATTTGAGGCTGACCGCCGCTTGTATGAAAAACTCTGGATGCGCCGTGAAAAGCAGACGCTGCCCGAGCCTGCGTTTATGTTTGTCATGGACCGGTCCGAATCGATGCGCAACGAGGGCAAGTCGGTGGCGGCATTCGAAAGCCTTGTGATCATCCGCGAGGCATGCACGATTGTGGGGATTCCTTTTGCGGTCAGCATGTTCAATGTCCATGCGGAAGTCATCCACGGCTGGGACCAATTGGCGGACAGCGCCTCGCAAGCGGCCCTTTCCGCCGTCCTCAAACCTTGTGGCGGCACCTCCATCGCCGCGGCCCTCAAGAACGCGAATCAAGAACTCACCCTCCGGCACGAACGTGATCGTTTTGTTTTTCTGATGACCGACGGGGCCGTCTCCCAAAAAGACCGCGAGGACGTTGTCAAAAGGCTGACACGCTTCTCTCAGGAAAACATCCGTGTCGTTCCGTTTGGGCTTGGCACTGACAGCGAGGAGATTACGAAAATATTCCCGGAGGCCGAGTTGGTTCCGGAGGCTTCTGAATTTCCCATGGCACTTTCCAAAAGTCTGCTTCGAGTGCTTGGCGAAGTCGCCGCCTAAGGTTTTTTGCGCGGCCATGAGCGACGCTCAAACCTCCACTCCCAGCCTGACAGAGCCAGGGCCGGCACGCGGATACATGTGCAAGGCTGTCATCCAACCCCACTCAAAAAATGGACTTTTTCCACGTGAAACAACGCATCAAAATCAAATACCCGGTGCGGGGCTACCGACGCGGAACCTATTTCGTTGCGAAGGTTGACAGCAACGAGCAGATCCTCATCGCCCGAAATTTTTTAGATGGAACCGTTGGGAAATGGATACAGTTTCGTTTTTGCGAACCGTACTTCGAAGACATCGACTGGATTTTTCTCAAGGACCACGTGCCCAGCCCCCTGCTGCAGCAACTTGCCGTCTTCCATCACAGCCTCTCCAGGGAACGCTACACCTTTTCCCGCCGCGCTCTTTTGCACCTGTTCCGATACATGATTGCGGAACACATTCGCGCCGGCCGGGAACCCTCCCCGGCGCTCATCTGGGAGGGAATCAAGGTGCACTATCTTTCGCACGCCTTCACCAACCCAGCCATCCATCCCGTGGAGCTTCCATCCCTTGAGGAGGCGCGCACCGCCTTTGAGGAAACCTTCGCATGCGTGATCCCCAGCACCAGCATGGACACCCCCACAGCATGGACGCCGCCTGGATAGAACCTGTTTAGCTCTGACGCCCTGAGGAAGACCCTTGTAAGGTTCATCACCCGGATCCCGACCTGAGGCTCTTGCAAGCCAATCCCCATTTATCTCTCTATCTCATTCAGCGCCTCTGCAAACATCAGCGTGGCGACTACTTCCCTGATCACAGTCACGCCGATTTCTCCCCATCGATTCATGTCTTGAAAAAACTGGTTGAAAACGAAGGAGTCGTTTTTCCTGACTTTCCACTCCTGAAATCTAGCCCACAGAAGCAGGAGTTCAGCGGTTGAGAGAATCAAACACGCTCCATCCACAAAAATAACAAGGTTTTCTCCATCGCGGCTCATCACGCACCGAGGGCTACCGCACACCTGATGATCGCACGGGGTGATTCTGTGGCCGCACTCCACAAAGGAGAAGAAGACCTCAACAATCCGGGAGGGGGCCGTGCTCCAGTCAGGTTCAGAATCGCTCATGCTACATTATCACACGGGCCGACCAGCCGGCAGGTTTGTGAGCACTTCCACGGCGCGACCAAAGGCTGTGCAAGAATATAGGACTATGAAAGAAGATGCCAACGACCCCCACTGCGAAAACTGCGGCCGGCAATACCAGCCTTCACATATGCGACAGGACATCGACTGGCGTGAGGAATCAACCCCGAGCCCTCGGAGCACCCGAAATGGCTTGTGCCCGGAATGTGCCCCCGACTGCAGGCGGCCGCTTGATCCAGACAGGCTGCCAGAAGCGGCAGACTATTTGCAGCGCCACGAAAACCTGAGGGAAATGCTGCGCGCAGCGCTTTCGGAGCCGTGTTTGTATTATCCCGGAGCTGGGAGGGATGTTGATCCGGCCCTGCTGTTTGCCAGCAGCGGCGCCGTGTCCACCGTGGTGTACGTCGACTACTTGGGGAAAAGTTTACTGCACGATATTGGTATCTTTTTTGAGGAGTTTGAAAGGGCCTCCGGACAGACACAATTTCAGGATAGAGAGGTTCATGATGGCGACCAACGTCCGGTATGGAGGATGGAAAAGACTGGGGACATTACAGCCGCCGACATGGGCTTCTCATCCCCCGAGGCATTCTATCCGAACACCCACACATGGGGAGACCAGGAACGACAAGACCGAACCGAGGAGTCCATCATCGGGAGATGGGGCCGTTTTCACGATCATTGCGGAACCGCGAAACCCCTAATGTTCATATACCTCTTCACAGAGGCGATCCAAACGTACATCAACCTGTGGGGTATCAACGGCAAGGCTCCGCTGGCGGTTGTGGTCCAGAATCACGGTAAAGGTTGTCTGTGGACACTTCTCCATGGCGATTGTCTTCTCTATGCAGCGGCACCGCGTCTCCCGAAGTATCTTTACGTGGGCAATTTTGGGAGCACGCCCTGGCCCGGATACCGGCAGGTTTCGCGACATAGAACGGACCACAACAGCATGCACCGCAGCGAGCGCGCTTTGTTCGAATCCAGGTCACTGTTTGCCATCAATCCCAACTCGCCTCTTGCCCATTGGAACGGGCGGGCCACCTCCATGCGAAGCAAACGCTACCCGGATTTCCACGTCTTCAAACTCGTCTCTCCCGA
This sequence comes from Chthoniobacteraceae bacterium, assembly GCA_947476255.1. GTDB lineage: Bacteria > Verrucomicrobiota > Verrucomicrobiia > Chthoniobacterales > Chthoniobacteraceae > Chth-196. The sequence continues at coordinate 7,718 of CANJPY010000028.1, read as the reverse complement.
ACCCTCCCACGGTTCTGCTGCGCCCGCTCGAAGCGAAAACCAACTTCGATAGCGCCACCAAAGGCCTAGAACAATGTTCACACCCGACGGATACATCAACGAACAAACCCTCACCGCAGGCATCCCCTACGGCCGGATGAACTCGTCCGAAAACGGATGCGGCTGGATCGCGGCGTTCAACGTGCTCAGACATCTGGAGGCCGAACCACCCGCTCCGGAATGGGTCGCCAAGAGCCTGCTGGGGGGCATTGTCCTTTGGGGTTATCTCGGCACGTGGCCGTTCGCCATCGTCAATTTCCTGCGCGGGCGCAGGCATCAGGTAAGGTGGTCGCTTAAAAGATCCGTGCAAAAACGGCTGGCAGCCGAATCAGCCGCGTCCATTCTTTTGTACGTCGGTCCATTTCTTCGCTGGCGGGACTTCCAATTGCACTACGTCATGCTCTACCCGGCGGGCAGGGGGAAAGCTCGTGTCCTGAATTTTGGCGGAGACCCACACTGGGAGTCGCTGGACAACTTGGATTCCCGCCTTTCCGGAGGGATGTTCACCCTTCTCATGGGAGTAAATCCACAGCCGTAGCACTGCGCAAAAAAACGCACCACACACCCCATGTACAACGCGACGGCACATCTCAGGGAGCTTCATGCCCCCGGCAGAAAACTTTGCTTCTACCCCAGTTGCGGCAACCGCTTTTTAAGTCCGCTGCTCAGTTTGAAATCCGACGTGTTTGTCCTCTCGGATTACTACGCGCGCACCCCTGAAGGGAGGCGCAAATTCTGGGGGCGCATTGTCCGCGAGTTCGCGAGCCATGGAGTTCCACTGACCCTTTACAAGGCTACAAAAAGCGTGAGGGTCGCGGAGTCTCGCGGGAAGTGGTTGTTTTTGTTCTTTCTCGACAACAACAAAACCCTGGAGCGCATTGCGGAAACCGGCTGGCAGATCTCCCAATTTGTGGGCCTCAATGACGGCTGCCGTGAAGGAGGAAACTACGAATGCGTTCACGACGAACCATTTCTGGGCAGATTGCTGGCGGGAATGCGGGACGGCGCCGACTACTTTACAGACCACTCGGATATTCTCACCACGCCAAACTTACCCCGATCGACCCGTTCCCACGCCCTGTACAAAAGCCACTTCCTCCACGAATCAGGCAGGCTCCTGCTTTTGAGCCGCATCCTGATCATTCGGGGGCTGACACGGAAGAAGGCCGAGGACAACAACCGGTCCGAACCGGAGGTGTTTCAACCGCCCGTCTGCCGCGAAGCCCCGAGCCCTGCCGCATGGCGAAGCATCGAAGAGAGCGCTGCGTTGGAACTCTTGAAAATGATCCCCTTCAGGACACTCCAACACACGGGGATCATAGCCCATTACCAGGTCGCCGCTGCGGTGGCAGAAACAACAGCTGGGCGCGCAAACCAAACCCGTCATGCCTCGCAGTGAAAAACCCACTCCGCCCCGCATCCAAGCACATGTCCCCCGCCGCAACGCACCAACCTCCTGCCCACGGAAACAGTCTCGCAGAAAAACGCTTCCTCACTGCATCCGATCCCGAAACACCTCCGGCGATCCTTTCCATGCTCGCGGCGGAACGCGGCGACGATGACACTCTTTGCGAGGCCCTCGCACTCAACCCAAACACGCCCCTTCCGGATTTGTTCGAGCTCTGGATACGCAAGCCCCTCGCCGCAATCGAGAACCCAATCCTCACCTTTATCACCCTCCAGAATGGCAAGGTCCTCCATCAAATCGTGCCGGGCCGCGTCCAACACGCACTCTACGTCGCACTCCGTTCCGCATGCCGCGACGCGGAACTCAACGAACACCTGCCTGTCAAGGCGCGTCTGAAATGGTTCAACACCCAGGAACCCGGCACCGAGTTTTACCACCGCTGCCCCGACCCCAAACCGTTGCAGGCTCCAACGAATAACGGCGACTACGAGCGGCGGAAGCGCGAGGACGCCTTCACGCAGCGGCTCTTCACATACCTGGCGAATGATCCCAGCCCACGCGTGCGGAAAGACATGGTTTCAAAAATTCCGATCCACACCCTCGGTGGATACCGTACCGAGCCCAGAGCAGACATCCGCCTGCTCCACGCAAAACGCGTGTCGGAAAACCACGGCGGACGGAGCCTTGTCGAACAGCGGGGGATCGAGGTACTGCGCGACACTTTATCAAAAGATCCCGACGAGTCGGTCCGCGGCTGCATCGCGGAGGGAAGCGCGCTCGAGAATCCGGTTTTTGAAAGACTAGCCAGGGATCCCTCCCTTCGCGTGCGCGAACAACTCGCCGGCCGCAAAATCCCCAACGACACAAGGCTTTGCGTTGAAGCCTGGAATACACTCGCAGAAACGAACGACGTAACCGCGCGGCTTGTCGCCCTGAACCACGCCTGCCCCTTCTCCCTGCGCCTGAAACTCACGGAACATCCCGACCTTAAGGTGAGGAAAAACGCATGGAGCGTCATCGTCTTTCGAAACGGGAAAAACCAGACGCTGTTACTCCAGAGAGTCGAGCAGCTTCTTAATCGTCCGCACAAGCACCCGGAGCTCCGAACCATCGCAGCGAACAAGACCATCCCCCCCGCCCTCGCAGCGCGGCTCGCCAAAGAAAAAGACCCACTCCCCCGGATCGTTGCGGCCAATCCCCGGCTGCCGGAAACCGAGCGCCGCCGCCTGTTGTCGGAAGGCGACCACAGAGCGGCCCGCACCGCGCTGGAACACGCCACGGGGAGCGAAATTCTTTGGGAAGCACTCCGGCATCCCTCCCCCGGGGTGCGGGCAGCCTTGGTCCGAAAAAAGGGCGTCCACGCCTCAAGGATCCGCTTCCTTTTGGCGAAGGACACATCCGCCGACGTGCGCCGCTTTCTCGTGAGTCATCTGGTCGACGCTAAGAACCTCGACGAGTCGGAAAGAAAAGTTGTCCGCCCGCAGATCGAACTCGTCTTGGCCTCCGCAACCCCCATGGAAAAGCAAGGCCTCTTGTACCTACGGCCCCTGCGAAAGCTACTCGCCCTCTGGAAGGCCAGAGATTCCTTAAACCCTTTAAACGCGAACTCATGAAAACCGCCTCTCCCAAAACCTGTCCCAAACCCACTCGCGCCAACCCTATCAGCCGCAGACCACAACCCCTCGACCGCGCGTCTCTGCTCGAACTTGCGGCTTCCCCGAACACGCCTCCGAAGGTCCTCATCACACTCTCGAACACCGGCGACCCCGAGATCACAGCACTCATCGCGGCCAATCCAAACACACCCAAAAAAAAGCTCCACAAACTCTGGCTCTTGCATCCGCATTGCATTCTGGAAAATCCGATCCTTTTCTACTGGAGCCTGCGGGAGGGAACCCCCGTACACGGCGTGCTACCCCTCTACGTAAAAATGGCGCTCTACCTTGAGCTCAGGAAGTCAGAGGACACGCAGGCGCTTGAAGACCTTCTCCCCGAAAGCGAACGGTTCCGCTGGCTGGGGAGTCCTTTGCATGAAACAAGCGGGGCAAGCGCTGCAGCCAATCACGCATCCCAAAAGAGCCCCAAGCGTTCCGCCACTCTTCCCGGTGGCATGCAAAACAATGGCGTCCTAAACACAGGATTCGCAGGGGTATACAGATCCCTCGCCACCGACACCTCGGCAGCCGTGCGAACCAAGCTCGCGGAACAGATCGATTCCATCCCGTTCACCCCAGCGGAGCGGCGAGAAATCCAAATGATACTGGCCAAGGACGCCACTCCCAGCGTTCGAGCCGCTCTTGCCCGTTCCCGGCAAATCCATTGCGTCCTACACCTCCAACTCTCAGGGGACCCTGCATTTGAGGTGAGATGCGCCCTCGCAAGCAATCCCGCGATTCTTGGGCATGGCTACGTCAAGGGTTGGAACCGTCTCATGGCGGCGGGACACGCAGAACAGATCGCGCACAATCCAGCATGCCCCGAATCTTTGCGACTCGAAATCATCGCTCGCGGTTCTCCCGAGCAAAAAAAACACTTATGGGAGGGGTTTCGCTTCCATGAAAAAACTGACTGGCAGGCGGTCAACCTCGCGATCGAAGACGTGCTCGCGGACCAGGCCCGTCTGTCTGAGCTTGTCGCAATTGCCGGGAACCAGTTTCTGGGTGGAACATTGAAGGGGCGCCTGCTCCATCACCCTGACGTCCGCGTCACGCGGGCTCTTGCGACCCAGGTCCACCTCACGGAACAGCAGCGCCTTTTTTTACTGTTTCACGCCGACCACAAAACGGCACTGAGGGCCGCGAAACATGCTCCCCCCGCAGATTTTCTAGACGTGGCCGCCGGACACCCAAGTCCATGGGTGCGGGCGCTTCTAGCAAAAAAGCCGGGTGAAAAAACGTGGAGTCTCCGCGGCAAACTCGTCCATGACCCCGACCCGCGCGTGCGCATCGCCCTGTGCCGTGGCCTCCCGGAAAAGCGCTCCTACAACTCCGCTGGGGATAAAGTCATCGAAATCGTTAAAAGGACGTACCCGCAGGACCCCTCGCCCAAAGTGCGAATCGTTGCCAGGAAACACCCTCTGCTGCGTTGATGCGGCTCTGCACTCACGGTGCTCCAGGAAAAACCCACAGGCATCACAGCGGGCGGCACATGGCCGGCGGCGGGCACTCCAAGCGCCTATTTCGAGAGTCTGGCGACCTCTCCGAAGGGAAACGCCTCCGTGGCCAGTCCGCCCGGGGGCACCACCCAGAGCACAGGCTGCTCCGGGGTGAATTCCGGAAATGATCCAAAGCCATCGGTGAGGTAGATCAGGAGCGTATTCCCCCCTGTATCACCCGCCTCCCTTTGGTGCTCGAAGAATGGCTCGAACGACGTGCCGCCGCACCCAATGGGCTTTTGCATCGTGTCTTCATTCAGCTCATACGGACCGTAAAGCGCCGTATCCGCGTAGAACAGCCGAGCGCCCTCTAGATGAGGATACAGCTTCAGAATCCCCCGTACTTCCGACAAAAACAAATCGAGCACCGCTCCAGAAACCGAGCCGCTCGTATCAACGGCGATCCTGACAGATATCGATTCTCCCTCCAGCGACTCCAGATAAAGACCCCGCCCAATCAGTCTTCGATCGAAGCCACAAAAATCGACGGGTGTGCGCACCAGAAAGCGCCACAGCAGGCTCTGCCAGTCCAATTGGGGTTGGGTGATGTTCTGAATCCAACGGCTCAGCGCACCGGAAATCTTCCCCCTGCCGGAGCCCTCCGCGAGCGTAGAAGCCTGCTGAAGCGCCTGCTTCCAATAGGCCGCGGAGGCGTCGCCAAACCCAGCGTCCTCAGTCAATTCCTCAGTCCCTCGCTGCGACTTTGAACCCGGCGAAAGCAAGTCGCCACCCAGCCATGCGGCCTTCATCTCCTGCTGCCGCTCAAGGAGGATTTGATAAACCTCCTCCACCTCGAAATGTTCCAGGCGGGAGTCGAAACACGCGCCTTCGGGAAGGCTTAACTTGGTATCACTCCGGATGATTCCGTTCACCACAATATCTGCGGCCACGTTCCAAACGTACGGGTCTCTCTCACCGCGGCGGGAGCAATGCAGCAGGGCCGCGTGGAGGAGCTCGTGCACCATGACGGCGTCCAATGCGTTCTCGCTCAGGCTTAAGGCGAAATCGGGATTGAACAACACGACCCTGCCGTCCGTCGCGGCCGTGGGAATGGACGCGTCGAGGCGGTGCTCCGCAAACAAAGCCAGCACTCCAAAAAACGGCTGACGGTGCCGTATCCGGAGAATCGAAACCGCTATTTTGTCTTCGGCGTTCATTCGCTTGCGGCCCCCTTTGCAAAAGCCCTCAGAAAACGACTGATCCGTGCATCCTGCTTCACGAGGGTCGCAAGCAGCCCTATCTGCCCATTGGCAGTGGCGCGCTCCTCGACCCCGTGAATGAACAGCTGGACCCATTCGGGCCCCGCCTTCGCTAGCAGCCATCCAAAGCCGTGTTTGATCTCCTCCGACGTCAACGCCCTCGTGCTCAGTCCGATTGTCACCGCATATTTTTTCGACGGTTCGCCCGGGAACTCAAGCGACGCGCCCTTTCCAGCAAGAATCGCACTCAGGTCTGGGAGGCTGTCATAGGTCACTAAAAAAGCGCCGAACTCGCCCGCCGCACCTTCCCCGACGGCAGCCTCAACGCCGAGTCCCAGCGCGTGCAGTTCGGAGGCGAGTTCCCAGGAGCGGCACGACGGGAATGCTGCACTTTTCGGGTCGGGCTTGTTCAGCAAGGTGGGGCGGAAGGCGAGGAAGGCGAGGATTTGCTCCTGAATCCCAGAGCGCGCGGCCCACGCCCTGAAGCAATCGTAGTGCGGGTCGACATGGAAATGCAGGAACCGGTTCGCCAAGGGGGCGGGCATGTCATAGACCGCAGCCCTGTCTTCCTTGCGATTCCCCGCCGCCCATACAAACCAGCCTTCGGGAACGACATACGATCCGACCCGCCGGTCGAGAATCAACTGCTGCGCAATGCCCTGAATAGCTGGCGGCGCCATGTTAAGTTCATCGAGAAACAAAATTCCCTTCCCCGCGTTTGGCAAAAACTCGGGCGGCAGCCAGCGCGACACACTGCCATCGGCGACTGGGAGTCCCCGCAGGTCTGTGGGGGCAAGCTGGCTGAGGCGGAGGTCGAGCAGTTCAAGCCCGTGGCGGTCCGCGATCTGCGACACGATAGAGGATTTGCCAATGCCCGGAGCCCCCCAGACCATGACGGAACGCTTTAAGCCTGCTGCGATTATTTTTGACAGTGTGGATTCAAGTTCAATGGGTGACATAGGCGAATTGGGTTTTCCGCGCGAGCGCGCGGGGTGAAAGCAACAGTGTTGCACACGCTTCCGCAAAACCCTTCGGGGTAGCCTGCGTCTTCCAGCGGGCTTTCCTCCGCCTCCTCCGCAAAGCGAGCGAGCGCCCGACCGTCGGAAGCGGCGCGCAGGGCGTTGTGCAATAATCAAAAACGACCGCAACACCGCGGTTCACCCGATTCCACTCATGACAAACAGCCACGCTCCAATGCCAGACCCGCACCACACTCACCTCCCCCATTTTCTCACCCGGCCCATCGAAGAATTGACGCCGGACAACGACCCCGAATCATGGGCGTCCTTCCAAAGGGCCCTCTCCAAATGGAAGGCTAGATGCGCAGTCGAGGACGCTGCACGTTCGTCCCGTTTCCAGTCCGACGGTCCGGCCGATGGCGCTGAGGCGGCAGAGCGATTCGAGCGATTCGCTTAAGCACGTCCGCGATTTGCAACGCCAACTACCGGACGACGTTTGGAGCCAGAGCGAGCGGAGTCGGCGACAAAGGAGCGAGACAGACCGGGCGTTGGACGCGCATGCACGACAACCCGCGCGTCAGCCTTCCCCTCCGCATAGAGCACACCGGCTATCCGAGGAGCTTTCTCAAACGCGCCCGGGCTTTTTCCATGCCGGTGCTCGCGACCTCCTCGATAAACTCGAAGTTCAGCAAGGCACCAACCGGCGGGATCTTGGGATCCACCACGATTTTAGGAACATCGTGCCGTACAAAATCCAAAAGCCCCGCGGCCGGATAAACGGCCAGCGACGTCCCCACGACCACAAAAGCATCAGCGCCGGCGGAAAGACGGGTGGCCGGCTCAATTTTGGGAACGTCCTCGTTGAACCACACAATGTTGGGCCGCAAGGGCGATCCCTCCGCACAGACTTCACCCCATTTCATCTCCCATCCGCTCAGAGGGTAAACAAGGTTTTCATT
>CANJPY010000027.1 GCA_947476255.1 Chthoniobacteraceae bacterium | reverse complement strand
GAGTATTACCTGCCGCGCCCTCATGCGACTGAGGAAGATGTGCAGAAAGCCCTAGCCAGACGACACCGACGTCGGCAGATAGATATTGATTTGCGGAAGAAAAAGATCGAGCCGCGGCTTGATGACATTTTGTAACACAGCAGAACTAGTGCTTCCCGTGGTAAGTAATCCAAAGAAGGTGGTCCATGCTCTACGCTGGGCAGTCTGCGAGATGGACAAGCGCTATGCCATATTCGCCAAGACTGGAGTGCGCAACATCGGCGCATTCAATGCGAGGCCAGAGTCCAACTCCCAACGGGATTCCGCTGAGGAGCGTATCGCACGGATGATGACGGCCCAAGACCGCCGGCAGAGTAAGCTCAAGATCCCAAATCGACTGCCTTATATTGTGATCATCATTGATGATTTTGAGAATTTACTTTTTGACGCATATCTCGAAATACGAGACGAAATCGTCGGCATGGTTGAAAGAATCGCGAGAATTGGCCATAAGGCAGGGGTACATCTCTTATTGAGCGGTCTGTCTGCAAGAGTCGCAGTGCTTTCAGGAACCCTAAAGGCCTCGATTCCCAGTCGCATTTCATTTTCACTTTCTTCCCAAAAAGAGTCGTTCCTGATGCTTGATGAAAGCGGTGCGGAGAATCTTGGTGGGCCGGGAAACTTTATATATCGAACGAGTCCCGCTTCTGTTTCTATTACCGCCCACGCCGCACTCGTCTCCGACGGAGAGGTCAACCGCATGGTGCAACATGCCGCAACCCAATGAGTACTCGCAATCACTGTGTGGTAGAGGCCGCTTCTTTGACTCCCCCCGTAAAACTAGGCATTCCGCCCGCCTCACACCCACTCTCCCCGATAGGCCCTCTTTTACTTGGGCGCAACACTCATGTGCACCGTGAGACGCTGATTGGCGGGCATCTTCGGGTCCATCCCATCCAAGGGGCGCGTATCTGCGTACCCCGTCAAGCGAATGACCTGCTCGGATTTCAGGTCAAAACTAATCAAGCGCCTTCTGGAAACGGCCGCCCGATCCACGCTCAATTCCCAAGGCCCGGACTCGGCACGATCTCCCGCGTCAGTATTACCCTTGGCAGTATGCCCGTCCAAGAGAAGAAGCATGTCGTGCCTCACCGCGACGTAGGACAAGTTTTTGAGGACAAAATCGCCCCATTCTGTGAGCTGCGAAGTGCTTGTTTTGAAAAAGGGCTTCTTTTGCCGATCAAACAGAGTGATTTTGATCGTTTCATTCACCAGCTTCACGTCCACGGGAGGCTCCGGTTCCAAATCGTCCACCTTTAGCAGTTTGATCAGCTCGTCGGCTATGAATTGAAGATCCTTCATCCGCTGGGCGGCTCCGGCGTCTCCCATCTTATCCCCCGGCTTTTCTCCCGGAGTCTTCTGCTCGCCCCCCTGCGTATTGGTGTCCTGGGGTGGAGCCGTGTCAATTTCATCTTCGTATACGATTTTGTTATCGTTGGGCTCGGGGGCAATAATCCAAAGCACGATGAAGAGCGCCATCATGGCCGTCACGAAGTCTGCGTACGCAACCTTCCACGCCCCTCCATGATGCTCATCTTTTTTCTTGGCCATAAAACGCTGAAAGTGAACTGAAACAAAGTCGGCGGCGAGCTGTTCGCAGGCCGCACCCTCGGCAAAAAATTAGTAGGTGCACTCCAACTCGATCGTCCGGCAGCACGAACAGGTCACGATGACTTTCTCAATACGCCCCTCATGCGTAATCAGTTCCACGGACGGTTCCGTTGTCTGAGAATCCGTCAGAGCTCCCTTGGAATGATGTGGACGGTGCGCATCCGCGGCGTTCATGACGCTGCCGGCTTCGAGGAGCGCCGACTTCAAGGACTGAAAACCTCCCGTTTGCGGCAGGTTTGACATGAAAGCGTCATGCCCTTCCATCGGATCACGGAAGGCGAGGCCATCCGCGGGCATTCCTGCATCAAATCCAGAAGAGGGATCCACTTTGGGTCGGTTGGAAAGGTAACTATCCATAAAATTCGGGGTCCAAGTCTATTTCCACGTCTTGATGGTTAAATTGAAAAGAATACGGTCGTTCTCTTCAGATTCAGGCTCCGTATCGGGCAGCGGTTTGCTGTCTCCAAATCCAGCAACCCGGAAGAAAGCCTTGGGTGAACAGGCGTAATTCAACAGGGAGCGGCGGCAGGCCGTCGCTCGGTCCACCGTCAACTCCCACAGTCCGTAGTCCTTCTTGGGAAACTGGGCGTCGGTGGTCGAAACGTGCGCATCAATAAAGACGCGCATCTTGTATTTCTCGATAATCCACGAAAGGCTCTCCATCACGAATTCCCCCCACTTGGTGAGCTTGGCTGTCAACGGCTCGAAAAGCGGTTTCTTGGGGTTGTCAAACAGCAGAATCTTGACCCCGTCCGAAGTCACCTGGATTTCCATGTCCTCGCTGTCGGGATCATCCTTGTTGATCATCTTCTGGACGTCCGCCGTGACTTTCGAGAGGATTTCGTCGATCTCCTCCTGGGTCATCTTGACATCCGCCAGAGGATCAGGCTGCCCCGGTTGTTCCATGAAACCGCCGAAGAAAAGCTCCTTCCACGTCATCTCCTTCTCGAAAGTAGCCGTGATCAGCGCTGCGAGTTTGGGCTTTTCCTTGCAAATCCACAACACAATGAAAAGCGCCATCATGGCGGTCACGAAGTCTGCGTAAGCAACCTTCCAAGCTCCGCCGTGATGTGCGTCTTTCTTTTTGGCCATGAGAAATCAGATCGAGAGAACCGCTGCAGTGGATGCTACTTGGCGGCGCCTTTGAGGATTTCCTCAAGCTTTTCCGCAGACGGCGTGAGGTGGTGGTCCATACAACGGCGTGCAATTTCCACGGCCATGATCGGGTTCATGCCCTGGGCAAAGCCGCAAAGCCCCTTCATCACCGCGGTGAAATACTGGGTCTCCAAATTGTTGTTGGCCTTGACCTTCGCAGCGGTGGGGTTGACGAAGCCATAGGCTCCCAACACCCCGAGGAGCGTTCCAGTCAAAGCGGCGGCAACGCTCTTACCCACCATGGCGGCACCGGAATCGACGATGGCCATCGTATGAATGATCCCCAAAACGGCCGCGATAATCCCCAGACCCGGCAGAGAGTCACCCACAAGCTGCAGCAAATGAATCGGTTCACTCAATTCTTCATCATGGGCATCCATGGTCACCTGCATGAGGGACTCGAGCTGTTCCGGCTTGATGCGCCCGTCAATCAAAGGCTTGAGTCCGTTGGTCAGAAACTCCAACCGGCCGTGGTTGTTGGTGAGCGTCGGGAACTTCGAAAAGATCGCGCTCTTCTTGGGATCCATGACGTGATCTTCCAAAGCGATCAGACCGTTACGACGGGCGGTGTTATAAAGCTCATACTGGAGCTTGAGCAACTCTTCGACGTCCTTTTTCTGCACGTACCCGCCCTTGAGCACGCTGACTACGGCAGCGATCAGGGACTTGATCCCGGCAGGATTGGAGGCGATCAAAATCATCCCGAGGGTCAAGCCCCCTAGGGAAACGAACTCAGAGGGCACCAGCAAGGACGAGAGATGACCCCCGGCCATCATAAATCCGATAGCACCTCCAAGAATGACAACGATATAACCAACGATTAGGAGCATAAGTTTGAATTATTGTTAATTCGCCTGACAAAACTGCGCAGGCTCAACACAGCCTGCGTGTGAATTTGAGAAATACGGCCCTCCGTAAGACTAAAAACTGCCGCTATTTCAGAGAGACGGAGATTCTCAAAATAATACATCGCCAACACTTTCCGTGTCAGGTCCGGCATTTTCTGCATCTGCTGCACCACCAATTGCATCAACTCCCGGCGTTCCAGAATCCGGAGCGCATCCTCCTGAGATTCATCGGGAATTCTTTCGTGAACCCTCACTTCGGAGCTTTCCTCTCCGGCAAGTTCGTCATCGAGCGGCACAAAACTGACGGGACGGATCTCGTCCAGCAAATCCCAGTACTCCTCCAGACTCACCCCGATTTCGTCCGCGACCTCCGTCTCAAGGGCGGGACGGCCCAGTCTTTGCTCGAGTCCTTCCAAGGCTTCGCGGACCTTTTTCGCTTTTTCGCGAATACTTCTGGGAGTCCAATCCATCTTCCGCAGTTCGTCTTTGACTGCCCCCCGGATCAGAAAGGCTGCGAACCCTGCAAAGGGTGTGCCTTGGGAAGAATCATACTTGCGGACTGCGGTCATCAAGCCCGTGATTCCAACACTGTAAAGATCTTCTAAATCCAGCGAGGGCGGCAAAAAAATCCTCATTCTGTCCACGACAGCCTTCACCAGGGAGAGATTACTCTCCAAAAGGTGGGTGCGATCCTCTTCCGTCTGGTACGTGCGCACCACGGTGGCGGAGGATACAACGTTGTGTTCAGGATGCTGCATGGGGTGTTCCAATCGACTGGGCCGTCAGGGCGTCACGCCCTCTTTTGCCCCTCCAACTCCTCCGAATGATCAACCTCGCGCCCGCCTCTGAGGCGGTCCGAGATGCACCCTTTAATTCCTGCAATGTATGCAGCGTGAAGCATCCTGAAGAGCATGCCCCCTACGAAAAGCCCGATCGAGGCGTCCCGAAGGGCTGTGGCTGGACGATTGCCCGCGTACAAGCTGGCAATCATCACGATTGCAAACCCTGCGAATCCCCCCATGAGAAGAAAGTACTTCATGCGCTTGCGGCCTGAGTAGCAGATTCCAAACCAACTCCGGAAAAGGTTCGCGAAAGAACCGCCTCAAACACGTTCTCTTCGCAATCTCCGGCGATATTTTGTCCCGTGCTCAGGAACAGGGGCGTCAACCCGGAGCGCAGTAAAAAGTCCCACATCTTGCCCCAGTGTTGTAATTCATCCAAATGAGTGAAGACCACATGCGTGCACTCCAAACGCGCGCCCACTTCAAAACAACGCCGGATCAAGGCCGGATCATAAGCGGCATTGATCACAATGGCACGACTGGTCGTAAACAGGGGCGCCAGCGCCGTCCGGATATCGGCCATTTCGTCATCCGCCCACAGACCAAAACCCGGGAGGTCAATATAAAGGGTACGGCCATGGCCGGGAGTCGGCGCCTCGGCGGCAGAGCGGATGTAACTCGCCCCAAGGGCTTCACAAAACACCGAAAGCGCATCCCCCGGATTTGCCCGGTCCAGATCGAGCTTGAGGGCGGAAGGCTTTTGATTTCTCAAGAACACATCCATCGCGAGCCGTTTGCAAAGCGCCGTTGTTTTGCCAGAGCCCGCAGGCCCCACGAAAGCAATCCGATCCCCCAGCGGACGCCTTGGGATCGTGCGGAATTCGGCGCGCAACAAACCGCCCACCTCGGGCAGCGAGCGCCCCAGAGGCATTGTCTCAATACTCGTCCAGGAAGGATAAAGCTGCAGCCGGGAAAGAACCTGTTTGGAGATCCCTCCGGCTTCCAAAAGACGTACCAGCCGACTCGCCATTCCGAAAGACGATTCCTGGGCTGGAGCGGCACTTTCCTGAGATTGGGATCTGGGCATCTCCGTCACGACCGAACGCATCTGCTGGGGTGCTTCGTGAACAGCGGCGGAGGTGGCGGAGGTGGCGGCCGAGGTGGCGGCGGTGGCGGCGGTTGAAACAGGCACGGGAGCGGGCGCCGGAGTGTCCCCCACCGCAGCGATGACCTCAAGCTTGGGGGCCTGCAAGAACCGCGCGAGCCCCTTTCCTTCCACCTGCCGCACAGAAACCACCCGGGCGCGCGCACCGAAGCGTTGCCGCAATACACTCACAGCCTCCTCGGCGGAGCCCACCACGAATCTGTAACGCTGTTCAGCCATACTACGGAATCAACTCAGAATGAGCCGTTTTGCAAATGCCAGTTACGTTTTTCATGGTTCAAGATTCTGGGTTAGGCCGCATTCTGTTGAGCGACTGGCGGAGGCAGCAGGATCCCCACGTTCTGAATTTCTGTCTGGGCGGGTAATTCCTGATACGAAATCACCACCAACTTCCCCAGAGACGGCTCAAAGAACCGGCGGAACGCCAACCGCAGCTCCGAAGTGGTAATCAAGACCGGCACCAGGCCTTTTTCCGCCATTTCGGACATCCGTTTGGAAAGATCCTGCAGGAGATGCTGCGCCATCTGGGGATCGATCACCAACCCCACATCAAACTGAGTCCGATGCACTTTGGAGGTCAACAACTGCTCCAAACGAGGCTCGATCGTGATGGCCTTCAAGATGCCGGGTTCCGACTCGTACTCAGCCACAAAATACGTGCCCAAACGTCTCCGCACATGCTCGGACAACTCGTCCGGGTTTTTGGTCAAGGCCGCGACGTCGCCAAGATTTTCCATGATGGACGGCAAATTCTTGATGGAAATGCCTTCCCGCAGGAGGTTCTGCAGCACGCGCTGAACGGCCCCCACCCCCAGCGGTTCGGGAACCACATCCGTCACCAGCACGGGCTGGGTTTCCTTCAACGAGTCCAGGAGGGTCTGCACGTCCTGTCTGCCCAAAATTAGATGTGCGTGCCGTTTCATCGTTTCCGACAAATGCGTGATCAACACCGAACTGGGGTCGACCACGGTGAACCCGTGAATTTCCGCAGTACGCCGCTCCTCGTCGTCCACCCAAGTCGCTTTGATTCCGAAAACAGGTTCCACCGTGGAAACCCCCCGCAGGACAATCGGACTGTTGGAAACATTCATCGCCAGCCAATGCTTCAAGAGCACCTTGCCGCGCGAAATCTCTCGGCCACGCAAAAGGAAGCGGTACTCCGAATTTTCCAAATCCAAACTGTCGCGGATTGCGATGGGCGGGATCACCATCCCCATGTCCCGGGCAAAATTTCGGCGCACGCCCGTGACGCGGTCGAGCAGGTCGCCCCCCGTCTTTTTGTCCGCCAACCCCACCAAGCCCAGTCCAAGTTCGATGCAGAGGACGTCCACCTCCATGAGCTTTTTGAACTCGTCGGAAATCGCCTTTGGCTTCCCATCGCTCGCTCCCGCAGGACGTTCTGAAGCAGGCACCGTCCCGGCTCCGAGATTCTTGCTCGCATTTGCCACCGCAGCCACCGCGGCTTTTTCAGCAGCCTCAGCCTCGGCTTTCTTCAACTTCCACGCGAGCACTCCGAGAATCACCGCCAGCGACAAAAATGGAAACACGGGCATTCCCGGCACCACGGCAAAAACGCCCATCATGCCTGCCGCGATCCCCATCGCGCGCGGGTAGAATGTCAGCTGCTTGGAAAGGTAGCTTCCCAAATCGGAATCTTCCGAAGCGCGCGTCACCAAAATACCTGCCGCCAGAGAAACCACCAACGCCGGCACCTGCGCCACCAAGCCATCCCCGATGGATAGAAGCGTGTAGCGCTTGAGGGCCTCCGCCACAGGAAGATTTTTCTGAACGACCCCGATCACAATCCCGCCCACAACGTTGATCAGTGTGATCAAAATGCCGGCAATCGCATCCCCCCGCACGAACTTACTCGCCCCGTCCATCGCCCCATAAAAGTCGGCTTCCTTCTGGATCTTCAAGCGCCGGCGCGTCGCCGTCGCTTCGTCAATGAGCCCGGCGTTTAATTCCGCGTCAATCGACATCTGCTTCCCCGGCATCGCATCCAAAGTGAACCGGGCCGCGACCTCCGCAATACGCCCGGCACCCTTGGTGATCACCATGAAGTTAATCACCACCAAGATCAAAAAGACCACCGCCCCGACCACATAGTTTCCTCGAACGACGAAATCTCCGAACGCCTGAATGATGTTGCCGGCATGACCGTCCACCAAAATCAACCGAGTCGAGGCCACGTTCAGGGCCAGCCGATAAAGGGTTACGGAAAGCAGCAAGGTGGGGAACCCCGAGAAATCCTCCGGTTCCTTGACGTAAACAATGATCAGGAGGATGAGAAGAGAAATGGCAATGCTGGCGGCAAGCAAGAGATCCAGAACCAGGGGACCTACAGGGATCACCAGCAACACCACCGTGCCGAACAAAGCCGCGACGAAGGCAAGATCGCCCTTCTTCAGACTCTCAAGAATCTTTGCGGGAGATGGAAAGGCGAGTTCGTTCATGGATCGGCCGTTCTAGGTAAGCAAGGCTCGTGCTCAAGACTCATCTCTTCTGCGTTTCAGCTCCCTAAAATATTCCTTGTGCGTCTTATAAACAAAGGCAAGGATCTCCGCTACCGTATGATATAAATTCACAGGGATGGGTTTCCCCACCTTGCCAAATTTATATAAAATCCGGGCCACCGGTGGATTTTCGACCACGGGCACTCCGTGTTGAGCCGCCACGGCCTTCAAACGACGGGCAAATGCCTGCTCCCCCTTCGCCACGACCACAGGGGCCGCCTCCTGTTTCCTGTCATAACGAAGCGCCACGGCAAAGTGTATCGGGTTGGTCACCACCACATCAGCGGTCTCGACAGACTTCAACATCTGCCGCTGCAAAATCCGCCGCGCCATCGCACGCAACGCCCCCTTCACCTTGGGGTCCCCTTCGGACTGCTTCATTTCATCCCGAACCTCCTGCTTGGTCATCATCAAACTCTTTTTCACTCGGAAAAACTGATAGCCGAAATTCGCCGCCGCTATCAGTCCAAGAGCCAGCACACAGCGCCACAACAAAACAACCGCGGAATCGGCAATGAACCCTCCCAAGCGTCCCAGTGGCACGGGGGTGTAAAAAATCGGATCCGCCAAAACGCGTTGCAGTCCTCCGTATATCACCCAGGCAACCGCACCCATGCGCAGAGAATCGAGCCCCACCCGCACGAGTCCCTGCGTGGAAAAAATGCGCTGAAAACCCGCAATCGGGTCCAAACGGTCAAACTTTAGTTCCAATACTTTAAGAGAAAGCGAGAACTTCGTCTGCACGCCCCCCATCAGGACGGCCGCCGTAGCGCAAACCAAAGCCAAAGGCATCGACAAACCCAGCAAATTCCTCAACGAATCCATCCCCCAAGGACCGGCTGCCTCCGGCCGAATTTCCATCTTTCCCAGATTGGAAAAAATCCCGACGGCTATCGACGCCACTTTTTCGGTGATCTCACGCCCCAGTACTGAAATCGCCCAAATGGCCGCCGCCAGAATCGCCACCGTCTGCAGATCAGGCGCGCGGGGAAACTGCCCCGAATCCTTCGCCTCTGTCAGACGTTTCTGCGTGGGCTCCTCCGTTTTATTTTCCTGATCCGCCATAGGAAGAAAAAATCAGGGGATGATCCGAAGCATCAGCTCCGGGGCTTGGTGGAGCGCGGTGAGGAGCAACTGTGAAGCCAGCGTCAGGGTCAACCCCAGCAAAGTCAGCCCAACCACAATCCGGACAGCGAAACTCTCACCGAAGACATGCATGGCCGGCGCAGCCTTGCCGAGGATGGAGAACGTCAGCGAAATGATAAAATTCACCGCCACCAGGGGGGCCGCCATCTGAATGCCAGCCTGGAAAATTTTTCCCGTGGCCCCCACTAAAAGGGCACCCGCACCCTCATTCCCTCGAAAAGCCCCCACCGGCGCAATCTCATAACTGTGAAGGAAAGCCGCCAGAACCGACTGGTGGGCTCCCGAAATGAGAAAAACCAAGGACCCAAAGGACATCAGCAGCTGGCCAACCGCATTCTCGGGGGTATCACTCATGGGATCAATCTGCTGCCCCATCGTGAACCCAAGCTCGCTGGAGATCACGTGACTAGCCATCTCCACGCCGTGTAAAACCAGGCGAATCGCCCACCCCATAAAGAGTCCAATAGTGATTTCCAGCACCGACGCCACCACCAGCGTCCCAAGACTCGCTGGCAACGGGTGCCCCCCCTTCTGCAGCATCGCCGCAATGGAGGCGGTGAACAAAGCGATCATCACGCGCAGGGGCGCGGGCACCGCCCGGGAGGAAAACACGGGGGAGATCATCATCAGTCCAGTGGCACGCAGAGATGCCAAAAACCACAAGATCAAGAAATCTCCGTTGAGCATAACCTTATGAGCAGGCTTAGAGCGGGCTTGGAGCGGGAAGAATGAATGAAAACACTCTGCCTTCTAACTACCGCACGGCTTCTGGCAAACGGTTCAGAAACACCATCGTAAAGTCCATCAGCGTCTTTAAAATCCACGGCGCCACCACGACCATGGTAATCCCCAGCGCCACTACCTTCGGGATAAACGAAAGCGAGGCCTCTTGAATGCTCGTCACCGCCTGAAGCAAACTCACCACCACCCCCACGGAAACCGCGACAAGCAGAATCGGTGAGGAAACGGTCAGCGCCACCGTCACCAAGTCCCTGAGGATATCGACCGATTGTTCGATGTTCATGAAGCGAAGCTCTGGACCAAGGAACGCACAATCAAGTGCCAGCCATCCACCAGCACGAAAAGCAGCAGCTTGAAGGGGAGGGAAATCATCATCGGCGGCATCATCATCATCCCCATGGACATGAGCGTCGAAGACACAAGGAAGTCAATCACCAGGAAAGGGACGTAAATCAGGAAGCCCATCTGAAACGCGGTCCGAAGTTCGCTCAACACAAAGGCCGGCACCACAACCGTGATGGGCAGATTTTCAGTCGCCGTGGGCCCCTGTCCCGAAAGTCCCAGAAAAAAGTCGATCTCTGAAGGACGCGTCTGCCTCACCATAAAAGTCTTCATGGGCACCGACGCCCGCTCCGCAAACTGCGTTGTCGAAATCTCCTTGTTCATGTAGGGCTGAAGCGCCTCGTCATTCACCCGTTTCGCCGTCGGCGTCATGATGAACATCGTCAAAAACAGAGACATCCCCACGATAATCTGATTCGAAGGCGCCCCCTGCAACCCGATCGCGCTCCGAATAAACCCCAGCACGATGGCGAACCGGGTGAAACTTGTCATCAGCAACAGGAAGGAGGGCGCCAGCGTCAGCAGCGTCATCAACACCACAATCTGGATGGCGGTCGACACATTCGCGGGATCCGTGTCTCCCCCCAAGGAAATGGTCATCGACGCTCCGCCAGGGGCTGCGGGTTGTTGCGCAAACGCCGGACTCGCCCCCCAGCAGAGGCCTAATAAAACACCCAAAACAAGCCATACCGCCCAACGCCGGCTTTTCAACCGGCAATGGTCTGGTGAAGCGTGGGTGAATTCCAAATTTAGCACTCTCATGGGGCGTCTTTGTGAGGTTCTGCCTTGTCCGCAGTCGCCTTTGCTTCCTTGGAGTTGGTGAAATCTGGGGACAGCAACTCCTGAAAACTGCCCGCGGGTGGAAGCGGTTCTGGATCCAACCCGCTTAAATACTCGATGCTACCCGGGCAAACCCCGAGGAGGAAACGACGTCCTTCGTAGGAGGCCACGACCAAATGCTGCCGGTGTCCCAGCGAGCGCGACTCTTCGATGTGTAACTTCCGCTCCGTCTTGGCGGCCCCTGTGAAGATCCCGAAAAAGCCCCCCCTCAGCAGCAACGCAACCGCGGCAACGGCCAGAACCAAAACAGTCAGGATGTACCCAAGGATAGAGATGCCATTTCCCCCGGCAATGGTTGTGGCCCCGCCCGTGAGAGGCGAGGTGGCAACGGAAGTGGCAACGGAAGTGGCAACGGAAGTGGCAACGGAAGTGGCAACGGAAGTGGCAATGGAACCGGCCGAAGCGACCACTGTCCCACCAGAAATTACCCCAGCCTCCTGAGCGCGCACCCAGAGAGGAGACACCAGCCACAGACAGGCACTCCAAGCAACTCGGATCCAGATGGCGGGTGCCATAAGGCGCAGCCTTATCATAAGGCGCAGCCTTACGCCGGACCGCCAACCATGGTCGTAACCTTGATGGCGAACTTCTCTTCCACCACCACCACTTCACCGAGAGCAATCAACTTGTCGTTGATATACAAACCCACGGGATCATCCGCACGCTGCCCCAACTGGACCACCGTACCGGGCTGAAGCTCGAGCACATCGCGCATCGCCATCTGGCAAGAGCCCAGTCTCACTGAAAGCTGCACCTTTACATCCAAAACTGTGCTCAGTCTGGAATCATCGAGAGTGTTAACCATAACCTATTCCTTTGTGATTCTTTCGTTTAGGTGCACTGCAAGGCGGCCTTCCTCGACCCCGATCGTGCCATAAAATTCTTCCGTCTCCGAAACTTTCAGCCGTGTCTGATCAATCAAATCCTGAGGAACGTGGATCACATCTCCGGGAGAAATCGCCGCCGCTTCACCCAAGGTGATTTCACGCACATCCCACTCGGCCGTGATCGGCACCTCGATCGCCGCATAGGGCGAACGCCAGTGCAACGGCTTCTGCTTGATCTCAGGCGTGGTCTTCCCCCCCAACCCTGTCTCATGAGTGATTCCATCCATCAAGGAGAACGGCACCCCAATCTGGAGCTGCTCCTTCAGACCCCCCACATTTATCTCCGCCCTGAACACAAAACACGGCGTGTCATCCGCAGCAATCTGCAGAAAACGCGTCCCACTCTCGTGCCCGACGATCGTGGGCGTCAATGCGGGCGTCCGCTCAAACATCGAACACCATTCCCGCAAAATCATCATCACCACGTCATCCAGGAGCGCGACCTCAATCTCCGTCGGATTCCGTTCGGCTTCCGTCACCACGCCCTGTCCGCCCAAAAGCCGGTTCGCAATCGCAATGCTCGTCTTGGGCCGTATTTCCAAAACCCCTGCCCCATCCAACCCGGAAACCTGGAACACCGAGAGGTGTGTCGGCTGCTGCACGTTCTCGCAGAAAGTCTTGAACGGCACACTGGCGCACCGCACCGACTTTTTTTCGCAGGAAACGTCCATCCGCAGGAACGTCGCAACCTTTGCCACCAAGCTCGCCACGTACTTTTGATGCAGCGCCGCCAGCTGGGAAGTGTCCTTCTGCGAGAGAAATCCAGGCTGCCTGAAATTATAGGACGTCACGGCGGAGGCATCCACAGACCTGGGATTCCCTTCAGCGGATATCACCGAAACCAGTCTCCCCGTGGATGTCACGGGCGCTGCTAGATCTTCAACCTGAGGTTCTTCAACAGCGTCACTCATTGGATCAGAAACTCAGTCAGAAAAATCTGCTTCACCGAATTGGAATTGAGGGCCTTGTTGAAGTTCGCCGCAATCTCACTGCAGAGCACGTTCTTAGCCCCCGAAGATTCCATATCGGCCAAGGAGCGTGAACCCAGCACCCGAATGGCCGCATCCTTCAGCTTGCTTTTGTTTTCTTCCACAATATCGCCAATATTTTTGTCGTCGCTCAATACGGTGAAGGACACCTTCACGTACTTGGTCCCCAAGGAGCCCGTCAGATTTGAAACGACATTGGGGAAGCCATACTCCCAACCACCCTTGGTCTGCTTCGCTCCTTTCTCAGGCCCGTCCTTCGCAGGAGCACCGTGGGCGTCCTTCGCAGGCGCGCCATGCGCATCCTTCGGAGCGTCCTTTGCGGGAGCGCCATGAGCGTCCTTTGCGGGAGCGCCATGGGCGTCCTTTGCGGGAGCGCCATGGGCGTCTTTGGGAGCTTCCTTTGCCGGGGCCGCGTGGGCGTCCTTGGGAGCTTCCTTCGCGGGAGCAGCATGGGCGTCTTTCGCCGGTGCCGCCGCAGCCCCCTCAGCTCCCTCAGCTCCCTCCTCTGCAGGAGTGAGTTCCGCCCTGATTTTCTTCTCAAGTCCCGGAGCGAACACAAACTTCACCAACACAAAAGATATCGCCGTGCTGGCAACGATCGCGATGATGAGGGGAACCATGGGATTCCCCCCTTTCTTGGCCGGTGCACCACCTTGGGCATTTGGATCTTGTGAGGGCTCTGCAGCTTCGTCAGACATGAGTATTAAGGGCGTGGAGGGAGAGGAACTATACTGGAGGACCAGCGAGACTACCGCTCAAATTAGCGCTTCAGATTGACGGCTTCCTCGAGCATCTGGTCGGTCGTAGTCACAACGCGGGAACCCGCCTGAAAGGCGCGCTGCGTGGTGATCATCGTCGAGAACTCTTCGCCGAGGTCGACGTTGGACAATTCCAAAGAACCGCCATTAATCACACCCAAACCGCCCGTGGAAGGCGTCAGGCCGCTGATGTTACCCGCATTAAATGCTCCATTGTAAGGGCCTGCAGTGTTCATGCCGGAGAAGAGATTGTCTCCCTCACGCGTCAACGCACCTGGATCCTTGAACATCTGAAGCAGCACGGCTCCCGACGTGAATGTTTGTCCGTTCGAGAGAACGATATTGATGTCGCCAGTCGTTCCAACATTGAACGTACGGATCTTGGGAGCCCCCGCACGAGCCGCCTGCAATGTAATTCCATCCAGCGCCTTACCATCCGTGCCAACAAAGGTGTAGTCAGGTACCTTGGTTGGATCTGCCGCGAGACCGTCATATTCATTGAAGCTGATTCTCACATCTCCAACCGTGGCCGCCGGACGATACGCGTTTCCAAGGGAAAGCGTCACATTCTGGAAGCTGTCAGTCATCGGGAAGTCACTGATCGTGATGGACTGTTCCTTAAACGCCAAGCGCACAGCCGCATAGGAGTCCATTGTTGGAAACACTGCATTCCCCTTTGCATCAACCAAGTCCACTCTGGTTAAGCCCGTGACCGGATCATTTGGTGTTATCCCATTCGGCTTCTTGATGAATGTCCCCACGGGAATTCCATCGCCAGTCACAGGGTCCCCATCCTGTAACCCGATGGTCGGAGGGATCATCACGAAAGAGTTTTTCTTATCCAACGTCTTTGCTCCGGAGACGCTGAAACTAGGAGTCGTCGTACCCGCCAAAATCGTGTAAACAGGGGAATCCGCCGTGTTCCCAGTCGTGTCGCTCGGAAGAGCACCATTCGCTTTAACCACTTCAATCCAATGCTTGCCGCTCGCCGCGTCTAAGCCGGTTGTCTTCACTACGAGATTGTTGAAAGGACCCCCTGGATCCGAAACGATCATCCCCGCAGAAACTCCATCGGTCGTTTTTACAAATAACTTTGGACCGGTCGTGGTCGTTGCATCTTCCACTGCAAAAACACTCACTCCCCCAGATAGATCTTCCACCACCAAACTTGGAGCTGCGGAAATGGTCACCTTCAGATTTCCGGTAATTCCGGGATCTGCAATCAAAGTCCCGGGCTTGATCCCAGTCCCGATCAGGGGCATTCCCTTGACTAAATCTGGACGAAGGTAGTCACACGGCAGCGTGAGAGTATGAGATTGAGCGTCCACTGACTTTTGACCCACAGTCAATGGGTCCGTACTGGCTATCGGACTCAAAATACTATCACTCAGGACAATGCTCGGAGGCGTCGTTTCGGGATGAATTTCAGAAATGATCGTCCCAGAGCGAAGCTTGGTTGAATTACTGATCGGCATGCCCGTGCTAAGCCCCGAAAGCGTGCCGCCAGTAGCCAAGAACAAGACTTTACTCCCAGCTGTAGCGTTTTCGAATTTTGTAACAGGCACCGAGTTTGAGCTGGCACTGATGACAACCTTATAGTTGTCCTGAGGCCCGAGAACATTGTAAGCACCAGACGTGCTGTCATAAATCACCTTGGTGCTGGCGTTCAACGAACCCTGCACATGGTACCCCTGCTGGGTCACCAGAGCTCCAGCGGCATCCACACGAAAGTTCCCAGCACGCGTGACAAACATCTGCTGGGTCAACGGATTTTTGACCAAAAAGAAACCATTCCCTGCAATCGCGAGATCACTGTTCGAGTTGGTCACCTGGATCGTTCCCTGCGAGAAAACAGGCGCTACAGATTCGACCTGCACACCGCCCCCGACCTGCGTCGGAGCGATCTTTGCGGCGTCCCCTTTTTCGTTCGGCACCATGGGACGAAGGATGTTGGAGAATGTATCCGCGTACTGCGCGTGGGACGCCTTGTACCCCACCGTATTCACGTTGGCGATATTGTTGGAGACCGTTTGAATACCCTCAGAGTAGGCCCGGAGAGCGCTTACACCGACGTTAAGACTTGCTGCTAGAGACATATGTTTTTGCGGTTAGAGGTTGGTCGTAGAATTTTTAGTTTGATGAATTTGGGTGCGTGTAAGCGGGCATCTAGGGAGCCACTGGACTTGCGAGGGTTACAGCCGTCACCTTGTCGGTTGTGTAGGCTTTTCCGCCCACCAAAATTTGCGGCGAACCACTGACCAGCATGACCCCCGAAACGGTTCCTGTGACTTCATTACCGCCATCGTTGAGCGTCACATTTTTACCCAGGAACTGCTGGGCGGACGTGAAGCCCAAGGAGGTCGAGAGAGTCGACACGGTGGCATTCAATGCCCTCGTCTGCTCCAATGAAGCAAACTGAGCCATCTGCCCCATGAATTGAGCGTCCTCCATGGGCTTGAGGGGATCCTGATTCTGCAACTGAACCGTCAGGAGTTTCAAAAAGTCGTCCTGCGTGAGCGACTGCTTGTTCGCTTTGATCGTAATCCCCTGAAGCGCCTGCTGGGCCGCAGCACTCAGCTTGCTGACGTCCATAGAGCCACTTGAACTTGAACTGGTGATAGATGAAGCCATGTCAGTGATAGATTTAGAAACCTACGCGTAAACCGCCATGCGTCCATCCCGCGTACGGATGGAGGGAGTAATTTGCTTGGTGGCCGTTTCCGGCGACTGCGTAGACTTGCCAGAAAGCGAACCCCGGGAAAGCGATGCGGAAGCCGCAGAATCCTCCATCTGCTGGCGGCGCTCACCCCCGTTCGAACTGGTTTCGGTCGAGTTTCCGAACCCGCTCCGGCTTTCAAAAACGGCCGCCGTGACTTTGGCGTCCGGCGACTCTTTGGCCACAAAACCAGTCCACTGCGCTTCCAAATTCTTCAAAAGTGTCTGGGACTCAGACCGGAAAGAAGCCTGTAAACCAGTACTGCTCATGCGCACCTCCAACCCGAGGGTCGAGCCGTCTTCCATACGAATTTCAACGGCCAGATGCGAAGGGTTTTCAGAACGTGCACGCTGCAGGGCATCAGTCACCACCTTCCAAACCTCGTTGCCCTTGACCACCACTGGAGGAAGAACTGCGGGCTTGGAATTCACTTCCGCGAGAGGACGCGCTCCGTCGGCGAAAGGAGCAGGCACCTGTGCGAGGTGCGTTTTATCGGCAGCAGCACTCAAAACGGAATCCTGATTCTTGGCAGGAGCCGTTTCCTCCAGCGTCGGAGCGCTGAGCACTGTCAAATCTTTAAGCACACCCTTCTCATTAGCACCTAGCGTGCCAGATGCGGCAGCAGGCTTGGTCGTTGCCGTACTTATGCGGCTATTCTGCGGCTGGGCCACCTTGATCGGGACAACTTGCACCTGAACTGGGCCTTGGTCCTTCGAGTTTTGAGCGCCAGACCCGTTCGACTGGCCTTTTCCAGAGGAATCCGAGGCGTTCTCTTTCAGAGATGTCCCAGTCACAGCCACCGAAGTCAACGGCAGTGTGGGTTGGGAAGCCGCGGGTTCCCCAACAGCGTCCTTGCTGGTGCCTTTCTCAAGAGAGACCGTCGCTTGCGATGCAAAAATTTCCCCCCCCACTTTGGACTCCACTTTGTACTCCACTTTGGCTGAAACATTGACGGATTGCGTCGGCGCGACCACGGCGGCTTCCGGATTTAAGGATCCAATCCCTGCCTGATTCTCCGTCCCGTCACCTTTCGCACTCAATGAAACGCCATTTGCCGTAGGTGCGACCAACTGCTTGCCGGCGCTCGCAAGCGCATCCGCCTGCGCAGGCGTCGCGGAAAGACTCACCAGCGAGGCCTCCACAGGAAGCGAAGTCGCAGCGTCACCCTGAACGAGCACCGCTCCAACAGTGATTCCGGCTTTTCCCTCAGAAGAGGCTGCTGCACCTTGCTGCGGCGGAGCAACCTGCAAAAGAGGAGTTGCGGATAGGTCTGCAGCTGATGTCGGTTCATTCGGAACCATCGCAGCCGAAGAGTTCTGGGCGGCCAAGGAAACAACACCTCCGGGCACCGCCGGTCGTGTCGCAATTTCAGGACGAAAAGAGGCCTGAAGAGTCCTCAGGGCAAGCTGATCTGCGAAGGAAAGAACGCCTGAGGGCTGCGAAGTGCTGCTCCCTGCTTGGAAACCACCCTGAACACCAACGTCAGAGACTCCGGATGTTTCCGGACTGACCGCAACCGTTTGCACTGCAGGTTGCGCCGCAAGAAGCTGGGCCGCGGCGATCGCGGCCGCTTCAAGAGCGAGTTCGGCAGGAGTCTGAATCAAGCGCGGATCCAAAGGAAGAGGGCTGGAATCGGAGACCAATCCACTGTCAGATTGCGGCTTCGATTCAACTTTAGGGGCGTCTTTGGGAGAGTCTTTGGGAGAAACAACTGCAACCAAAGTTTCGCTCGGTGCCGCATTCGCGTCGGCATCCTGAACGCCCGCCTTAAAATCAGGGGCAGAAAGCGAACCCGTTTTGTCCGCACGCGAATCGCTGAGTCCAAGCTTCTTGCCGGCATCGCCTGTTTTCGAAACAGCCCGCGAGGCCGCTTCGGCCCTGTCCGAACGGGCATTCGTTTTCTGCGAAGCCTTGGCCCTGCCCGCCCCCGAACCCAGGTTCGTGGCGTTCGTGGTATATCCGTCATCCAAAAGACGACTGAACCCCTGCGGATCCTGAGGATCTATCGACGAAAAATCGTTAGCCGCGGCACTGGAAGAAAACTGCCCCTTGTCCGCCTTGGGGGCAACGACAGGCAGCAACGGCTGAGCAGCGACTTCCGATCCACGATTAAAAACCTTCATTGTGCCACCTCTTTCTTAAGAGCCTTCATCAGGCGAAGTTTGTCCGAAATACGAGCTGCCCGCCGGGAAGGAGGCTCATCCGCGCGATCCTTGTCCACCAACCTAGCCATTTCACCGAGAATTAACGCCACTCGGTCCGGCTTCATCGCTGAGAGAATTTTCACCACCGTATCCTCGTCGGTCTCGCGGAAAATCAAAACGGCACCCGTCGGAGGCATCGCGGAGTAGGTTGCGACAAGCTTCTTTAAGTTATCCCGCTCATTTTCGGTCACCTCCACAATCCGGGCCTCGAGTTCCTGCCGGAGACGCGACACCTCCTGCTTGACCCGCTCCACTTCCTGCCGCTCGGCGGTCACCTGCGAGGACAAGGAAGCCAAATCCTTCTGTTCCTCGATGAGATTCTGCCGCTCGCTTTTCAGCTCCGTAATGAGCTCGTCGATAGCCGCAGTCTTGAAGCTCCAAATCTGTGGAGGCGGAGCGGCGGCGGCGGCCTCAGCCGCCTGTTTTGCAGCTACTTCTTCCGGGGACGGCCCGTTGGCCGCTATTTGTTCGGCTTTGATGCGTTCACGGATCTTGGACGACTCGGAATTGAGCAGCACAAAAGAAAGCGCGACATTCACGACGAGCGCAACAACAGCCAGAAACCAGGGAGCAGCCAGCATAGATCAAAAAGAAAATTCAAACTCACGCCGGCCGGAACCCCAGCGGGCGGAAACAAGATCGTCCACCGCTTTTTCCTCGATACGTTGCACCTCGGCATCGTAGCGCTGCTTGTGACGCTCCTTCAGTTTTTCGAGCATTTGGGTTTTACTCCGAGCCTCCATCCAGAGGCGGAAGCGCAGGTCCTGCAGCTGCTGGGCTCGGGCCAGACGCTGGGTGAGCGTGTCGCAAAAACTACGCTGCTGGCGGATCGCCTGCAAAAACATCAGCTGATCATCCTTCTTGGAAACCCCCTGCCGTTTTTCGCTCAGAGTTTCCTGCAGTTGCTCCAAATCGCCCAACCCTTCGTTGAGTGATAGCATGGTCCGGTTATAAAAAGCGACCGCCTCGGCATAGGAGTCCTTCGCCACGTCTTCCTCTCGGATACGCAGTATCAAGACCGACTCCAAACTGAATTTAAAGGCCCTCATTGAAGGTTAATAAAACAACTTGCCTGCAAAAAACTATCTGGCAATAGGGGCGATCATTTCCCAAGCCTGCGCCCATGTAGACTTGTTCCCCATCGGCTGTTTCAGGAACTCCATGAGCGGTTCGTACCGCTCAATGGCCTGATCCACCTTGGGACTCGATCCACGGGCATAGGCTCCGATGGTGATCAGATCCTCATTGCGCCTGTACACAGCCAGCAAGTCCCGCGCCCGAGCCGCCAAAGAATACTGACTTTCTGAGCAAAGATCGCGATTTAACCGGCTCACACTCTCCAAAACGTCGATTGCCGGGAAATGGTTTGCCGTCGCAAGGGCGCGCGTGAGCACAATATGCCCGTCCAAGATCCCCCGGGCGGCATCGGCAATGGGCTCGTTCATGTCATCGCCCTCCACCAGCACAGTGTAAAAGGCGGTGATCGCCCCGTGTTCCCCAGCCCCGGTCCGTTCCATCAAACGCGGTAACATCGCAAAAACAGACGGAGTATAGCCCCGGCTGCTGGGGGGTTCGCCAATGGCGAGGCCCACTTCGCGTTGCGCCATCGCAAAACGAGTGACCGAATCCATCATGAACAGCACCTGTTTGCCTTCGTCCCGAAAATATTCGGCGATCGCCGTGGCGGTGAAAGCCGCCCGGAGCCGCACAAGCGCCGGCTGGTCCGAGGTCGAAACAACGATAATCGAACGCTTCAACCCTTCCTCCCCAAGGTCTTTCTCCAAAAATTCGCGCAACTCGCGTCCGCGCTCGCCGACAAGCGCTATCACATTCACATCGCTCTCGGCCCCCCGGGCCATCATACCGAGAAGAGTGGATTTGCCGACGCCGCTCCCCGAAAAAATTCCCATACGCTGGCCGCGGCCTACGGGCGTGAAGACGTCGAGCGCCTTGACGCCGGTCGGAAAGGGTTGCAGAATACGCTGGCGGGTAAGAGGATGCGGCGGTGCGTTGCGCAGCGAAGACATCGGCATCGGAGGCAGGGGACCCTTCCCGTCAATGGGCCGTGCGAGTCCATCCAAAACGCGCCCGCGCAGAGCGGGACCCACCGGCACGCCGGAGGCGAAGCTCGACGCCAGCACCTCGGAGCCCACGCGGATGTTATCCATCTCGCCCAGCGGCATTAAAAGCAACCGATGGCCGCGGAAACCCACCACCTCGGCAAAAATGGGCGGTTCCCCCGGAGCAGAATTCACCTGGCAAACTTCGCCGAGCGATAAATTCGGACCGTCAGATTCCATCACCAGGCCGGTGACCTGCACGATATGACCGATCCGCTGGGCGAGACGCCCACCGCGCAACCGTTCCGTCAGCCTGTCCCCCGACCACAGTTCTCCATTCATAAGCGACGGGAACTAGGTCAGAAGGCCTTCCACGGCCTTGAGTTTGGAGGAGATTCTGCCGTCAAGCACCCCGAAACGCGTTTTCACAAGGCAGTCGCCTGGCTTGATGTCCTTGTTTTCGATCACGCGAAGGGTAGGAAATTTATGCCTCAGCTCCTGGTCAAACCCCGTTATCTTGGCCACATCTTCCGCACAGAGTTGCACTTCGACGTTTTCAGCGCCCGGTGCCACATCATTGAGAAGATCATCCACCACCCTGCGCACAAACTCCGCATCCACCACCAGCCCAGCCACAACCCGAGCCGTCGCCTCGGTCACAAGACTCGGCACCAGAGAACGCATCATCGAGAGCGCTTCCGCATGCCTGTCCACAACCTTGGCCATCGCGCCTTCCAAGGCGACTTTTGCCTGCTCGCGGCTCTTCTCGATCTGGGCCTCCAGCGAACGCCGGGCTTCTTCAGCCCCCTTGGCATGCGCCTGACTCACCGCACGGTCAAACTCGTCTCCCGTGTAGGAAATAACAGGAGCATTCCCTACGAGATGAATGGACCTCGGCGGTTGAGAGAAAGAAATCGTGGATCGTGCAGACGCGGACATCGGTTCCTCAATTACTCTCCACCATCGATAGAAATTTCCTGAGCCTCGTCCAGTTTGCGGGCCACAGAGACCACGAGATCCTGCGCCTTCTCAATGTCCTTCGCGCGCTGGGGCGGAAGCATATCCACTTCTTCGCGCACGCCCGCGGCCTGACGTTTCGACATGATCTTGTAAAAGGACGCCACCGTCTCCGGCTTCGCACCCTTGAGCGCCTTCGCGAGATCCGAGATTTCCACGCCCTTGAGCACCTTTTGAAGGTCTCCGGGAATGAGGCGGGCGAGATCGTCGAACCCGAAAACGCGCTTGCGGATCTGAGTCCCAAGGGTCGCATTGCGGACATCCAAGGCAGAAAGCAGTCCGTTCTTTGTTTCCTTGTCGAGCGAGTTGAGAATATCCGCGCAGGCATCGACGCCCCCCGCCTTCTGGATCCCCTGCTGGGAACGCCGGTCAAAATAACGCTGCAGATTGGCGGAGACTTTTTTCACCCACTCGCGGGACGTCGGTTCCATGGTCCCAAGGCGTTCCACCACCTCTTCCCGCTGCTCGGGGGAAAGCAAACGAATCACATCCCCGGCCTTCTTGGGCTCCATGAACGAAAGAATGAAGGCAATCGTTTGCATCTGCTCCGCGCGCAGCAGGTTGAAAACTTGGCGGCCGTCCATGTCGGCAATCCCTTCGTCCAAGGGAGACCGCGGAGCCACGCGAGACATCAGCTTGTCCGCCTGATAATCTCCCTTCGCCACTTCCAAACTGGTCTGCGCAAAATAAGACCCTCCCAGCGCCGCCTGAATCCCCTCAAAAACCACCGCCGAAAACTCCTCCAAAATGGAGTCCCGCATCGAAGGATCCACATACGGAATCGCAACCATTTCCCTCGCCACTGCCTCCAACTGCGGCGGACTAAAATGGCGAAGCAACTCCCCCGCCGAGTCAGGCCCAAGGAGAATGAGAAAAGCAGCCAGTTTTTGAGTCCGGTTGAGGCTTGAGTAATTGGCGGTCATGGGCCGGAAGCTTTAAAGTTAAATCAATCCCAAATCTAAAAGTGTAAACCGTTCAGACAGAACCCAACTAACCGTTGTCCTGCTGTTTGTCAGAATCCATCCAGGAACGCAGCGCAGCCCCCACATTTTCAGGCTTGCGGCGAATCATGTCGTTGATCAAATCCACTGTCACGGGCTGGGGAATCATCATCCCAGCCCCAGGTCCCGCACTGCCACTCCCTCCCCGAGCGCCGGGAAGCGCCTGCCCACCCTCCGTCTCCGACTGGGCAACCAACATCTCCATGGGAATCTCGTCGGGTTTGGTCTTTTTGAGCATCCGCACAAACGCGCCAAACAAGACAACGGCCACCAGAACAGCCCCTGCATCGCGCAACAGGTCTGAATTCCTCACAAGCGTTTCCAGCATGCCTTGCTCCTCCTTGGGAATGGACTGGAAGGGCATTTCCTCAATTGATACGTTGCTCTTAATGTCCTTCTGCGCCACCCCGAGTGCATTTGCGACCACGCCACGCAGCATGCTCTTGCGGTCTTCGCGCAGTTTTTCCTTCTTTGCGGTGTCCTTTTCCCTCTCCACCGTAGGGTCCGGAGCCACTACCACGGCCACCGTGAGTGTCTTCACACTTCCGGGCGCCTTTACGGCATTGGTGATCGTTTTGTTGATCTCAAAGGAGGTTGTCTTTTGCTTCTTGGCCATGTCACTCACCTTCTTGGGCCCTCCGGCCGCACCCTCCCCGGGGGTGGCCGCATTCGCCGTCGAACCGGTCACCTGAGGAGCCGCCTCGGTTTCATTCGTCGAAGTTGTGTCATCCGTGGTGGTCTCGTTCCGGATCACCTGCCCTTCCGGATCAAACTTCTCTTCATTCTTGGAAAGCGCTTCCGTTTCCAGTTCCGCAGAAACGCGCACCACAGAGTTGCCCGGCCCGAGCACCTTCACCAGCATCGTATCCACCTTGTTGGCAAAGTAATCCTCCACATTCCGGCGCAGGCGCATTTGACCCGATGCCTGCCCCATGATCGGATCGTCCTTCAACCCCTCCGTCAGATTCTGGCCGCGATTATCCACCACCGACACATCCTCCGCCTTGAGTCCCTCCACAGAATTTGCAACCAAGAACCGGATAGAATTCACCTGCTCCGTATTGATCGAGCCCTCGATAAAGACCGAGGCTGTTGGCTTTGTGCGCGCATCGGTAAATAAAAGCCGGTTTTCAGGCGTCACCACCATCACACGCGCGTTACGCACTCCCTGCAACTGCGAGATCGTCCGGGACAATTCCCCCTGCAAAGCACGGCTGTAATTTGTCCGTTGAATGAAGTCCGACACGCCAAAGTTCGCGCGGTCGAAAATTTCGAACCCGACCCCTTCACCGGAGGGTATGCCCTTGGCGGCAAGAGCCATGCGGATCTTGTGCACCTGGTCTGAGGGAACGTAGACGGCGGTGCCGTTAGCTCCCAAATCACTCTTGACCCCGAGTTCCTGGATGGAGGCCATCACGGACGATATGTCCTTGGGACTCAACCGACCATAAAGCAGTTGCATCTGCGGGCGCTGAGACCAGGCCACTAGGGCAATCATCCCCGCAATCACCGCGCTCCCAGTCACGGCCAAAGTCACACGCTGGTTAATCCCCAGCTGGGACCATAACTGCCTAATCTGTTGAAGAATCGAATTCATCGGTCAATCGTTTGCGCTCAAACCACCTTGGTCGCTTTTAGTCGTCGCTTTTAGTCGTCGCTTTTAGTCGTCGCTTTTAGTCGTCGCTTTCAGCCTATGTCACACCATGATCACAATAATGTCAGCTTAATGTAAGTTCAATGTCAGATTACTCACACCTGCATGCGCATGATTTCTTGGTAGGACTCCACAAGCTTGTTGCGGACTTCAACCATCAGTGAAAAGGCAATCCCCGCCTCGGACGATGCGATCGTCGCCTGATGAAGATTGTTGGTTTCACCCGTCAGAACCTTCTGCTTCTCCACCTCGGCAGTGCGCATCTTGCCCTCCACCTCGGTCACCGCCTTGTTTAAAAAAGACGAAAACTCGGAGCGCATCACCCCGCCAACCCCCATCGAGGGACCTGCACTTCCCAATCCGGGACCCTTGGAGCCAGCCGTCATTCCAGCGGATAAAGCGCCTGACATTTCTTCAAGTTTCTGTAAGGGATTCACCTCGGCAGACAAAATAGAGGGTATTGGACCTACGCGCATAAATTATTTCCCAATGCTCAGAGCTTTCGTCGCAATGCTTCTCGCGTTCCGGGCGACGGTCAGATTCGCCTCATAAGCGCGGGACGCACTCATCAAATCCACCATTTCAGCCGCCAACTGGACATTGGGCATTCTGACCATGCCATTCCCATCGGCATGCGGGTGGCCGGGATTATAAACCGCCTCCCCCAGGGACTGGTCATTTTTGATGCTACTGACACGCACCCCACGCTCCGCATTCTGAACCCCTCCCATGACCGTTTCAAAGGCAACCATTTTACGCTGGTACGGCGTGCCATTCGTATCCTTGGTCGTGTAAGCGTTGGCGATATTTTGGGCCACTATGTCCATGCGCACTTGCTCGGCATTGAGAGCGCCAGATGTTGCATGGATACCACTGAGAAAGTTCATAAAAAGAGCGGGTAAAAGATTTATCCAGAAAATGCGCCGATTACGCCTGAGAACGCCCCTGAATAGCCATTTTTAGAGTGCGCATGGAACCACTCACAAAATCCACCAGCGCGTCGTATTCAGCGCCATTTTTGTTCATCGCCAGAAGCTCGTCCTGCAGCACCACATTGTTGCCATCCTTCCGCTGCGCAGGAGACTGCAGATCCGTGTGCACCGACGGCGCCTGCACCGAACCAGGCTTGCCAACCTTCATTGCCTCAGCGAAAACCTTGGAAAAGTCCTTGCTCAACTCAAGCCGCTTGTAGCCAGGCGTCTCTATATTGGCCAGGTTTGAGGAAAATATTTCTTGTCGCGTGATAGCGACATCCAGCATGACCTTTGACCCATCATAACTGGGACTGGAAAAAAGTTTTTCGATCATTAGAGTAATATAAGCACAGGTTCCAGCATTAGCCAAACAGCAAAAAATGACTTCCTTGGTCAGTTTTTCGTTGAAGTTTTTCGTTGAAGTTTTTCGTTGAAGTGACGCAATAGACATCAAGACATCCTTCAGCGCAACCCTGCTCCGGCTACCGGTATCATCAGGCTTGGTTGAACCCCATTGGCGGGGGAGGCCAAGGTAGCCCCAGCCGCTACTGAAGCCGCGTAAGTTTGCCTCGCAAGCTCCCGAGACTCTAGGGTCAACTGCACCGCCAAGGGACCCTGCGCCGTCTGTACCATTACCGAACCATCCTGACGCACTTCCACGGCTCCAACGCTCCCCACTGGGCGGGAAGTCAAGGCCGCCTCCATTTCAGGCAACTGCATGAGACGCTGCTGCAAAGCCGCCGCCTGCTGCTCTGCGGGGGACAAATTACCACGATTCCCACTGACCTTGTTTAATGCGCGTTCGAAAGCCTTGGCATCCAACGTCACGGTCCCGCCAGAAGCGGACGCAGAACCAGTCGCACGGTTCACCAAGACGCCAGCAAGGGAGGCGGCTCCAGAAGCTAAGAGTGGGATCATACCCTTCCCAGCTAGCAACCTTCGTGCCATAAGACCGGCAACGCGGCACCAACCTCCAGTTTTAGAGGCCCCAGCCCTTTATCGCGCCCGGCCTCGCTAGCCGAAAATCATCAACCGCTCCGTCACAAGGTTAAGCCGGCTGTGATTGCTCAACTTTGAGATAGAATAGTCGTTAAGAACCTGCCCAGCGGGCATCAAAAGCATGCCCGAGGGAGTCACAATGCCACGCGCCAGTTCCATCCCCGGCTTGAGTTCAGCCATCAATACCTCCTTCACATTCCGAGGAAGCTTTGACATCTCATTTGTTCTGAAAAACAGGCGAATCGCCTCCGGATCAAACCCCTTGCCTGACTCCTCCAACAGAAACTCGCAAGCCTGCTCCTTGGGCATGCCCGACTGCACAAAGGCTACGGCCACAGCAAGGCAGCGCGCCGTCCACGGAATCATTTCGCCGGCATGACCGTCCGGGTACCCCGAACCATCAAACCGTTCATGGTGCGCGCGAATCGTTGTACCAACCTCCTGCAGTTGGTCGACAAAAGCGGCCAGTGTCTGGCCAATGATCGGATGATGCCGCAGCAGCGCGTGCTCCTCCGGCGTACAAGCCTCCGGCCTAGTAAACAGTTTATGGAGAAGAGGTCGGTCCAGCGCCACAAGACCAATGTCGTAAATCCAAGCACTGGTCATTAAAACGTGCCGCTCGGCGTCCGTAAAGTATTCCGTCCCAGCCATGGCCCGGCAGATCTCAACCACCGCCTGGGCCTGTTTGCCCAGCAAGGGATAAAAGGTGCTTATCAGTCGGAAACACAAACCAAGCGAATGCTCGAAATTCTGCCTTAATGCGTCATGCGCCAGATCAATCGAGGCTTTTTGCCGGGTCACTACCTCCAAGTGTTCCCGGAGCGCTTGATTGGCCTTTTCCAAGTTCTCATTGAGAGCCTTTGTCTCCTGGTGCAGGCGTTCATTTTCAAGCAGTAACTCATAGCGCCGGACCGCATTCTGAACGGTCGCAACAACCTCTCCCCGTTTCCACGGTTTTGCAATGAACCGGTAGATTTCGCCCGTGTTGATGGCTCCAATGAGAGTATCCACCAAAAGCATGCCCGTGATCAGAACTCGTGAAGTAAACGGCTGCTCCTCGCGAACCCTCGCCAAAAGCTGCAACCCGCTCAGACCCGGCATATTTTGATCGCTAATGACCACTGCAAAATTCTCTTTTGCAACAGCGTCAAGAGCTTCGGCCGCGTTCAAACAACAAACAATACGATACGCGTCTCCGGAGATAGTCTCAGACAATGCCGCAAGGATATCTGCATCATCATCAACAATTAATATGGAATATTGGGAGGAATTAAGGGAAGTCATGTGTACGCCTGCGTCTCTGCAATCAGCCTTCCGCCTGGAAGTCCGAAGGCATTGTATCTGACACATACGCCCGCTTCAAGGAGCGCAACCTGTTATTCTCCAAATCCGCCTCCTGCCACTCGCTACGCAGC
Organism: Chthoniobacteraceae bacterium; assembly: GCA_947476255.1. Taxonomy (GTDB): domain Bacteria; phylum Verrucomicrobiota; class Verrucomicrobiia; order Chthoniobacterales; family Chthoniobacteraceae; genus Chth-196. The sequence continues at coordinate 24,100 of CANJPY010000027.1, read as the reverse complement.
AACGCGACTTCGGAACCCGCTTCATCCGCAAGCCGGGACTGAACCGCCTCAAGCGCGAGCAATCTTCGATTCAACTCAGGATTTTGCCGACTCATCCCCAAACGACGCCCCAAAACATGCAGACGGACAAAATCATCTTGTTTCTGCTCAAAAAGCACCTTCATCGAATGGAGATCCCGCACACGGACCGCCTGAAATTCAAGCCGAGTTGTGGCCTCTATAGCGTCCAGAAGTTTCCAGAACGCTTGCAAACCTGAGGGACGAGGCCTGCGGATTGCTGACATAAGGCGGTTTAAGGTACCAAACTCTCTCCTACAAGCGACAAGATTCAGAAAATCAACCCTCGCCGTGATTCCCTGAGTTCACCAAGAAGAAATCCCTAGATTTTTAAATCAGGAGATGTCCGAAGCATTTCCTCCCACGAATCTCGGACATCCTTCAACATCTGAACCACTTCAGGAAGGGCGCCCTTTTCTTTTTTCACATTGGCTTCAAAAATCTTGTCCAGCCAGAATCCGTAAAGCGCGTACATCCTGTCTCCAAACTCATCTCCCTGATCTAGATCCAGACTTTGCTGCAATTCGCGCAAAATATTGTGCGAACGCATCAACCCGTTGTGAATCTCTTCATTCCTCTTTATCGGGTTTTGGAGCGTGAACCCATACTCAGCTTTGTGCAACCCCTGCAGGGCCCCGTCGTACAGCATGAGCACAAGAACACCCGGACTGGCTGTATTAACCGAAGCTTCCTTATATAACTGCGCAAACTGGGACTCCTGCATTTAAAATCTACCTTTCAAACGATTTCTCAGGAACGCCGTCTAACTCCCGCTAAGCATCTGTTGTACGATCGCAGAAACAACGGTGTCTGAGGGATACCCCTTGGACGCCGAAAGCTCGCTGCCACGCGAAACAGCCTCAACACGCATCACCTCGTCAGAGCGCATCGAACGGACCAACCGAGACATCACCCCTGGGGGCGCGAACACGTTTTCATCTTCAGACGAGCGCACCTTGCGAGCCTGAGTAGAGTTGCGAACGGGGGACTGCGCAGAAGACTGCGCTGGTGCGGATGCTGCAGGCAGACCCACGGCGACGGAACGGACGGATTGAATGCTCATAACCTTGTAATCGGAATCTCTCAGACTTTCTTTAGCGAACTTTCGTAAAAATGCGCCACACTTCCTACTTTTGCAAACTAACGTAGTTTGAATAGGCGGCAAACTTCACAAACAGCCTCGGACTCATCAGGACTGTCCCCCCATCGCCCTGAACGGGAAAATTGTCGCGACACATGACTTTCTGGTACTCCCGAGCCGCTGCCGCTACTCCAGAGTTGCTGGAATCAAGAAGCACGTCGCTCGCCCAGTGAATCCGGCCGCTCTCAATATCAACCAGTTTTGAACGCACGCCCACCGATACTGGCCTGTAAGGAGAATAATGGGTCAGGTCCGTAAACATCACTCCATCCGCCCCGTACTGATCCTGAAGCTTGCGAAACAGATCCCCGGGAATCCTCTCCACAGAGGAGACTTCACGAACTCCAATCAAAACCTCCATCTCCGCCCTCGACAGAGGCACAACCTCAAAAACCGCCTTCTTCGAAAGCTCCGCAACCAGAGCGACATCCACATCTTTAAGAACCTCCCCGGGAATCCGCGCGTGATAAACAGGCAACATCGCTACCCGCCTAATCATCCGCCCTGGGTTCGTCGGCAGAAACCAATTCTGCGGAGCCTCAGGCCGCGCCTGGACTGTCCGAGGACGCCTGGACTGACATCCCGTGCCCAGCACCACCACCAGTGCCAAAAAAAGAAAAAGGTTCAATCGCTTCATTTGAATGCCGCAGTAATCTGCTGAGTCATATTCTGATATTTCGACTGCGCCTGTTCCATCGCGATAAAACTCTTCTCCAAATTCGCCCGTGTTTGCGCCAAACTACGGGTCATCGCATCAATCTGGGACTGTAACCGACTGTTCTGACTGGTAAGCGAACTCTTTCCGGCCGCCACGATTCCGGAAGTACCAACCATAACAGTGATCAAATTGTTGATCCGCGTCGCAATCCCCAACTGCGACGAAGCGGTCGAAATCGCCGCCGTCTTATTCAGATTCAGAAGCGCATCTACACTACTTGGACTGTTCGCCAGCGCAGAATCCAATTTCGTAGAGTCTGTGATCGACAACAACCCAGAAGAGTCGAACCCCAACCCAATTTTCGAGGCACTGTCAAAACTTGAACTGATTGAAGAGTCGGAAACAGACGAGTAAATCTTGCTTCGAACCGTGGAAAGCAGGTTGTTAATGTCGGAGCGGTTCGAAAAAACGCTCGTCTGAACCTTGCCGTCCGCCCCGACCGTGATCTTCGTTGAGTCGTCCAGCATTTGCTTCAGCGAGTTATAAGCGCTGATAAACGTGTTGATCTTCGATTTATACGACGCCCCGCTACCCGTCACCTGCACACTGTAAGTACCCACATTGCTGACCGTAAGCTTGGTTGAACCAAAGCCGTACTTGGAAATATCCAGTGTGGAAGAATCACTCGTCAAAACCGAGGTGGAAACTGATTCTCCATTGTGCTTCAGGTTGTAGGTGATCCCCTCGCCCCGCACCACAGAGCTCGTCGAGATCCCAAGCACCTGGTCCAACCCAGAACCCGAATCCACCGCGACCGTAATGGGCGCAGCCCCGATTGAGTTTGCTCTGAGCACCAGTTTGCGATTCAAAGCGTCTATCGACGCCGTCACTCCAGTGGAAGAGTTACCGTTGATCTTCGCAACCACCGAACCCAGTGTGTCCGTAGAACTGAAAGTTCCGACATTGACCCCATTGATGGTCAAGTCCGACGTGCCAGTAAATGGATTCGACCCTCCAGAAAAACTCGTCGATCCCCCAAGGGATCCCAAGCCAACCTTTGCCAGCACGCTAGACGGCATCGTTTGCTTGTAGATCACATGCGAAGTACTTCCATCCGTGGAATCATAGCTGAACCCAAGCGCACTCAAAAAATTACTCGTGTCCCCAGTGGCCCCCACCGAGGTCGTCGCATCCAAAGACAAGGCCCCCGTCGAATCCAAAAGGGTCGCCTTTAGGCCCGATATTGCCTCCCCAGTCAAATCAGGGGCGTCAGCCGTGAGCCCAAAGAAGGCGCTGACCGTCTGATCTAAATCTAAATCAGCCAGAGTCATCTTGCTCCCGTTGACCGTGAAAGTGCCTGCGGTGACTCCGTAGTCCCTGAGCGTCAAAGCGCCCGCACCCGCGACCGAGCCCCTGAGACTTCCAGCCGTACCAGAGAACACAGACGCACGCCCCAGCGACTTCACTTCGAACTCAAATGTACCGAGCGCTGCACCACTGTCTGTCGAAACCGAAGCTCCGGTGGTTGGGCTATACGTCTTCGCTACTGAATCATAGACACTGACAGTGGCGCTTCTTGGATAACCCGTAAGCCCAGTCTGTAATGCTTTGGCGGCCGTCTGCAGCGCAGTCAGGTTGGTTTTTAGAGTATCGAAGGCCGATTTGACCTTGGTGTTCGCAGTCTGCTTGGTCTTCAGTGCCTCCTGAGGAATCTGCTCGATCTTCATCAACTGGTCGACCGTGGTCTTCCAATCCATTCCTGAAGCCAAGCCTGTGAGTTGAATTCCAGCCATAATTTTAAGGACGTGAGTGTTTCAATTGTCTAGCAGGAAGCATACCCCAATCACGCACGTTATCGTGTTTTCACACAATCTTCGTTCGTCTTCAGAGTAAAATGCACCCTAGTAAGTCGGCATTTTTGAACCCGAACTTAAGGCTTTTACCGAACTCCCTCCAATTCTTTGAGCCGTGCCTTCAACACTTCTGCCGGCCACTGGCCCGGAACCTGAGCCTGGTCCAGATAGCCATAGTTTAAAACCGAACCGCAGCTTCCCAATAAAAGACGCGATACCTGCCCAAAGGGCCCCATTCCCATCACAGAATTTTGCCCGGGCCGCTTCGCGTTTTGTTGGTTCAAAAAATGGAATAACCGCTCTAACTCCAGCACACTGCTCACAGTGGCTGCGATCTTCACCACATCGGGACGGCATCTCTGCGCCCTCTCACACCGCTCCTCAAGAACGGACAGGGAGGGCGTCCCCTTAAAGTGATGGTCCGACACAATCACCCTCACTCCACGCTCCTGAGACCGGGCAATTTCTTCCTTCAACACCCCAAGAGACCGAACCTCAAAATCGACCCACTGCACAAGCGGCAAAAATTGCCCGATCAGTTCGCGGCGCCGCTGTAGCGTATACGTTGCACCGCCCCCCTCCGCAGGATGGCGCACAGTCAGCAACAAAGGAAACTGCAACTTCGGCACCGCTCTGAGCAAAGTCTCTGGGTCTTGAGCAAAGGCATCCACGCGAAGTTCAAGAATATCAACCTGACCGGGCTTGAGTTTGAGGGCGCATTTCAATGCGCCGAGTGAGTGAATCGTTCCCACCACCATAGGCGATGGATTGCAGACAGGGCCGTTCATGCCGCATATCTTTTGCCCGCCGGCCGCAAAACTCAACCTTCCAACCGGCCCGCGTCGAGATTTCCGCATCCGCCGGCTCTGCCTTGCGCTCAGGCTTGCCTTCCGGCCGCGACAATCAGACAGTCACAGCCCGCTTTTATGTCCGAGCTTCCGAAGACCTACGAACCGCAGGCAATTGAAGAAAAATGGTACGCCACCTGGTTGGCGGACGGTTGCTTTTCTGCCGACCCCAACCGCATCTCGGCAGAACGCCCCGCTTATTCGATCGTTATCCCGCCTCCCAACGTCACCGGTGTACTCACCCTTGGACACGTCCTTAACAACACGATCCAAGACATTTTAGCGCGCCGGGCAAGAATGCAGGGCAAAGAGGTGCTATGGCTGCCCGGCACGGATCACGCAGGCATTGCCACGCAAACGGTCGTAGAACGCACGCTGAAAAAATCCGGTGAAATACGCCACCGGGACGATCTCGGACGCGACGCGTTTCTAGCCAAAGTCTGGGAATGGAAAGACAAACACGGGGGCATCATCATCCAGCAGCTCAAAAAGTTGGGCGCGTCCTGTGACTGGAGCCGCGAACGCTTCACCATGGATCCCGAGTATTCCGCGTGTGTCCAACGTGTGTTCACCGACCTCTTTAAAAAGGGCGCAATCTACCGCGGCAAACGCATGGTCAACTGGTGCCCCGTCTCCCGCACGGCGCTTTCTGACGAGGAAGTCGTGATGAAGGCGCAAAACGGCGCGCTCTACCACTTCAAGGTCGAAATTGCCGAGCGTCCGGGGACCTATCTCTCCATTGCCACCACCCGCCCCGAAACCATTCCAGGAGATGCCGCCATTGCAGTCCACCCGAAGGACCCGCGCTACAGCGACTACATCGGCCTTCATGCGGTGCGCCCGCTCCCGAGCGAGGTGCCACGCGAAGCCCGTTTGATCCCCATCCTCGCCGATGAGCATGTCGAATTTAGTTTTGGCACCGGCGTTCTCAAAGTCACCCCCGCCCACGACAAAGCGGACTTTGAAATCGGCCAGCGCCATGGCCTCGCGCCCGTCGACATCATGAATCCAGACGGAACCATGAACGCGCTCGCGGGCGCATCACTTGCAGGACTCGATCGCTTTGAAGCCCGCAAAGTCGCCGTCGCGCTCCTCACGGAACTCGGCCTTCTCGAAAAAGAAGAGCCCCACCAAAACAACGTAGGCTACTCCGAACGCGCCGACGTTCCAGTGGAGCCCCGCCTCAGCAGCCAATGGTTCCTGCGTTATCCCTCCACAGATGCATCCCGCCAGGTGGTGCGCTCCGGCAAGATGCGCTTCCACCCAGAGCGTTGGAGCAGGGTGTACGACCACTGGATGGAAAACCTCCAGGACTGGTGCATTTCACGCCAACTCTGGTGGGGGCACCGCATCCCCGTCTGGTATTTTAGGGGCACCGATCTCGAGGCAGCCCGCGCGGCCGTGGGACACACAACGCCTCCCGAAGCCGTGCGCAGGCTCGAAGACGGTGCCATCGCGTATTGCGGACTGGAGGCTCCGAACGACCTCTCAGAGTGGCATCAAGACGGTGACGTGCTGGATACGTGGTTTTCCTCCTGGCTCTGGCCGTTCGCCACCATGGGCTGGCCCGAAAACACCAAAACGCTTGCTGCCTTCTATCCCACGACAGACCTCGTAACAGGCCCGGACATCATCTTCTTCTGGGTGGCCCGCATGATCATGGCGGGCTTTGAATACATGGGGGAACTGCCGTTCCAGAACGTGTATTTCACCGGCATCATTCGCGACAAACAGGGCCGCAAAATGTCCAAATCCCTGGGCAACTCGCCCGATCCCCTGGACCTCATTGCGAAGTTTGGAGCGGACGCCCTCCGCTTCGGTGTGATGCGAAGTGCTCCCCTGGGACAAGACGTGCTTTTCGATGAAAAGAACGTCGAACTCGGCCGTAACTTTTGTACAAAACTCTGGAATGCAGCCCGCTTCCGCCAGATGCAAGGGGGCGCCCCCGAAGGCGAAATCCGCTCTGCTCTCCTCTCCACGGATGACAAGTGGATCCTGCTGCGTCTGGATACCGCTATCACCGAAGTTTCAAGCGCTTTGGACGACTATCGCTTCTCGGATGCCGCCCAATCACTCTACCGCTTTTTCTGGAGTGAATACTGCGACTGGTACGTGGAAGCGTCAAAGGCCTCGCTCAATGGAGAGAACGCAACCGTTCGCCAGAACACGCTCGCAGTGATGGATTTTATCCTCGCGCAGGCTCTGCGCCTCTTTCATCCCTTCATGCCTTTTATCACCGAAGAACTCTGGCACGGGCTCGGTTTCAACAGCGATCTTCCAGAGGCGCAGGGCGGCCGCTCCTTGATGCAGGCACGCTGGCCACTCCCTCTTGGCGCGGACTTCCTTGCCCACTATGGGCTCCTTCCAGAGGACGAAACACGCGCGCAAACCCGCTTCGATGTCGTCCTTGCAGGACGAGGTTTGCGCCGCGACTTCAACCTCCCCTCCAACAAACGGGTCCCTTTCGTACTTCAATCAACCGCTCCGCTGTCCCCGCACGACACCGAGGTCATCCGGTTGCTGCTCAACGCGGAGTCCTTGGAAATCGCCCCCCCCACTTGGACACCTTCCCGAGGAACACCCTCTTCGCTCACGCCATTGGGCCACTTATTCTTACCTTTGGACGGGCTGGTGGATGTGGGCGCGGAACGAGAACGCCTGGGAAAAGAAATTCTCAAAATCGAACAGGAGCTCACAAAGGTCCGCGCAAAATTGAGCAGCGAAACCTTTGTCAGCGGAGCGCCCGCCGCAGTCGTTGCAGAACACCGGCAACGCCAACACGACTGGCAGGAAAAACTCACGGAAATCAAACGCATCTCCGACGCTCTCTCGGACTGAGACCGTTTTAAAACTTCTGCCTTGCAACACTCCCGCGCAAAACCAGAATGCGTCCCACATTGCTCCCCCCGGAACGTTTGTTTCCAAACGTACTATGAGCGCCATCAGACAACTCCTCGATAATAACCGCAAGTGGGCCGCGGAGACTTCTGCCAAAACACCGGGGTTTTTCTCCACTCTCGCAGAACAACAGAGCCCGGATTATCTGTGGATCGGATGCTCCGACAGCAGAGTGCCTGCAAATCAGATTGTCGGCCTCATTCCCGGCCAGATTTTTGTACACCGCAACGTCGCAAACGTCGTTGTACACACGGACTTAAACTGCCTGAGTGTCATGCAGTTCGCCGTGGATGCACTTCTGGTGAAACACATTCTTGTTGTCGGCCACTATGGGTGCGGCGGTGTCATTACGGCGCTCCAAGGCCGCCGTCTGGGCCTCATCGACAACTGGCTGCGTCACGTGCAAGACGTCCGGCAAAAGCATGCCCACCTTCTTGAGGAAGCCGGAGACGAACAAGCGCAAGCCAACCGGCTGTGCGAACTCAACGTCATTGAACAGGTCATGAACGTTTGTGAAACCACCATCGTCCAAGACGCCTGGCTGCGTGGACAAGAACTTAAAGTCCACGGCCTCGTCTACGCCCTTCAGGACGGACTTCTGCGTGACCTTCATGTCAGCGTCGCCGGGCTTCAGGACATAAAGCCCTCCTACCAAAAAGCGCTGGCTCGCCTCCCCTGAGAATTTTCAGGAGCTCAAAAGCGCCACCTCTTCGGATCCCTTTTTGCCTAGCTCACCTTGATCTCAGACAGCTTCACTGCGCGCTTTTGCGACGCGGAAAGGTCTGCGGCCGCGATCACTCGGTGTGTTTTAAAAGCATCGTTAAAGCTCGTGAGCGGCATGTCCGTTCCTGCCCTCAAAGACTCAAAAAACGCGCTGAACTGCGTCTGATAGGGATGATCATGAACATCTCCGCTATCGAGCATTTTCATCGACAACTGACTCCACGCTCCTTTGTCCAATCCGCTCAACCGGTGCGAATGGAACTTGCTGTCCAGCAGCGAGCCTTCACTCCCGACCAAATGCGTATGGAAGTAATAGGGTTGAATGCAGTCTACAACAGCCGCACTTTTGCCAACCGCGCCGTTGGCAAACCGCAAGAGAGTCGTCGCACTCGTCTGGTACTCATAGGCGGCGAATATCGGGTTCACACTTTGCGTCGCATAGGAGGTCACTTCTTCCACCTCGGCATTCATGCACAACAGAAGCGCGTCCAGGGCATGGCAGCCCGCGGTGAGCAAAGCACTGCCCCCGAGCTCACGCTTGGTATTCCAGCGATACTGCCCATACCAAGGCCCAATTCCATGATAATAATCAACTTCTCCATAGTGCAGGCTTCCAAGCAAACCCTGGTCAATCACTGACTTTGTCGCCAAAAACTGCGAAGAATAACGGCACTCAAAACACACGCACACCTTCGTGCCAGCATCCTCCGCGGCACGCTTCATTTCCAAAATTTCGCTCCACTCTATGGCCAGGGGTTTCTCCACAATGATGTGTTTTCCCGCGCGGGCTGCAGCCACAAACTGCGCAGCGTGCTGGTTGGGATAACTCGTAATATCAACGACGTCGATCTCGGCACTCGCCAACATTACAGAAAGGTCCGTGTAAGCCGTGATTGGAGAACCATGTTTGGCGCTGAGTTCAGCCGAATCCAGCACCCGCGAGCTCCAAACCGCAGTCACCTGCGCCTCACCCGTGGCATTAATCGCCTCGATATGGGCTGTTGCCGCCCAGCCATAACCAATTACCGCTACGTTGAATTTCTTGGACCTCATAGATACTTGCAGTTGTTTCGGAGACTCTGCTCCAAAATGCAACCCTTCAATCCATCTGTTTCTTGGAAGGAAACTTCCGACCTCCGTTCAAAACCCGCGGCAGGGCCGGCTTCCGAAATCAAACCTGCCTGCCGCTGAATATTCAGTTTCAAATCTTTGCAGCCAACTCAAAGAGCACCTCCTGCCGGAAGCAGACCGGTCTGCCAGCCAAAGCCACTCTTTGTCGCTCCTCCACAGGACTTGTCCGTTTATCGAAAAAACCACCTCTCAGAAACCACCCCTCATATGTCCGAATCAGCAGCGTCAGACGGCGGAGTTTTGCCAAGTTGCTCCCGAATTCTTTCATAATCGCTCACAAGCAGATCCCATTCTTCGCGATCCTCTTCTGGCAAAGCATTAACGGCGCTCTCCATCCAAACCTGCATCTGTGACATGCGCTCCGAGATGGAATCGAACAGCACGTGCAGCGCATCGGCCCTGTCGGCAACGCTATGCAGCACATCTTCCATCTGTTCTTCATAAACAACTTGAAGCCCGGTGGCCTCACGAATGCCATCTTCAATCCTCGCCAGTAAAACACCGGCATCCACATCCCCGGCTTTTTCCGGGTCCGACCCCAAGAGTAGCGCCCGTTTGAGTTCGAGAATGCCAATCACCGACACTACTTCAAGGTAACCTGCAAATGGGTCGAGGGGTGGATACTCCATACGGAAACCTACACAGCCTCTTCCCATTGGCTAGTGGTGTTTGTTCATTTTCTGCGTTTAGAAAACGCACCGTTTGTGAAGAGCCGCCCCTTCAGTGTCACAGGTAACACACAACCACTTTTCCATAAATCACTTGCCTCTCAAGTTCAGCCTCGTCTCGGGTTCGACGGGAACGGCCTTCCCCACCTCTTCCACCGACGACGTGAACAAATACTTCCAAACATCATCCTGCACATAATTTCCCGAGGCGTCGCGCGGGGAGTTTTTTGCATTCGGCGTTACAAACCCGTGCGCACGCGCGGCGTCGCCCTTCACATCCGCCGTCGTGATCAGACGCCGCGAATGCCCATAGGGCGACTTCGCTTCATCGGCATTCACAATCGGTCCAAATTTTTGAAGGCCAAGCAAGATCCACGAACGCGGATAGTGGTCAGCGCTCCATCCGCCATCCAGCACGTGACTGTACCCAAAAAAACGGTTGGCAGGCGTGGCAGAAGGCAACCCCTGCCATGATTCATACTGGTCGCGCGGCCCGCAAAACATCACGCAGCGTGCAACTTTCTGTTGAATTGCAAACCGCGCCGCCGATGTCGCACCATGCGAGGCACCCGAAATAATCACCTTCTCCCAATCCAACCCCTTGCCATCAGAGGTCAAAAAAAACTCCCACCCGCCTTCCGGGTTTGTCTTCGCAAGCCACTTCACAAACTGATAGGCCCGTTCCATCATACAATCCGGTTGCGGGATCATCACGGCCTCGCTCGCGTCGATTCCAGTCGTGGCCTCAAGCCGGATCTTTCCAAGATACTGCTCATCCGCAGGCGCTGGTTCTTTGTTGAGTTTCGAGAACCATCCATTCGCGTAACTCACCTGAATCGCATGCAGGCCATAACTGTTGAGCCGTTCGAAGAAAGCTTGATTGTAAGCCATTAACCACACCACCAGTTTACCTTCAGGAGCCACTCGCGTATCCACGGACCCCCGCTCCGTGTCGGCCGGCTTGCCGTTTTTCTCAAAAACAAACTCTATCTCCGGATGCGGCTGCGCCCTCGGATCAATCTCACTCGCGCGCGCCGTAAAATCATATGCCTTCGGCGCCGGATCATTCCATTTAAGCCCGCGCACATCCTCACCCAATGCGAAACCCGCACCGCTTCCGCTCACCACTACAACCGCAAAGACGCGCAACAACAGAGATGCAATTGATAATTTCATAAGGGGACGACACACGAATCTACCTGAAGACAGCAGCGAAAGGAGATCAAATCTTTGAACATCCATACACACAGCTCACACTCCCAAAAAGGGCAGACTCATTTGCAACCCATCCGGGCGGCGAAAGAACTCTGCACTCACTTTCCAAGCCCGCGCTAAAGCCAAGGAATTCGTGATACCGGCGGGCATAACAAGAAGCGCAGCCATGTTCGCAACCCCGGTATAGGTTAAAAATCGCGGCGAAACTCAAATCGGGACTCGCGTTTCGCGTCACAAGCAATTGGGTATCATCGACAAAAAATTGAGTTCTAACCCAGGGAGGCTCCCAATCCGGCGCGCGGGCGCGCAGCGCTTCGGCCGCGTCCGGATCCTCCACAAAATCGAAGCGCTCAAAGGGATTGGGAGGGTTGGATTCCGCTCTACACTTCACGGGTGACCCTCGTGGCGTGGTACAGAACGCCCAAACAAGTCCGCCGCGCAATTTATCCTCCCCAAAAAACCAGCTTTTTTTCAGACCTCATCGCGCCAGTCTTTCCATCCACTGCTCCAACATCTCGCGCTGATTTTCCCGACTTCCGTCTGGAAGATGCTCCCATAACCACCCCACATCCAGACGCGCCCCCCTTTTATCACCGACACGTTCGCGCAACATCGCTCGGCTTACACGCTCCCTGCCCGCATCCGGGTCCAAGGCCAATACCAGGTCAAGATACGGCAGCGCTTCCCGGGCCGGGCTCCTCGACTCCAACAAGGGGCCGAGTAAGTTACGGATCATCCGCAAAATGATCTCGCGGTTTGTCGCAGGGGTCCGGGCTTTTGGGGATAGCACGCCATCCTCGCTGACTAACGCCGCGGCCTGCTCCAAAGTGAGTTCCTTTCCTCCCTCATAGACGTCCAAAAATACAAACTCCTGAGCTTCGCTTTCTCGGTAGCCCACCATAAAACGCCCTGGGAGAGGAATTCCCACCACCCCCTTCACTCCCAGACGCCGAGCCAACTCGAGATAAACCACCGAAAGCGTGATGGGGAGGCCTTCCCGATCGTCTAACACCTCATTCACGTAACTGTTAGACCGGCTGCTGTAGTCGCCCCGGCTTCCGTGAAATCCGTTTTCCTCAAAAAGATACTGTGTTAAGCGCCGCACGGCGGCCGTGAGACCCTGCCCAAATTCGGGCTGCCCGTGAAGGTCTTGTACCATCTGGGAAAATCCGCGTTCGTAACTTTCAACATCAAGTTCAGGATTGTCGTGTTTGGCCAAAAGCAAGGCGCAGTGCAACAGGTCGGAGGGCTCCGCCGAACGCCCAAGCTCCTCCAAAAGTTGTTCGCGTACGGACCTCCGGTGAACTTCCACTTCCATCTCTCCAAGCCGTTCAACATCCTTTTGCAAACTCCGCCGCTTTTCTTCCAAAAGACGGCGACTCGTTGAGGGTGCACTCGCGAAGTCCCCGAAGGCGCGCTCTTTCTCGCCCTCGGTTCCAGCGCTCAGGGCAAGCTCCACAGACTTCTTTAGCCTCGTCGCATCTTCCGCGGAAGGGCTCTTTTCCGCCACATCGACCCCAACCTTGAATCTCTTATAACCCGCCTCCGTCGTCCGGAATTTACACAATCCAGCCCTCCCTCCCCTCAACCCGCTATCCTGCACATCAAAAACCTGCGTTTCATTGACAAAACATTCGATACGCCCTCCACTCACTCTCACACGCAACGCGTTCCAATCTCCGGGATGGTAGGCAGCAGAATCCCTCTCTTCCAATATCTTCCAGGAATAAACATCCGGTCCATCAAACCGCGTCAACCGCATCTTGCCGCCCGTCGGATAAAAGCCATAGTGGCGATCTCCGCCATCGGAACAAAAAGCCAGACCGGCAGCACCGGCTTCATCCTGCAAACGGACCGTTACGGTGGCCTCGAAATTTTCACTGGGCGGGTCTTCGTGCCACAAACAGAGCGAGCGTCCCCCAAACCCCGCTCCAGTTTGAGACACGTTTATCACTCCCGCCCGCTGGCTCCATTGTGCACCAAGGAGCGTTTTCCAAAACCGCGGGTTTAGCACCCCAATGGTTAACCAGCGTTGCATTGGAATCGGATTCGGTCTCGCCATCAATAACTTGAGCGCATTCACCGGCATCGCAAATCCGAGGTTTTCGGACAACGCAGATTTGAGGGTCAGCAATCCCAGAACGCGTCCCTGCCGGTCCAAAAGCGGCCCCCCGCTGTTTCCCTGCTCTATAGGAACCGCCACTTGCAGCATGGGTTGTCCTTCAATTTCGCGCTGCGGCTCGGAGATGACGCCCTCCACCACGCTGTACGCCATGCCCATGGGATTTCCCATCGCGACAATCGGCTGGCCTTGGCGCGCTTGTTTTGAATCCGCAAGCTCAAGCGCCTGAAGGTCCTTGGTTGTGACTCTCAAAATGGCAAGGTCCAGCCGTGAATCACTCGCCACCACCTCGCTCACTTCGTGCAGGCGCCCGTCGCTTGTTTCCACTTTGATCCGCCGCCCCTCACCAATGACGTGCCGATTTGTAGCGACCAGTCCCTCCGCACTGATCACAAAGCCGCTCCCGATGCCATACGGGCCCTCCCGGCCGACCTGCGTGATTTTTACAAGAGACGGTCTCACCAAATCCGCAATCTCAGATACACTGCGATCCCGCCCCGGCTCCGACGGCGCGGGGTCCACTCTCGCAGCAGGCGTTTCTTGAGACAGTTTCTGCTGTGCGTATCCATTGAAGGACAACACATTGGCCAAAACTGCGATCATCCAAATGCGGGTCACAGGTTGCATTTCGTGAGCCTGCCAGTTTTTTTGACAACTCCAAGCCTTCCTCGCAGAAGAACCCAAGCCATGACCTCGTGCCGATTCGGTTTCCTATGCTTTCCAAGAAAGCCCAAACGCATCAACCTCTGCTTATGACTCCCGACTGGCTTACCCACCCCTTCGCTCTTGGCGTTTATGCCGGGCTCGTCCCCGCCGCCTTTTTTCGCATCCAGCTGTTTCTCGCCCGTCGAGACCTGTCAAAAGCAGAACGCTCTCAACTCTCACAGGTCAAAACATTAACAGAAGCCTTTCAAAAGCTTCAGGACGACCTCAAGGCTGCCGGCAGCGAGAGGGAAAATCTGCGCGTCAAAATACAAGGACTTCTGCAATCTCCGGACCGCCAGAAATTGCGCCTCTTGGAAGTTTTAAACCGTGCGGAGCAACGCCTTACCGTTACAGCCCCAGGCTTTGCCCCGGCCTGGCAGACGGCGAAAAACGAGGCCCTTTCCGAGCTCGAAGACGAAGAACGCGGGCGTCATGCTCCAAAACAGGTTTTACACCAACTCATGAGCACTGGTTCCGCCCTGCTCGAGCGCCTTAAAAACGGAAATCCCCAGTCCGAGGCAAAACCGCCTCAACCTGGGGATAACCCTCAAAATACTGGCCACTAGCACAGGGGCTGAAGCAGAATTCCTTCTCCACCCCTCGCGCAAGGGAACGCTCGAAGTGGCTACTTTAGAGACTTCACTGCGTCCACCACCGCCTGTGCCGTAATTCCGAGCTTCTCCATCACATAGTTGCCGGGTGCGCTGAAACCGAATCGTTCCAAACCAATCACGATTCCATCCAGCCCCACATAGCGGAACCAAGCATCCTTCACTCCAGCTTCGATCGCGACGCGCCTACGGACAGCCGCAGGCAGTACGGATTCCTTGTACTCCGGAGATTGCCCATGGAAGATTTCCATGCACGGCACGGAAACCACGCGCACGCCCTCTCCCAGAGTCTTCGCCGCTGACAAGACATGTTGCAACTCACTCCCGCTGGCCATCAAAATGGTATGCAGCACGCCGGTTTCGCGTTTGGCGATGTAGGCGCCGTGAAGCACTCCCTCGCGGCGCGTCTCCACGGGAATATCGTTAAGCAAAGGCACTGCCTGGCGCGAAAGAGCCAGCAAAGTGGGGCCGTCCTTGCGGGCGAACGCGGACGCGAAAGCACCGGCTGTTTCCTCAGGGTCGCCCGGACGGATCACGTGTAAATTTGGAATCACACGCAACCCACTCACCGTTTCCACAGGCTGGTGGGTCGGACCGTCTTCACCCACCCCGACTGAATCATGCGTAAAAATATACACCACAGGGAGTTTGGAGAGCGCTGCAATACGGATGGAGGGCCGGGCGTAATCCGCAAACACAAGGAATGTGGCCCCGCTTGCGTGAAAAATTCCATCGTAGGCAATCCCGTTCATAATAGCAGCCATGCCGTGCTCTCGAATCCCGTACCTGATGTTGCGTCCGTTAAAGTCAGCAGGCGTTACATCCTTTGCGCCGTTGATATAATTTAACGTCGACCCGTAAAGGTCTGCGCTGCCCGAAACGGCAAGAGGCATGGCGTGGGCGACGGGTTGAAGAACATCGGACCCCGCCTTGCGCGTCGCGATCTTTGAGTCCGCGGGGAAATGCGGAATCGCCGCCATGAGTTCGTGTTCGGAGGGCGTTATCTTGGAAACACCGTTCTGGAGAAGCTGTGCGAGTTCAGGATTCGCATGCTTCCATGCTTCAAATGTCGTCTTCCACGCCGCGTGCGCCTTGGCAAGTTCTTCCCGATGTGCGGCAAAGAACCCATGAGTTTGGGCGGAGACATAAAAATGCTCTTTCTCAGGCAGGCCGAGAGCTTTACGGGAGGCTTCGATAAACTTCGCGCCGCCTTCCCCGTGCGCCTTGGCTGTCCCGGCCACTTCGGGAATCCCTTTTCCAATGAGTGTCTTTGCGACAATAAAGTGCGGTTTTCCCTTGGTGCTGCGGGCAATGGTCAGCGCGCTACTAACGGCTGCGAAATCGTGCCCGTCCACCGTCTGCACATGCCAACCGTACGCCGCGTACCGCTGGGCTGTATCCTCGCTCTGCGAAGCGTTCGCCATCGCATCCAGAGTGACGTCGTTGGAATCGTAGATGAGAATGAGATTGTCGAGGTGGTTGTGTCCTGCATACGCAGATGCCTCCGCTGAAACACCTTCCTGCAGGCAGCCATCGCCGGCAAGACAGACCACATGGTTCTCAAAAATAGTGTGGGACGCTGTGTTAAACTTCGCCGCGGCCATCTTTTGAGAAAGCGCAATTCCAACCGCGTTGGCCACCCCCTGCCCCAAAGGACCCGTCGTACATTCCACGCCTTCGGTCTCGAAACTTTCGGGATGTCCTGGGGTGTGGGAACCGGGAGCCCTGAAGGCCTTCACCTGGTCGATCCCAACCTGCTTATAACCCGATAAATGCAGCCATCCATATAGAAACATTGAGCCGTGTCCTGCCGAGAGAACAAACCGGTCCCGGTTTAACCATCTGGGCTCAGCGGGATCGTAGCGCAGAGCGTGTCCAAAAAGGACCGCCCCAATTTCAGCACACCCCAAAGGCAAGCCAAGGTGACCGGAGGAACAAGCGTGGACGGCATCCATGGCTAGGCCACGGGCTTCAGTAGCAGCGCGCTGCAGGGCATCAATGGGAAGATTCATAACGTTCAAAACAGAGCAGGTTAGAAACAGGGACGCAGGTGTCAAGGCATCCCCCTCAAAGTTACGCAACCTTTACCTCACGGGAGCCGTGTCTTAGTCTCTGTTTTAATCTCTGTGTTCCAAACTCCCGCCATCGTTTTGCGCCGTACACGCCTCACAGAAACGAGTCTCATCGTGACATGGCTCACCCCGGATCATGGCCGAATCAAGACCGTTTCAAAGGGCGCGTTGCGTCCCAAAAGCCGCCTTGCAGGCGTTTTAGACCTGTTCCACAGGTGCGAAATTCAGTTTCAGCCATCGCGTACCAGTGATTTACACAGCCTCAAGGAGGCGACGTTGATCCATGCCTTTCCCGGCATCCGAACCGAGTACGCACGCATTTCACTGGGAGCCTATGCTGTTGAACTCATTGAACGCTGTACGGAGAGCGACACGCCTCTGCCCGAAATCTTCGACCTTTTAGAACGGGCACTTGGGTTCTTAAACTCCAGCCCAGCTTCGCACAAAGCGTTGCTGCGTTTCGAGTCAGAATTGGTGCGACTCCTCGGCATGACGCAGCCCGGTGTGAGCGCTGAGATTACGCTTGAATCCATCCTGCGCCGGCTCCCTGCCTCTCGCCTCGAACTTCTTGGCCGCTTGGTCCCGACTCAAAACACCCTAAGGAAGGCCCCCATTCTTGACAGTCCCAAACCCAGTCAATAGCACCTCGAGGCTTTGGGTTGGATTCAATGGCAAGCGTGTTACTATGGTGGGCTAGTTATGGAATCTGGATCCCAAGCTGAAAAAGCAGACGTCGGTGTGCTTGAATTGTATCGGCGCATTTTTGGCTACGTTTACCCGTACCGCTACCGGTTTATTTTGGGACTCGCTACAGCCATGCTTGCAGGAGCAAGCACTGGTGCACTTTATGTCGCTCTAAAGAATGTCACAGCTCTTGTTTTGCGAGGAACGGCGGACTTTACCGTCAAAGTACCCCTCGTGGGGGAAATGGACATGTCGCAAGTCTTCGGCTTTCAGGATTGGCTGGGCCTCGGCCCCAACTGGCAGACCGCTGGAAAAATCGCCGCGCTGTGCCTTGTGGTTCCGTGCTTTGTGTTGCTGCGCGGACTTCTCGACTTTCTAACCAGCTACCAACTTGCGTGGATTGCGCAACGAGTCACCCTAGACCTGCGACGCAAGGTTTTTTCAAGGATCATGGCGCGTTCCCTCGAGTTCTTTAACAAGCGCCGAGCCTCAGACCTCATCCAAACTGTCTTTGGCATGACGTCGGCCTGCGCCAGCGCCTCCATGACCCTCGCCCAAGACGCTGTCCGCCGGCCGGCAGCCGTGCTGGCGGTCGTGACTGTATTATTTATCAGTGACCCGTTGTTCATGGCGTGCAGTTTTATCGTATTTCCGATCTGCATGCTTCCCGTGACCATTTTCAGCCGGCGGGTCCGCAAAAGCGGGAAGAACGAACAGATCTTCGCAGGCCAAATCATGGGCATTTTGCAGGAAGCACTGGCCGGAATTAGAGTGGTAAAATCGCACGCCAGAGAAACTTATGAAATGGACCGTTTCACGCGCTCCGCTGAAGCCGTCAACAAAAACGCACTTAAACTCACCATTCTGGTGGAAATTGTGGGTCCGCTGGTGGAATCAACGGCCTCGTTGGGAATTGCCGGCGGTTTGTTTTACTGCTGGTGGAGGGGCGTTCCGTTCGACGAATTCATGGCAAGGTGTCTGGCTCTTGTCGCGATTTACCCCGATGTCAAAGCTTTAAGCCGCACCCAGATGGTCATGTCCCGCTGCCGCACTGCCTCCGACGGAATTTTCGAGATGTTTAATGAACCCCTTGAGGTTCAAGACGCACCCGGCGCCATTACCCTCCAGAATGTCTCGGGCGAAATTGAATTTGAAAACGTCAGTTTTGGATACTTCCCCGGCGCAGCTCCCGCCGTTCGAGGCCTGAATTTGAAGTTTGAGCCCGGTAAATTTTACGCGCTCGTCGGCGAGAGCGGTGCGGGCAAGAGCACGACTCTTTCCCTGCTTCTGCGCTTTTACGATCCCTTTGAGGGCCGCCTGCTCATTGACGGTCACGATCTCAAAGCCGTCTCACAGTCCTCGTTGCGGGAAAACATCGGCATCGTTAATCAGGATTTATTTTTATTCCACGACACCATCGAGAATAACATCCGCTACGGCCGACTCAACGCGACGCACGAGGAAGTGCGTGAAGCGGCAAGAGTTGCAAGGGCTGATGAATTCATCCTAAAACAACCCCAAGGCTACAACACCTTCGTCGGCGACAAAGGCTGCAACCTTTCTGGAGGGCAGTTACAGCGCGTCACCATAGCCCGTGCCATCCTTCGCAATTCACCCATCCTCTTGTTGGACGAAGCCACATCGAACCTCGATCCAGAGACGGAACAAGCATTCAAGGATGCGCTCCGCGTCCTTAGAAAGGGAAGGACCGTCGTGGCGATTGCCCACCGCTTCTCCACCATTTTGGAAGCCGATAAAATCGTTGTCATGGATCAGGGGGCGGTTCTTGATAGTGGAACGCACGAAGAACTTTTAAACCGCTGCCCAGTATACGAGAGGCTCTTCCGTTTACAGTTTTCTACGCCGGCCTAAGGCACGTTCCTGGCCTCAAACATTCCCTCTGAAATCTCTACCCCTTTGTTATGCTAGACATCCGCCTCATCCGAGAACATTCCGAACAAGTCATCGCTCGCCTCGCCGCTCGTGGTGGCGAGGCCCATCTACGCATCCACGATATTCTCGACTGCGACAAAGAAAGGCGTGCCACTGAAACAAAACTTCAGCACCTACAGGCCGACCGAAAACGCATCAGCAAGGAAATCGGGATGCGCAAGGCCAAAGGAGAAGACACCTCCAATGTTGAAGCGGAGGTGCGCGCATTGGGAGAAGAACTCACGCGCTTAAACGAAATGAGCGCGCATTGGGACGAACGGCAAAAGGATCTTCTCCTCCAACTTCCGAATCTTCCCCACGAAGGCTGCCCAGTAGGCGCGGATGCCGAAGCGAATCCAGAAATACGGAACTGGGGTACCCGGCCCAGCTTTAGCTTTACCCCAAAAAGCCACGTTGAATTGGGGGAGAAACTGGGTCTTTTCGATTTTGAACGGGCCGCGAAAATCAGTGGAAGCGCGTTTGTCTGTTTCAAAGGTGCAGGAGCTCGACTCGAGCGCGCGTTGCTGAATTTTTTACTCGATTTGCACACCCGTGACCACGGATACACCGAAGTCAGCACCCCTTTTGTCGTCCGGCCGGAGGCCCTCGTGGGAACTTCGCAACTCCCCAAATTCGAAGAACAACTCTACCGTTGCGACCGCGACGAGCTTTATCTCGCGCCCACCGCGGAGGTGCCCGTTACCAATCTTCACCGCGAAGAAATCGTGGCTCTCGAAGAGCTGCCCATCCGCTATGCCGCCTACACGCCATGTTTCCGCCGCGAGGCTGGCTCTGCCGGATTGGGGACGAGGGGCCTGATACGCATGCACCAATTCGACAAGGTCGAGTTGGTCAAAATCACCACGCCTGAAACATCTGCTCAGGAATTAGAAGCCCTTACGCAGGACGCGGAACGTGTTCTGCAAATTTTGGGTCTCCACTACCGAACCATTGAACTGTGCACAGGGGACATCGGATTCGGATCGACCCGCACCTACGACATTGAAGTCTGGGCGCCCGGACAGGATGGGTACTTGGAAGTATCCAGCTGCTCAAGCTTTGGAGACTTTCAGGCGCGTCGTATGAATCTGCGCTTTAAAGATCAGGACGGCAAAAACCGTTTCTGCCATACACTTAACGGCTCGGGAACGGCCCTGCCTCGTTTGATGGTGGCTCTCTTGGAAACCTACCAACAGGCTGACGGAACGGTACTCTTGCCGAAAATCCTGCAACCCTACTTCGGCGCCGAACGTATCGGCTAGGAGGGCCTCATGCCCGCCGATGTTACCAGTCGTATCGCGAATGCGCTGTCGCTGTCGGGGGTCTCTCCCACGGAACAGCTGCTGGTCGCGTTCTCGGGCGGGCGCGATTCGGTCTCACTTGTGGAAGCTCTTCTGAGGGGCGGGTTCAACGCGCTCACCCTCACGCATCTCGACCACTCCCTGCGCCCTGAAAGCGCTGCGGAAACAGTTTGGGTCAAAAATTTTGCACTCGAGCGCAGCCTCGATTGTGTCACCGGGCGCATACCGGTTGCAGAGCTTGCGGCCAGCCTTGGAAAAGGCTTCGAGGAAACCGCACGCGACGCGAGATACGAGTTTTTCGCAAAGGTCGCATTGGAGCGCTCCATCTCAAAAATCGTCCTGGCTCACCATGCGGACGACCAAATTGAGACTTTGATTTTCAGATTACTAAGAGGCGCTGGGATGGGAGGTCTCTCCGCGATGGCACCTCAAAGCGAACGCCATTCCGACGGTTTTTCTTTCACTCTTCTGCGCCCCATGTTGGCCATTTGGAGAACCGAGATTGACGCGTTCATCGCAAAACTTGGTGTCTCATTTCTAGAAGATCCCTCGAATGCAAAGCACGATTTCACGCGAAATCGCATCCGCCACGTATTGATACCCGAGATGGAAAACGTGATGCGCAGGCCTGTGCGCGAAGCGCTCTGGAGAACGGCTGAGGTTCTGCGCGCCGAGACGGAGTTTTTGACGACAACAGAGCACGCTTTAAGCCCTCTTCCGGAGGCTCTTAAGGTTTCGGATCTTAAAGCACTTCCTCTCGCTCTCCGGCGCCGTCGTGTTGCACGCTGGTTAAAACGACAAGGGGTGCCGGATATTAGTTACCACCTTGTAGAGGCCGTGGGTCAACTCGCCTTGCGCGTAAATCCTGCAAAGGTAAATTTACCCAAAGGAGCGCATGCGCGCCGCAAAGCGGGCTTGATCTTCTACGAAAGGCCTCCGCTCGCAGACCCTCCCGACACCAGGTCCAGTTCCTAGCTTTTTCCCCTCATTGCCTTTTCACCCCTGTTTCTCATCTACCCCTCACCTATGGAAGTGTCTCGCCTTTACATGATAGAGCTTTTCAGTGCGCTCCTCGTCGCCCCGGTACTGCTCCTCATCTCCCTGTCGATCGGCCGTTTCCTTGTCCGGCGTTTCAGGGTTCCGTTGGGCATCCGCTATCGGATTGCGTGCGCAACTTTGTGCAGTTGGCTGCCCTTGGAGATTTATCAACGGCTGGTTCAGGATCAATTTAAGGCGCACACGAAAGCTACCACGGATGTTCTCGTAGACGGCGCTGCGAGCGCCCCGGCACCGTTTCTTTTTCCAGAGCAACTTCTCCAGGGATTTCTGGCGCTCTTCATTTTATTCAGTGCTTTTGTGGCGGTGCAACTCGTGCGCAAATATTTCTGGGATGGTTGGTTTGAACGCACCCAGGCCGCCGAGGCGCCGAAGTTCCTAAGCGATATTGGAAGCGCCTGCATCATTGGATTTTCCATCCTGGTTATCGCCACGTGGGTATACCACAAGGACCTCTCCGGATTGCAGCTCGGTTCGACCGTATCCGTGGCCGTCCTCGGCTTCGCGAGTCAGGACTTGATTGGCAACCTTCTTTCGGGAGTCGCACTTCAGATCGGCAGCCCCTTCAAAAAAGGGGACTGGCTTCTGCTCGATGGTAAACGCCTCCAAGTGCGCGAGGTCAACTGGCGCTCCACACGTATGCGCTCGCCGGACAACATCATGGTGGATGTTCCCAACAAAACCATCGCAGGCGGAACCATCGTAAACTTGTCCGCGCCGACATCCGAGCGCGCCTCAACCGTCACAGTGGGATTCGAATACGAGGCGCCTCCGGAACAGGTCAAAGAGTGCCTGCTACGCGCCACCGGCTTGGCTAATTATGTCATGACCGAACCCAGCCCGTTGGCGTTTTTAAAGGATTTCAGTGATTCTGCGATACAGTATGAGGTCAAATTCTGGGTGCAAAAAGAAGAACACCTGATGGACGCCTGTGACTCGGTGCGCACGAGGATTTGGCACGAAGCCCATAGAATGAACCTGAAGATGCCGTATGCGATCAATCCAGTACGCGTCGAGAAACCAGCACGAAGAGCAGGCGCGGATGCATAGCAAACTCCATCTCGGTCCCTGGGTGTCCTCTTCAAAGTCGTCTGCGCGGGAAGGCCAACACCAAGCGGCCTCATCCCCTCCAAGGCAGCAACGCGGCAGGGCTCCCACCGTTTCCAAACAGCCCTCACCGGCGCGGTTTTTTTAACGCCTGATCAAAAACCTTGGTGATCTCCTCCCGGTCACGGGATTCCGTCTCGAGTTGCCGTTTGAAAAAGTCATACCCGATCGAAGCTTTGGCATCCCTTACATCCCGTGCGCTGGCCGTGCGCAGCGACGACAGAAGTCGCTCCGCCACTTGCTCTCCATCGGCGCGCCCAACGCCATTACGCAGGGAGGCGGAGAATGCCTCCAAAGCGCTGCGTATGGCAGGGGAGGTGTAGCTGCGAGTCGCCTTCCCATTCTTCCCAAAATCTTCCAAGAGCGCCCCAAATTCAGCGGTCGTCTTTTCAATTTTTCCCAACATATCCGCTTCAGCGTAGAAACGGGTCCAATCGACGGGCTGCCACTGCTGAATGCTGTCAAGACGGTAGCCGAACCGCCGCACCTTCTCTCCTTGCGGCCCCATCCGGCGGACAATCATGTAAGTGGCGATACCAATCACTTTACCAGAACGCAGATGAATGATCGGACTGCCGCTGTTTCCCGGGACAAAGGGCGCATTGACTTCCACAAGATTGGGCCCGATCCCCACGATGGATCCCTGCAAAAGGTTTACAACGCCGGCCCCCTCCGCATTTCCTAGCACCACGACCTCATCGCCGATAGATGTCTCTTTATCAACGGATTCAACGCACGGAAGGGCGCTGCCGCCAGAGAGAACAGCCAAAGCCAGAACATCATGTCCGACGGCCGCCACGGCATTGCCGACCCGGACTGGACTTAAATCGAGCAGCTTGAACTGTGGCACGCGCACGCCAGCCATCACGTGTGCATTCGTGAACAGATACTTCTGCGCCTTATAATCGACGATAAAGCCGCTTCCCTGGCCCGTCTTCCCTTCTACAAACACCAGCCCGTTTCTGTAATCTTTGACAAGCTGGGCAGCGTCGCCAGGGGCGGCCAATGCGAAGTGAACTGACGCAAAAAAGCCGAGCCATAACACCCATAAATAGAGGAAGACAGACCTCACGGGTTAATGATGACTCAAAGAACCGGAAAAGTAAAATCTCGGAAATTCCTTCATTTGCAAATAGGTACCTCATCCCCAATGCTGGAGCGTCTCATCAGCAAGGATAAGCGGACTCTGTTGCCCAAATGCACTCACGTAGACTCACCTGCGCTAAGCTGCTCCTCTTCACTGCGATACGCTAATAAACCTGCGACTCAAGCGGTACCCATGTGGGCTCATTTTTTGCCGCCGGGTTACAATCTGGGT
>CANJPY010000026.1 GCA_947476255.1 Chthoniobacteraceae bacterium | reverse complement strand
TCAGTCAGTTTCGCGGTCCATGGGAAAGTCAGCACATGTGAAAGTGAGCACATGGGGAAGACAGTCCTGTCTTCCCCGGCTTTGGAGACAGCGCACGGAGGCTCACCCAGTGGGTGAGGCCCAAAAGAGGTTCTATTGACATGCATCAGACTCTTCTGCATAGAGTTACATAAAGTGTGCCGCGCTTTCATTGCCGCATTTAGGATTATAGGACTCCCCATCTTCGCCTTGGCTGTGATCGATTACATCCCGCGCGTTTTCGGGCGATAAATCTTTTGCGCCGCGCTTTCCGAGAGAAGTCCAAACGCTAGCATCTTCTGCATTGTGCCAAATGCCGCTTCGTCCACGGGTGGGCGTGGATGCCACAGTCACCGTCTCTGCTTCGGTTTCCCAAAATCACGTCGGATTGAGGAGTCTGGCATCGAGTCGTGTTTCCGCGCCTGACGGAATGTAGCATCTACCACTTCAACCACTCGGAACCGAGACGTATCAAACGAGCACGGGCGCCGTTGCTGTCCCGCTAAAGAGAAAGGACCGGCTCACTGTATCACTTCGTCGGTGTCAAACATGTATACCTCCGTTCCGTAGACACTTGAATTACCCAGAGATCGAAGAGCGCGGCGAATTCAGGTTGATGGAGACAGTTTGCTTCTTCCTTTGATTGGCCTTCCGGCTGGCGTTGGGCGTGCGACCAGGGTCCGCTATAGGCTTTGTTGCGGGCACCCAACAGATTATACATCCTCCTTCAAGCAGTCCACCCTCTCCGTGAAACACCTTTTGCTTTTCCTCGCACTTCTTGTCATCGGTTCCCGCGCCGAGTTGCCTGACATCTCAAGTGTCCCCGCCGACCTCGTTCTTCCAGAGACAACAACCGGTGCACCGGCTCCCGGCAAACGCGTCCGAGCTACGCTCACACGTTGGAGAGACACATCCGTCTACCACGTGCTTTACCTCCCCACGGATTGGAAACCGGCCAAACGCTATCCCGTGATTGTCGAATGGACGGGCAATCGCTACCAAAGCCCAACCGGAGACGAGTGCTCGGGTAGTCCGGAAGACGCGAAACTTGGCTATGGTCTTTCGGGGGGCGCAGGGTGTGTCTGGCTCAGTCTTCCCTACGTCAATGGGACCGGGACACGAAACATCACTACATGGTGGGGAGATGCTCCACAATACAGTCCGGAGCCGACTCTTGCCTATGCGCGCGCCGCGGTACGGTTTGTTTGTGACACCTTCGGTGGGGATCCGGAAAGGATAGTGCTGGCCGGTTTTTCGCGCGGTGCGATTGCCTGCAACTACCTGGGACTTCACGACGATGAAACAGCCCAGTTGTGGAGCGGTTTTGTGTGCTACAGCCACTACGACGGAGTTCGCAAATGGCCGTTCCCTCATTCAGATCCGGGGGCCGCATCAGCACGGTTAAATCGGCTTAAGGGACGAGCGCAATTTATATGCGCCGAGGGGAGCGGTGCGGACGATACTCGGAATTATCTCGTTGGTACCGCGGGAATAAGCGCAGCAGAAATGACGTTTTGCTCAACAGGATTCAAGAACCACAATGACGCGTGGATTCTGCGCCCGAGCGAGGCGCGCGTACGGCTGCGAGAATGGTTTGCAAAGAACTTCGGTTACCCTGCCGGACCCGCGCAATAACACAGGCAAGAGGGAGGGAATCGGCTAATGCTTGATCACTCCGATGAGTTTCTTGGTGCTTCCTGCCGGCGCAAAAACGCCTTCACAAGTGATTCTCTGTCCAATTGCAAACGACTTGATGACATTGCTTTGCAGCGAGTTAACAGGCTTGCTTTTAAGCACAAGGAGGTTCCCCTCCCGCACCCAAGACACCTCCCCTGAGCCAGTGTTCGCGGCGGGATCCGAGATCTCGCACTTGAGGGAATTGTCAAGAATGAGCACCGCAGTGGGGCCCCCAGAAGCTTGAGTGATGTGTCCTGAAACACAGGCGCCCGCAGGTGGCGGCTTGAGCGCCTGAAGATCATTCACGGTTAAGACCGCGCCTGGTTTGTACAAATCTGCCTTGGCTTTGAGCTGCTCCGCATTGACTTTGAGAGCCAGCGTATATGGCCAGTCTGCCGAACGGAGTTCCTGCGCATTGGTTTCCTTCCACTTGTTGGCACGCGTCACAAAAGTGACGTTGAAGGGCGAGCCTGCCACTCCAAGAGCTGGGAACTCACTCACGGCGTGCGCCTTGGCCGCTTCGTAACTTTTGGTGTATTCCGGATCCTCCGCCGGTTTCTTCACGTCCTTTTTTTCAGCCGTCCTCTCCGCTCCGGCAGGTTTGGCTCCGGGGGCTGTATCCGCATTCCGAGCTAACTTATCGCACCCCAAAAATCCAAGCAGAGCTAAGAACAGAACCTTGCGCATCCCCGCACTCTCAACATCTCGGAGGCACAGTCAACAGCGAAGCGCATGAACTTCTCCTCCAAATCGATAATATTTGCCAGCCCCTGTTCCCTCTCTTTTACTGGGCAAATGCCTGAACTCCCAGAAATACCAGAAGCCGCAGATCCTTTTGAAAAACGTGTCGCCCTCACCATCGCCATTCTGGCGGTCGTTCTCTCGTTTATAGGCAATTTAGGGGACAACGCCAAAACCGAGGCCATCCTCAAAACCAACGAAGCCTCCAACAAGTGGGGCTACTTTCAAGCCAAAAGCATCAAAGGCCAGTTGTCCAAACTCGAGGCTGACATCATCACCAACCTTGGGGGCGCCACATTGCCGGACAAATCAAAAGAGCTGCTCGAAAAATTGAAGGCAGATTCCGAGCGCTACGACACTGAGAAAGCCGAGATCAAGACTGAGGCGGAGCATCTTGTAACAGAGGCCAAACATGAATCCGAAGTTAATGAACTCTGTGACAAGGCGTCTCTGTTCCTGCAAATCGGCGTTGTCATCTGCTCGGTCTCCATCCTCTCCGGATGGAAGCCATTCTGGTTTATTGGGATAGGATTAGGCATTGTCGGCATCGCCTTTGGCATAGGAGCTTTCAGCCTGTAGCTTCCTGCATCGCTCCCGTTGAGGGGCCAAGATTTCGGGCGCCCATCGTGGGCGCCTGCGAAAAGAGTTTTTTGTTAAATCTGTTGCCCTTTTGAAGCTCCTTGGTTAATTTGCCAAATAGCCAACCATGCCCAAACCCCTTTCCAGTGCCGCATCCAAACGTGTCGCCGTTCTCAAAGCCCTGGCTCATCCCTCCCGCCTCTTGATCACCGAAGCCCTCATGACCCGCGAGTTGTGTGTGTGCGACCTGCGCGAACTTGTCGGGGATGACCTGTCCACTGTATCCAAGCACCTCTCCCTCCTGCGCTCTGCCGGAGTGCTCCTTTCAGAAAAACGCGGCCTCAATGTGTACTATAGGCTCTCGTGCGATTGCTTTGGAGAGTTCCTCAAATGCGTCGACCAAGTCGGCGCGGAGCCTAAAGCCACGCGAACCCTCTTCCCAAACTGCTGCTAGACTATGAATATCAACGCTTTTCTCGAACACCTTCGGGCTCATCCGAACGCTCCCATGGGCTTGAAACTGCCAAACGGCGCCCGCATTCCTGCGCACTACCACATCACGGAAGTCGGCCATGTCACCA
Source organism: Chthoniobacteraceae bacterium (assembly GCA_947476255.1). Classification (GTDB taxonomy): domain Bacteria; phylum Verrucomicrobiota; class Verrucomicrobiia; order Chthoniobacterales; family Chthoniobacteraceae; genus Chth-196. Next base: position 48,715 of record CANJPY010000026.1, on the reverse strand, counting down.
AACGCTTCATCGATTGCGGCGGCACCCGACGCACACAGGAAACGTGTCTCCTCCAAACATGGGTGCACGACGACACCGAGCATCGTCTTCTCGCTGGTAAACTCGCCGATATTTTCGAGAAAGCGGGCGATATTCTGCCCACGCAGAACTTGCCTGTCGAAATTGAACACGAAGAGACGGTGGTCGCCCAATTTCCCGTGGTCGACGCCGAGTTCTCCAACGGCATCCTGCTCTTCCATTTGGGAGACAAACACACGGACTGCCTCGCCCGCGGAATCTGCCTCCCCAATACCTGCGCCCCCGAACCTCCGCCCAAACTGAAGATTTCGCTCAAGGCCCCAAGTTCCTGCTGCCCTCCCTCCTCCGGTTGCTGTTAATCCCTCCTTTTATGAAACCAACGGTCCTCATTTTGTGCACGGGCAACTCGTGCCGCAGCCACCTCGCCGAAGGCATCCTTCGCCACGCCGCTGGCGATCTTCTCAACGTGGCCAGCGCCGGCTCCAAACCTGCCGGATTCGTGCACCCGCTTGCACTGGAAGTGATGCGCGAAATCGGCATCGATCTTAGCTCTCATCACAGCAAACACATGAATGAGTTCCTGCAACAGCCCGTGGAGACTGTGATTACGGTCTGCGGCAACGCTGATCAGGCTTGCCCGATGTTTCCTGGGCAAAACAACCGGCATCACTGGGGTTTTGAGGATCCCGCGCACGCCACGGGCTCGCACGAGGAACAACTGACCGTGTTCCGCCGGGTGCGAGACGAAATCCAGCGCGTTTTTAACGCGTACGCAGCCGGACGGAAGGACTCCGCACGCGCTTGAGCGCCAAAGATTGCTTTGAGCCCAGTTCGGCATCCTTTTATGGACGCTCCAACCTTTTGGCCAGCACTCCCTCTCTAGAGCCAGAAGCAGAGGTGGTCTGAGACCGTTTCTCGAGAAGATTGTTTGGCATCTCCTCCAAGAACGAGGGCTCCAGAGTCTTCCTTCCACTGCTTGCACATACCAATCCACTCCACTAGCATTCGAAAGCTATGGATTTGGCCAAACTTCGAAGTCCCCACGTCAAGACGGGAGGTATCGTGCACTTTGCACGGATGCTAGACAAAATCAGACTTCACTCTGAGAGACAGCTCCACGAAGACTACGTTGCAAACTTGGGAGAAGGATTTGACCTGCGCTGCATTAATTTTCTCCAAGTCTCCTACGAGGCTCTTGTCGCTCTCACGCACGCGGGGGCATCTGACGAAGAGGCTTTAGGCTGGTGTTTTGCTCACGGGCACAGACCCAGTGAGGAGGAAATTGAAGTTTGGAACGAATTTATGCGCAAACGCGGCTGGAACGACGCCGGGTCGGAGAGGCTCACACTACGCCTCGCTGAAGCCGGGCATCAAAATCGCACGGACATTCATACATTTTTTGACTTTATCGACCTAGACGAAGGGCGAATCTAAGCCATTGTTGAATCGCCCTTCCCCTCCTTTATATGCCCCAATTTCATTTCGTCGCCCGCGCCGCCAATGGCGAAATGCTGGAGGGGCTTTTGGAGTGTTCCGACCGCAATGCAGCCATTCGCGAAGTCGAAAAAACAAAAGGCTTTCCCATTCGGATCAAGCCTGCGGCAGAGGCAAATGCTGCACGGCAGTCCCAAACAGCGGCTGCATTGCCTGCCGGTGCCCCCCCCTTGGTGCACACCCTATCCCACGACCAGCAGCATCTCTTTACTGAACAACTCGCACTGCTCCTCGGAGCAGGAATGACTCTGGATGAAGCCCTCCAGATTTTGGTGCGCCGGATGAAGCACCCCAAACTCCACGGCCTCTCCAAAGGCCTGCACCAAGCGCTCGTCGAAGGTCGAAGCCTTTCTCAAGCGCTCAAAGATTATCCAAAAATCTTCGAACCCCTCTACATCAACATGGTCGCCGCGGGCGAAGCCTCCGGCACGCTCGGCGAAATCCTCAAACGCCTCGTCACTTACCTCGCGGATGTCAAAAACCTGCGCGACCGCGTCCAACAGGCCCTCGTTTATCCAGCAGTACTCGTGGTCGTCGGGATTCTGATGGTCATCTTTTTTATGACCTTCATGGTGCCAAAACTCATGAAGTTTTTCACCGACACCAATCAAGAGCTTCCCCTGCCCACCCAAATCCTCATGGGTGTCCACGGTGCCATTGTCCACTGGTGGTGGGCGGGCATCCTTGTGGCCATCGGTGTCGCCATGCTCATGCGCTCTTGGACGTCCACCGAGACCGGGCGCAAACAGTGGGATGCCTTGCGCCTGCGCATTCCAGGCTATGGGAGTGTCATCAGACACCGCTACTACGCCCAGTTCGGACGCACCCTCGGGACACTCATCCTCAACGGGGTCACCCTGGTTCGCGCCCTGGAACTGATTCAAGACATCGCGGGCAACGCCTTCATCCTCGAGCGCATGAAGCTCGTGAAACGCGCGGTGGTCGACGGGGTCGCCCTCTCCAATGCCATCGCCCAGCAGAAACTTTTCCCCGAACTCTTTGTCGATATGCTCGCTGTGGGAGAACAATCCGGACGCTTGGGTGAAACACTCAATAATGTCGCGGACGTGTATGACCGCGAATTGGACAAACAAGTGAAGCTCATCTCCACGCTCATTCCTCCTTTGGTCATGGTCGGCATCGCTATTGTTGTGGGTTTCGTAGTTTTCGGCATCCTAAGTGCTGTGTTCTCCATGACCAAAGGCCTCCGACCGGGCAACTTTTAATCACCCTTCCCTCCTCTGCAATGCCAACCCGCCGCCCGTTCTCTTGCGTCCCGCGTCTTTTCTCGCGAGCGGCTTTGCTTTGTCTCCTGCCGGTTCTTACTCCCCGGGCCAGTGCCCAGTTGAAGCCGCACCCGACGCCCTTCACCATTCGTTTTGACGCGCCCAGTCTGCTCGCAGAACGAGCCCAAATGACCCTGCCCCTCTGGCTCCAAGGCGTTACAGTGCGCCATTTCAGGGCCGAAGTGGAGCAGATGCAAACCACGGTAATCCGCTTCGACTTACGCCAACTGAAGTCCCTGGCTCCCTTTGTGGAACTGCGCATCGGTCTCGCCCCCGGCCTCGGACAGGCTGTCGTCACCTCTTGGAACGAACTCGGCCAGCAAATCTTCCGGTGCACCCCCTTCGGTTCCTCTACGGAACCCATCACGGAAACCATCCGCGTCGCCACTGAAGGGGCAAATTATCTGGAAATCGAGCTCCCTAAAAAGGGGGAGCGCCTCCAAAGTTTACAGGCTGGCGCAATGCGTTTTGCCCAAATGCTGCAATCGGTCGACTTCTCGCCTGACCCTGTCTTTGATGCATTTGGCAATACCTCGCGCACAACGCCCCCGCCCGAGCAAGACAGCGTTCTTTGGAACCGCGTGTCCGCCTTGCTCGATGCCGGCCCCTTCACCCTCCATCCGGACCAGCCAGAAACTGTCGAATTCCAAATATCTCGCAAACCTGAAGGAGCCATTGTCACCTTTGAGATTCGCAACGCCATAGGGGAAACCCCACCGGTGCTTTCTTTAAACAACAACGAACTGCCTCCGGCAGCCCCCACGCTTCCCGACCTGGCAGACCCTGCCTGGCGAGACCGTCCCATTCCCGGCACGCCCCAGACACGGTTGCGCTATGGAGGCTGGATGCGGGTCCAACAATTCATTCCAGGCAAATATCTTTTGCAGGGCGTCAACCATCTCGACATTCTCCAGCCTGACTCCTCTGAATCTGTGGAAATTCGCAGAATTGATATCCAACTACGCTACCGCCGCTAATCCGGTATATTCCCTCCCTTTTCCTTCCTCCCTTTTCCTTCCTCCTTTCCCATGCACCGCTCCTCACTCCGTCTCCGCTCCGGCTTCACTCTCATCGAAATCATGATGGTCGTTATGATCATCGGCCTGCTTGCCGGCGTCGCCGCTTACACCTTGGGTGACAACTTGGGCGTTGCCAAGGACACGAAAATCAAAAGCGACCTCCAAACCATTCAAACCCAGCTCATGGTTTACGAAAGCATGAACGGTTTTCCTCCAAGTTCCGAACAGGGGCTCAAGGCTCTTGTCTCACAACCCTCTTCCCAACCCGCGCCCCGCAACTGGCGCCAGCTTTTAAAGGAAGTCCCGATGGACCCATGGGGCATGGAATACCAATATGCCGCTCCAGGAAGACGCAACTCTGACGGGTACGATCTTTTCTCGGCTGGCAAGGACCGTATCCCTGGAACCGAGGACGATATCGGCAATTGGAAAAAGCAGTAGTCAACAGATCCTCAGACGCTCCATTTTCTTGTGCGAAACTGGACAAGCATCCTCCACTACGCACTAGGGGGCATTGCAGTCCTCCATGTGCCCCTGCACGCGCGCCTCGACGCGGGCGAACCGAAACCCGTGCCACGGGTGCAGGCAATCCCTCTGCCCCAGGAACAGGTTTCCTTTGCGTTTGATCGCAAAGAACTCACCCGCCTTTATTTCGGCCCAACACAACAACGCCCGTTTTTGTTTCCACTCAACGGTCCTTCAGGCATCTCTTTGACTAGGATGGGACACCCTCACGATCCAGTCAGCCACAGCCATCACAACTCAGTCTGGATCTCACACGCGAATGTCAATGGCGTCAGCTTTTGGGCAGATACCAGCGGTGCGCATATCGTCCACAAGCGCGTACAAAAGCTCACGGACGGAGACACCGCAGCAAGCGTACAAACAGTCTCTAGTTGGCGCACGAGCGAGGGCGTGGAATTGCTGGAAGAAAAACGCAACACGACTGTTGCACCGCTCGAAAACGGAGAATGGATGCTCTTTCTCGATATCGAACTCACTCCCGTCAAACACCCCGTACACCTTGGGGACACAGCCTTCGGAATGCTTGGCGTCCGGATGGCAAAAAGCATTGGGGTCAAGGATGGTGGCGGTACCATTCAAAACTCCGAAGGAGGCGTGGACGAACTTGGCTGCTTTCGTAAAAAAGCGCGCTGGGCGGATTATTCCGGCCCCATCACAAACCAAAGCCAGGAAGGCATCACCATTTTTGATCACCCTTTAAATCCAAACTATCCAGTGCCTTTTCATGTCAGAGACGACGGCTGGATGGGGGCTGCGCTCACTTTTGGAAACCCTGTTACGATCGAACCTAACCAGCCTCTTAAATTAAAATACGCACTTTATGTGCACTCCGGTTTGCCCCAGTTGGACAAACTCGAGAGCCTCTGGAAGAAGTTCACCACCGCCCCATAACGTCTTCCGCTAACTCCGGTGACACGGCCTTCCACAGAGAATCGAAAACGTGAACAGCTCTCCAAAAGCTTTGAAAAAACAGAGACGGCCAGGCCCTCTACTCGGCGGAGTAGGCCCTCTACTCGGCGGAGTAGGCCCTCTACTCGGCGGAGTAGGCCCTCTACTCGGCGGAGTAGGCCCTCTACTCGGCGGAGTTAAATTCCAAAAGCTCCACACTCATACTGTTTCCGGCATTCGGATCAAAACTCAAGACTGTCCCGTCTTGGTTAACCCGCGACTGCCGTTTCTCCAAGCGGCCTGAGAGCACACTGGGATCAAATCCACAGGTCCGGGCCGCACCGTTCCCTTCGGAGCCAAATACCAACTGCCCCAACAGACTCACCGAATCCAACATGTTCTTGGCGGGGGAGCTCCGGGCTTCATACAACGAGGCCACCGCATGCACTGCATCCACTGGCCTTAACGAGGCACTTCCTCCACCAGTGTAACTCGCGAGTCGAGTCACCCACGTGACTTTTCCAAGCGGCGTCACCTGCACCAAAACTTTCCCATTTTCCGGCGCTTGAGCCGACAAAATGTAACTGCAAGCCCCACCGGTTTTGTCACTATCCGCCCTGTCGGTGGCTTTTGACAGGCCCTCCGCAATACAAACCAAGGGTTCAGGATGTCGAATCGAAGTTTGGGAGGCGTTATCGGTGACCGTCACACGAAGGGAAGCGGGCGTCTTCTGAAAATCCAATTCCGCTGAAACAACCTGCCGATCTCCAGGCCTTTGAGTATTCGGCGCGGGTGTGAATACAAACTTTAGGGGCGCGGAACTCGAAGCCGTAAAGGAACCCAGCAGCGCCTTTGTGACGGGCTTGTACGCCACCGCACAAGACCGAGGAGCAACCGAAACGTCCACCGCTTCATCGTAATTTAAACGCCCACTGACGCCCCCGCCCCGAGCAATAGAAAACGAAATAAAGCCCCTGTAGGCAGCGCCATCCACAGATCCCAAGCGAGTCTTGTCTGCAATCAATCCCTCATACGTCCCTGCCACAGCCTCCCAACTCAAAAGTCTGATATCAAACGCATTGGAAACCGATGAAACCGAGGATCCGTCCGAAAAAATCCGAGTGACCTTGATTGCGTATTTCCCCGCTGATTTTACCTTTGCAAGCGGTATCTGGAACGCCCCTCCAACCGGAATCGGCCCCTCCAAAACAGAAAGCCCATAAGATCCCTTGGACAACACTGGGAGTAGATTATATGAAGTTGAGAGGGCCGAAACAGCAGCATCCACCGCAACGGGAACTTCAAGCGCACTACCGCTCACCACTGTCAGTGATTTTGGTTGTACCAAGAAAACGAGCTGCTTGCTCAAGGGCGCCGCACTCGAAGCTTGCATCGGAGACTTTTGAGCGTTCACAGGAGCCAGAACAGGAGCCAGAACAGGAGCCAGAACAGGAGCCAGAACAGGAGCAACTAAAGCAGGAGCAACTAAAGCAGGAGCCGGCTGATTGACAACGATTTGCGAAAGCATTGCAAGCCTCGACGGTGCACATATAACAACAGGCGGTGGCAATGGCGGCGGCAACGGCAACGGTGGCGGCAGCGGCAATGGCGGCGGCAGCGGCAATGGCGGCGGCAACGGCAATGGCGGCGGCAGCGGCAATGGGGGCGGCAGCGGCAATGGGGGCGGCAGTGGCAATGGCGGCGGCAGTGGCAATGGCGGCGGCAGCGGCAATGGCGGCGGCAGCGGCAATGGTGGCGGCAGTGGCAATGGCGGCGGCAGCGGCAATGGGGGCGGCAGCGGCAATGGCGGCGGCGGCGGCAACGGCGGCGGTAGAATCGCGTATACCAGTTGATTCGAGGGTAATACAGACAGGACAAAGCCCGCCATTTGAAGAAGTCTCTTCAGTTTATACCCTGATAATTTCATACAACTAGGGGGATGCTTAAGATGAAAGCTACACGAATGCTTCATCTAACAAAATGGGGGCCCAAATTAGCAAGTTTATTTCATAAATTGAAATATTTATGTCGAACGGCAAATGGCTCCTTGGATTTTGGCCGCCGACCGCCCGGCCGACTGCCAAAAACGAAGCCTCCCTTTATTGCATCAAAAACCAGTGCGCTCGCTTTCAAATAAAGACGAGAGCAAGGCGCTGGCTTGGGTTCATCCTGACGCGGAAAAACCGCCCGCGAACAAGCCCAAGAGACAGCTTATCAGGAACCTGCTACAGCGCGGTCCCTTTCACCTTGGTCCAGGGAGTAAAAACTCCCATCGCGTGCACCCTTACCTTCCGCTTCCAAATCCGGTCTCCACAAAAAGCAAAAAGCGTGTCCATGTCTCTCCCACCCAGGCACACACCTGTTACACGGGCCCTGTTCGGCACGGGCAAAATAACCTGTGTTGGTCCGTCATCCGCACAAATCTGCACACCACTGCGGGTCGCCGCGAACAACTGCCCTTCCAGAGCGTAACATAAAGACTCAGGGCCGGCATCGTCGTCCCAATCCGCAACATGCAGTGTGAAAAAACGCTCCCTGTGCACCAGTGTACCATCTTCTTTGATCTGATAGCTGTAGGCCCATTTCGAGTGCCCCTCCGCTACGGCTAGGAGCCATTGGTCTGGGCGACAGGCCATGCCCGTGGCGAATTTTATACCCTTATCCACAAGCGTCTTCTTACCCTCCTTCACAAGCCAAAGGCTCCCGTTGTCCGCTCCTTTGTCCCCATTCGTGGTCACATACAAGCTCCCGTCCGGGCGCGCAAAGAGTGAGTGTCCGTAAATATCGCCCATGACCACACTCCCCGCCCCACTCGCTTCGTAGCTCTTGAGAACTCCACTCTTTTCGGAGATGGTGTACACCTTGCCGTCAACCCCCACACTCACACAGTGGGCCGCGCCCGTCTCAGTCGCAAATTCCTTCACCGTCCCATCGAGCTCAATGCGGTGGATTTTGTCGTTCGTGGTGTCGGCAAAAAACACCTCTCCCCGCGCATTACACGAGGGCCCGCGCGTGCTCTTAAACCCCTCCGCCACCAGTTGCCATCCCTCCGCAGCCACTAGCACATCTTGAGCACGGGGCGCGCTTGCCCCCGCCTTCACGCGCTCAGGCCATCCGCGCCATAAGAAGGCCATCGCCTCCTGCCAGTTCTCCATGTAACCCGCCACGTGTCGGCCCTCAATCACCCGATACTGATAGTCGTACCCAGAAAACTTCAACGCCTTGTCCATTTCCTGATCTACAAGAAACCAGTCGCCCGCACAGTTTTCCATATCCCGCGTTGCTGTTGTTAAAAACGCTCGGATGGGCTTCGCCTCAAACTTCCGCACCATTGTCGGAAACTCGTGTCCGCCCCGAAAAGCGACCCAACTCCCACTGGCGGCATACACACGACTAAACGCCTCCGGGCGGTGCCAAGCCGCAGTGAACGCCGCTATGCCGCCACTGCTCCCCCCCGACATACACCGGTCGTTCCCGTCGGTGGAAAGATTCAGCTTCAATTCCTTGGAGATAAACGGAAGCAGTTCTTCCTCGAGAAATCGCACGTTGTGATCGTTCACAGCGTCATATTCAAAGTCTCGATTGCGCCTGCCCAAAGTCCCCTTCATGGGTGCCGGCAATTCCCCCGGTCGTACAAACACCCCCACGGTGACCGGCATCTCTTTGCCAGCAATCATCCGCTCCATGAGAGTTTTTTCACGCGGGTTGTAACCATCCGTCTTCACATACACACATGCCGGCTTTGCGCCGTCATACTGCGCTGGAATGAACACGGTCACCTCGCGCACCGTCCCAGGGAACACTCTGCTTTGCGTAAACGATAACTGCTTCACCACCCCTTGAAGAATCTCCTCCTCCTTCACCGCGGGCGGTTCGTATTTCGGGGCTGCCACCGCGCTTGGCGCGGACTGCACCTGACTCCCGGCAAGCGGCCTGATCATCCACTGAAGATGAGCGTCCCCTCCCGAATTCTGCCACAAATCCACTTTCGCCCCAAGCACTTGCACACCACCATTCAAATCCATGCCCATCTCCGGCGCGTTCCTGGGCACAAGATTGTAACTCCCGTTCTCCTGCTTCTTGAGCGCCCACAATTGCGAGTCCTGCCCACTCTCCTTTTCCAGCACGATGCGGGCCCCATTCTTCGCGCCCCCCTTCTCCACGCTCAAAACCAAGGAGGGACTCGAGAGTGGATGAATCACAAAAAGACCCCCGTCCCGTGCGCTGAGGCCCCACTTCTGCGCCCCAGTGCCGGCATTTCTGCCGATGCTTACACTCGTACCCTCGTGCGGTTCAGCATCCAAAAACTCAAGTGCCATAGCCTGCGCACTCACCGGAACAATCGCATATCCGCCCCAGTCCTCGGCACGGACAGTCTGCGACAAACAACCTGCCAGTACGGCAACCGTTGACACAAGAGACCAAAAGTGGCCCGGGTGGAGGCGGCGGGGAGCGTGAGTTTGTAAATTCACAACAAGGTGGTTCATGAGTTTCTCTCTCTTCAAAAAGTCCTTAACAACATCGCCCCCCAATTTCCTATTTGAGCCCGCTCAGGAGCCATGCGACCAAATCAGCGACTTCCTCGGGATGACACGTGTTCACCAATCCGGGCGGCATCAGCGAGATTGGCGAGGCCTCCATCTTGCGGATCTCCTTGCGCGCAAAATCCCTCACATCGGAAGGCACGTATAGATTCTCCTGAATTTGAACAAGATCTGGTCCCTCGTTCACGAGACGGCCAAGATGAACGCTCCCATCTTTAAGCGACAAATTCACCGTGCCGTACTGGTCGCTGATGACTTTGCTGGGCTCAACAATGCTCTCGATGATCTCCTGCAACCCAAAGCGCCCTCCCAACAAAGTCAGATCCGGCCCCACTGCCCCGCCTTCTGCCTTGAAGGCGTGACATGCGGCACAACCCGTTTCCCGAAAGATTGTTTTACCACGCTCCAAATTACGCTCTCTCTTGAGCAGCGGCGCGACCCGCTCACTCAGTTCCGTCGTCGACCAGTTTTTGACAAACAACCGGGAAGCCACCGGCGGCGCAGGCCGAGACTCCGGCTTTGCATCCAGAACCGTCTTCAACGCGCCCCTCTCCTCCTCGCTCAGCTCGGCTTTCGCAAAAGACTCCACGGCGTTTTTACGGATGTCAGCCATGAACTTTCCGAGGTTGCCCGGCTTGTTAAATTCCTCGCGCAGGAACCAGCGGAAATAATTCTCACGCGCCACTTTGGGCCAGCCGCCCACCAGCAGTCTCAGACACGCGCCGTACGTCACCTGTTCTTCCTGCGTGGCTGCTTTCTGAAAAAGATCGTATATTTTTGCAGTCGCCAGCGGGGATTCCCAACGCACCAACAATTGAGACGCCTCCGCATTAATCCGAGACTCCGGAGAAGGCACGATGGAATGCAGGCGATCCAGCAGCCCCTTTCGCGTGGCCTCAACCGGCACCGTCGCACTGGCCTCCATCGCAGGATCTCCAAGCCGCACGGAAAGGACCTGCAGCGCGCGCACCACATCGAGCCGCGTCGACACCTCTAGTTTGCCCCATTCCAAAGCCCCTAATTTGGCCAATACCGCTTCCTTGTACTCCGCTTTTTCAAGCCGCGACAAGGCCAGACAAACCTGCACCAAGGACTTTGCATCGGAGAGCACAAGCGCCCGTTTGGCCCATTCCGAGGGATCCCGAAACTCCAAAACTGTCCGGGCTGCAAATCGAATAAACCGGTCCGCATGCCCCAGATTTTCAAGAGCCAGAGCAAGAGACCCTTCATCGTTTGAATGAAAATTCTCTTCCAACTTATGACGCAGAGCGCGGAGCGCCGCCGCCTCCGGGTTCCCCTTGGGGATCACTTCTGCAACGCTCTCTTTCCCCTCATAAACTATCCGGTACAGCGCACTATTGCCCTTGCGCGAGCCAACCGTGAAATACAAGGCGCCGTCCTCCGGGCCAACCACAAGGTCCGTGAGTGGAAGCGGCTTCCCCTCCGCAAAAACCTCCAAATCCGCCCCGTAAGACGCCCCCTGCTCCCGCAGGTGAACCGCATACAGTTTTCCAAAGGTCCAGTCCGCTATGAACAACGACTCCTGATAACGCGCGGGAAACTTCGCGCCATAACCAAACACCATCCCCGTCGGACTGCCTCTCCCCACGTTGACCACCGGAGGAAGCGAGTCCGCGTAGTCCTCGGGCCACTTGCCGGAAACACTGCGCCATCCGAAATCCGCCCCGTCCACCAGATGGCACACCCGCGTGGGCCTGTACCAAGGCAAAGTCAAATCCCATTCCATGTCAGCGTCGTACGTGAACAATTCTCCATCCCGATTGTAGGCTCCATCGTATTCGTTGCGAAGCCCCGAAGACACCAGCGTCCAGTCCTTGCCGTCGGGCGACATTCTTGCGATGTACCCGCCAGGCGCCCCCGAACCGAGCATGAACCCATGCCCCACAATCTTGGGAAGCGCCAGATCGTCCTTCCAAATGGGAGGCACCTGATGGTGCTGGATCTCCGTCAGTCGCGTTGAATTTCCACAGACAACGGTGATGCTCTTGCCCCCGGGAGTGAGCAACAGGGCATGAGGCCCGTGGTCGCCCTGACCGTTTATTTTCCGCAACAACTCCACCTTGTCCAACACATCGTCCCCGTTCGTGTCGGAAACCTTGTACACGCCGGACCCCGTGCCATAAACGCCTTCGCGACAGACCATCACGTACAGACTGTCAAACGCCCACAGCAAACCGTTGGCACAGCCAATCTCCAGTTCAATCGGCTCGATTTTTGTCGAGGCAGGATCTCCCCCGATGGGCGGGGGCGTGATGCGCACCAGTTTCCCATTCACATCAGACGCGATCAAACGGCCCTTTGGATCCGAACACATCGCCACCCAAGAACCCTCCTTTTCACCGAGCGCGTGCAGCGACTCCACACGAAACCCTTCCGGGACCCTGATTCCAGCAGGTCCGCTCACGCCCGACGGTGCCATTTCAAAAACCTTGCCCCACGGTTTTTCACCATAGGCCTTGATCTCCTGCGCCGGCGTCCATACTCCGGCCGCCACAGCTGCCGCCAACCATGTGCCGTTTGTTTCGAGACGACGACCAGTGCCATCCAACAACGACACCTCCATCGAAAGAAGGAGCCCCGCGGTTGCCCCCTCGTTTTTCGCCTCCACTCGCACCTTGTTGACTCCGGCAACCAAGCCCTCCTTCACTTCCAAGGTACTGGGTTTGTTCCAGTCTTCGTTGGTAACAACCAGCTTCCCGTTTAAGAACACCTTGCAGCCGTTGTCGCAGGCCACCTTCAGCTTTGCACTCGCCGCCGGCGACATCAGCACAAACTCACGCTCAAAAAAGGCTTCCGCAGTCACCTTGCCTTGGGACCAGATCCAGCGGGGCCCTCCGGCCTCCCCGACAGAAGGCAATTCAGTCGGGTCCGCAGACGCAAAACCAGCCGTGAGCCGAAGCAAAAGACCAAGCAAAACAAATGTTTTCATGAAGAAGGGGGGGACTAAACAACGCCGACGAATGAATCATCGCGCCGCCAAGTGACAAGTGAACACTCAAGACAACAAATCCAAAGACTGAAATTTAATCATCTCTGCAGGCCTTTCTACAAATCCCATCCCAGAACAACGTATTTAAGTTGTCCAACCCCTCATTGATTGCCCAAAGTCTCCTCCATGATCATTCAACCGAAAGTCCGCGGTTTCATTTGCATCACAGCGCATCCCGATGGCTGTGCCGCACACGTGCAGCAACAAATCCAACACGTCCAGTCCAAGGGAGTGCTTTCGAACATGCCAAAACGCGTCTTGGTCATCGGCGCTTCAACCGGCTACGGGCTGGCTTCACGCATTGTACCAGCATTCGCTGGAGGCGCGGCCACCCTTGGAGTCTTCTTTGAACGGCCCTCCGAAAACGGAAAACCCGCAAGTGCCGGCTGGTACAACTCCTGTGCCTTCGAACAAGCAGCTCACGCCGCCGGCCTCTACGCAAAAAGCCTCAACGGAGACGCGTTCTCGGACGAAATCAAAACTAAAACCATCGACACCATTAAGGAAGACCTCAAACAAGTCGACTTGGTGATCTACAGCCTCGCCTCGCCAAGACGCACCCACCCGAAAACAGGGATCACCTCCAAGTCCACTCTTAAGCCCGTGGGCGCTCCCTTCACCGCAAAAACCGTCGACACCGACCGCGGACTCGTCACCGATATCACCATTGAACCAGCGAGCGACGAAGAAATCGCCGACACAGTCACAGTCATGGGCGGTGAAGACTGGGAGATGTGGATAGACGCGCTCGCGTCCGCGGGCGTGCTCGCAGAGGGCGCAAAAACCGTGGCCTACTCCTACATCGGGCCGGACCTGACCTGGGCCATTTATCGCAACGGAACCATTGGGCGCGCCAAAGAGCATCTCGAAGCCACCGCCGAACGCCTCACGCACAAACTGGAAGTCACGGGCGGTGCCGCCTACGTTTCCGTCAACAAGGCGCTCGTCACGCAGGCCAGCAGCGCCATCCCCGTGGTCCCTCTCTACATTTCGTTGCTTTACAAAGTGATGAAAGAACACGGCCTCCACGAAGGATGCATCGAGCAAATTCAGCGCCTCTTTGCCGAACGTCTTTACAACAACGCCGCCCTCCAACGTGATACAGACGGCCGGATTCGCATTGATGACTGGGAAATGCGTCCCGAAATTCAAGCCGCCGTGGCCGCCTTGTGGCCCTCCGTCACAACCGAAAACCTTCCCTCTGTCTCAGATATCGCAGGCTACCGCGAGGAATTCCTGCGTTTGTTTGGCTTCGGACTGCCCGGCATCGACTACACCGCAGAAGTCGAACCCAACGTTGCGATGCCCTCGGCCTAAGCTGAGAAACCCATCCCCGCTAGGCGCCAACGCACCGGACACATCAATGCCACGGCGACAGTTCCAACCCTGCCGACACGAGCGCGGACAAAGTCCCACCGGACCTCCTCGCGTGATGCCGAAACCAGAACCGCTTCTCCACATCTTCCCTCGAACCGCCCTCTAAGCCTTCCATGAAACACCATGCTTGCTGGTTAGTGAAACAAGAACCAACCGCCTACTCCTGGCAGCAATTCGTGAGCGACGGCAAGACGGCCTGGACTGGGGTGCGAAACTTTCAAGCCCGCAACAACCTGCTGGCCATGAAACTGGAGGACAACGTGCTTTTTTATCACAGTGTCGTGGGCAAAGAAATCGTGGGCGTCGCGCGCGTGGCAAAAGTGGCCTACCCCGACCCCACGGCGACCGAGGGCAATTGGGTTTGCGTGGATCTCGTCCCAGACAAACCGTTTCCCTACCCTGTCACCTTGGACGCGCTTAAAAACCATCCCACGCTCTGCACCATTCCCCTAATCCGCCAGTCTCGGCTTTCGGTCATGCCGTTGGAGGAAGCCGATTTTAAGGCGATCGTCAATCTAGGCACAAAATCTATTTAGCGGGCAAAGGTGAGGCTCTCTCCAAGAAGCCATTCGTCAGGCATCGCTCTGGACTTTGAAAACACCCCAGAGTGAAGCACTAGTATCCCATTACAAACCAACTCACAGTTAGTGTGGGGCTAGGTTCGCACAGATTGTTTTTATTGACATGTTTACCCCCAGTTTACATAGACATTCATGCTCAAAAACCAGAGTGGAAAATTGCCCCATTTGAAGTCGGTTTTGACGGAGGCATTTAATCACCACGACAGCCCAACCAGTAAAATTGCCCAGGCGCTGATCGTGGCGGCAACGGTCATATCCGTTGCGGTTACCATTCTTAACAGCGTTCCCCGGTTCGAGACGTACGCCACTCAGTTTTTGTTTATAGAGCACTCGTGCGCGACTTTCTTCATGTTTGAGTTCATGGCCCGCTTGTGGACGAGTCCTCACAAAAGAAAATACTTGTTCAGTTTTTGGGGCTTTATCGACATCCTTTCGTTTGTTCCCCTAATTGTCGCCCTTTTCCCGTTGCCTGCAGCGATGGTGGCGCAACAGTTGAAAGTTTTGTTGGTCATTCGCGCCTTCCGAATTGGCAAATTCACGCGCGCCTATGTGGAGGGCGTACGCACGGAGGAGTCTCATGACGCCTCGCATGAACTCAATGTGAAGGTCTACTTCCTTGCGCTGTTCTCTGCAGCGATTGGCAACGGCGCCGTCATGTATGCCATTGAAGGGCATCAACCGCACTATTCCACGATCCCCAAAGCCATACTCGAAGTCTTGAAGATCTTCATGGCGACGGCGGCCTGGCCCACTCAAACCTTGTATGGGGAACTCTTCATTCTGTGCGTGCGCTTTCAAGCGCTGTGCCTTCTCGGGCTATTGATCGAAGTGATGGGGAACTTTATGCGGAACATCCTCTTCGGCCACGGCGACACCTCGCACCATGTCAAACAGGATGCGGTGAAGAGCTCTGCGATCAGTCGCGACGATGGCTGAGCCTGCAGGCTAGTTCCGGAAATGGTCCGGTTGGACCCGCTTGCACACAAGCGACTCTTTGCGCCATCCCAGCCTCCACCATGGGATTGCGGTGGATCAATGTTTGCCCCCCGCCCAGAACGTGAAAAACCGCGTCCAACGGGGTTCCGCCTTTGGTGTCGCGCTTTTTGGGGCACCCACGGAATCACTAGGCAAGCAACCTGCTTTTCGCTCATTCAACGCAACGCTAATACACGATAGAATGCATTGGATTTATAGTCGCCTCTGTTCACCATGCGCCTAAACAGGTCGCCATGTTCCAGCGTCTCGGCGTTGGAGTGATCGCAGCGAACCTTACCCCTATCATGCACTTTCCTGCTCTGTTAAAAACACCGGTTTCCCGTCGTGCCCTTCTTCGTGGCGCCGGCGTGGCGATGGCACTCCCCCTGCTTGAGGCCATGGCGCCCCGCGTCTCCCGTGCCGCGGACGCAGCCTCGCCTCGTCGCATGGTAGTGGTCTACACCGACATGGGAATCATGCCGCAGTTCTTCTTTCCGGAACAGCCCGGCCGTGACTATGAACTCTCTCCGTACTTGGAACTCCTCAAGGAGTTTCGCAACGACTTCTCGGTGTTCTCAGGGGTCTCGCATCCTCAGGTCGACGGCGGCCATGCGGCGGACATTTGCTTTCTGACCGGCGCGCCTCATCCCGGTCGCGGGGGCTTCCGCAACAGCATCTCGCTCGACCAGTTCGCCGCCGAGCGCATCGGGCCCCAAACGCGTTTCGGCCATCTGAACCTGATTGTGGGAAACGAACTCGCGCAGAGCCTTTCCTGGACTGCCAGCGGCGTGCGCATACCGCCCGAGCAGAAGCCGTCAGTGGTCTTCAAGCGTCTGTTTCTTCAAGGCAATCCCGCCGAAATGGCGACACACATGCGCCAACTCACTGAGGGCCGCAGCATTTTGGATACCGTCGCCGACAGTGCCAAGTCCCTGCAACGAAGACTCGGCGCGGGCGACCGCGGCCGCGTTGACCAGTATTTCACCGCGGTTCGCGAGTTGGAACAACAGATGCTGAAGGCCGAGGAATGGGAAACCAGGCCCAAACCTGAAGTCACCGTCCCTTCCCCTCAAGACAATGAGGACCGCAATGACACCATTGGCCGCACCCGGCTGATGCTGGACACCATGCGTCTGGCGCTGCAAACCGACTCGACGCGCCTCATCACCCTCATGATTCAAGATGCCGGCTCTACCCATAAAGTTCCGAACGGCGCCGACCATCATAACCTCACGCATCACGGCAGCCGCCCTGAGGTAATCGCCAACCTGCGTCGCATGGAGGAAAACCAACTCAAGGCGTTTGGAGATTTTCTGGGTGCCCTCAAGGGAGTCCCCGAGGGCGGGGGCAGCCTGCTTGACCACACAATGGTGCTCCACGGCTCCGGCATGGGCAACGCCAACGCGCACAGCAATGTAAACCTCCCGATTCTGCTGGCTGGCGGAGGCTTCAAGCATGGGCAGCACCTAGTCTTCGATAAGCAGCGCAACTACCCTCTGGCGAACCTTTACGTCAGCATGCTCCAACGCATGGGGATTGAGACAGACAGGTTCGCCTCGGGCACAGGCACCCTCCGTGGGTTGGAAGTGGCATCATGACCTTCCCCCTCCTCTCCATGGGGCGCTTCCTTGCGACCGCAACCCTCGCACTCAACTTCTCACAGGCGGCGCCAGCGGCCAGCCTCCCGCCTGCTTCCTCGGGTTACCAGAAAATCATTCGACCCTTTCTGGAAAAGCACTGCACCGACTGCCACGACAAAGACGAAGCCAAGGGAGACCTCCGTCTTGACTCGCTCGCCAACGACTTCCGGGATCCCAAGACCGTGGAGGCTTGGACCCATGTCCATGACAGGCTCCGGGATGGGGAAATGCCTCCACAGAAAAAGACCCAACCCGACGCTGCGGCAAGCCGGGCCGTCCAAACATGGTTGGCAGAGCAGATTAAAGCGAACGCGACGCGGCCCTCAGTGATTCGCCGCTTGAATCGCATCGAATACGAGAACACGCTGCGCGACCTTTTGGACCTGCCGTGGCTGGACGTGAAGGTCCTCCTGCCCGCCGATGCCGAAAGCCAGGGCTTCGACACAGTGGCCGAGGCGCTCGACATCTCGTATGTGCAAATGGCCCGCTACCTCGAAACCGCCGAGGTGGCGCTGGAGCTCGCCGTCGCGACCACCCCGGAAAAGCCCGAATCCAAGATCTCCAGAGACTGGCCGCAGAACATGGGTTGGTGGTGGGCGCGGGCCGGGATAGGTGCCGGAGTTCCGCTCGCAGAAAACGGCCCAGATCCGATTTGGGACAATACGACCGGCAAGGTCCGCACGGGTACGGACGTGAAAACGCTGCCACCTCTCAAGGCCATCGGCGTGTTTTTTCATGCCGATCCCGCAAGCCCGCTGAGCATGGAGTCTGGCAAACTGCGCATTCGCATGCCCGGAGTCTATCGGATCAGCCTGTCTGCCTATGCCTTCGACTGGGAAAAAGGCGAGGTGCGTCCGGCAAAAACGGCGCGCCCCTTTCAGCTCACCACGGCCACGCGCTCTCTCGGTTTCTTTGACGCACCGGCAAACACCCCCGCTTCGGTGACTCTCACGACCTGGCTTAATAGCAACGAAAGCTTCAACTTCAACCCAGTGTCGCTTGTGCATGGGGCAGGGCTCAAGAACGGCGCAGCGGATATCACCAGACCGGGCGTTGCTCTGGAATGGGCGGAAATCGAGGGCCCCATTCATGACCGCTGGCCTCCCCTCAGCCATCAACGTTTGTTCGGCGACCTGCCCCTCGAAGAATGGAAGAAAGAATGGAAAACCGACCGGCCTCCCTACAAACGGCCCGGCAAACTTTACACCGTCGTGTCCCTCGAACCTCTAGCAGATGCCGAGCGGTTGCTGCGAGACTTCGCCCCGCGCGCCTTCCGCCGGCCTGCCGTGGACGAGGAAATCCAGCGCTACCTGAGCGTGGTTCGAACCAAACTGGAGGCGAACGCTTCTTTTGAGGAGGCCATGCGCACCGCCTACAAAGCCATTCTTTGTTCGCCCCATTTCCTCTTCCTGCATAGCGAACAGGGGCCCCCTGACAGTTACGCGCTCGCCGCGCGTCTCTCTTATTTCCTGTGGAGTTCGACCCCGGATGATCATCTGCTGCGTCTGGCAGCCGATGGCACGCTGCGCCATCCTGAGGTGTTGCGCGCCCAGACGGAACGGATGCTCGCAGATGCCAAGGCGCGCCGCTTCATCGAAAACTTTACAGGCCAGTGGCTCAAACTACGCGACATCAACAACACACAACCCGACCGCCAGCTTTATCCCGAAGCGGAATTTGAATCTGACGTGGCATCCTACGCCATCGATTCCATGGTCGAAGAAACGCGCCTCTTCTTTGGCACCATGCTCCGCGATGATTTGAGCGTGACCAGCGTCATCGACTCCGACTTCACTCTGCTCAACGAGCCCCTGGCCAAAATCTATGGCATTGAGGGCGTCTCGGGCGCTGCGCTGAGGCCCGTCAAACTACCGCCTGGCAGCCACCGAGGGGGCATCCTCACGCAGGCTGCCATCTTGAAGACCTCCGCCAACGGAACAACGACGTCACCAGTCACCAGAGGATTCTGGGTCACCACTCGGCTGCTTGGCCGCCCAGTGCCTCCGCCTCCTCCGAATACCCCCGCAATCGATCCAGATGTGCGCGGCGCAACGACCATCCGCGAGCAACTTGCGAAGCACCGCTCCGTAGAGTCTTGTTCAAGCTGTCACACCAAGATGGACCCTCCCGGCTTTGCGCTCGAAAGCTACGACCCTGTCGGCGGTTGGCGCGACCACTACCGCATCCTTGAGGGCACCCGCCGCAACCGCAAGGGACCTCCCGTTGACCCAAGCGGAGAAACAGCGAAGGCGCAGGCATTTGGAGACGTCGACGCACTCAAGAAAATCCTCCTCTCCGACCCCGACCAACTCGCCCGCAACCTCGCGCTCAAACTCCTCACTTACGCCACCGGCACGGCCCCGAGCGGCTCGGACCGCTTTGAAATTGAGGATTGTATCGGCCGCCTGCGGGCGACCCATTACGGCCTCCGTTCCCTCGTTCATGAAATCGTGCAAAGCAAGGCTTTCAAAAACGAGTAAAGTCAACGCGACAAGCACGTCCCTTTCCTCTCAGACGAGTGTCTAGGGCTGGCCCCGGGGATGCCCACCGACACGCAAAGCTTCTATCCCACCAACTCAGGAAGCGGTGCGCAACCCGGGGTGACCAAGTACTGCGGGCGCCCTGAAAGGTCGTTGATGGAGGTTTGATCCGCGTCGATCCCCAGGTTTTTATAGAGGGTTGAAAACACCTCGCCGAACTTCACGGGCCGGCTTTCGGGTTCCCCACCCAACCGATCCGTGGATCCAATCACCTGCCCGTGCTTCATGCCACCGCCCGCGAGCAGCGCGCAAGAGACCCGCGGCCAATGATCTCGCCCGCCGTTGGCGTTGATCGTTGGCGTACGCCCAAACTCGCCCCAGACAACCACCGAAACATCGTTCTCCAAGCCGCGCAGGCGCAAATCCTCAAGCAACGCCGTCAGGCCACGATCCAGCAGAGGCAAATCCTGCTTCAACGCCTCAAAGTTTTTGCCATGATGATCCCACCGACTGAATCCCACCGTCACACAGCGAGCCCCCGCCTCCACCAAACGCCGGGCCGCCAGAAAATGCTCCATCATCTTCGGGCCGCCATCGTCCCGGTTTTTGGAGTCTCCCTTTCCGTACATCTCCACGATTTTAGGATCCTCGCGAGAAACATCCAAGGCCTCCAGCAGTCTACTGGAGGTCAGAACATTAAAGGCCTGTTGATTAAAGGTATCCAAGCCGGACATGATCCCGCTCGCATCCACATCCCGCCGGAACTGATCGAAACTGTCCAGCAACGCACGCCGGTCCCTCAAGCGTTCCAGAGTGACGCCATTCAAGCGCATATCCTCGGAAGCTCCCCCTTTGTTGGGTTGGAAAGGCCCGTGCGCCACGCCCGCATACCCGGGGTCGCCCGAATTAGCCCATGGCATGTGCCCCATTTTCGGCGCCAACCCCACAAAGGCGGGGACAGCCGGATGACGGTACCCCTGCAACTTCGACACCACAGAACCAAACGAAGGCCAGCCCCCCGGAGGCTGATTCAAGAAAGGACGTCCAGTCATGCACTGGAAAGCATCGTGCCGGTTGTCACAGTCCGCCATCGAACGGATAAGCGTGCACCGGTCCATCATTTGCGCCAGCAATGGAAGATGTTCGGAAATTTGAATCCCCGGCACATTGGTTGAAATTGGCCGAAACTCTCCCCGGATTTCCGAAGGCGCATCCATCTTCAAGTCGAACATGTCTTGGTGCGAGGGCCCACCCGGCAAAAAGATCATGATCACCGCCTTGTGTGCCTCCGATTGAGCGCCCTTTCCTGCAGCCGTTTGAGCGCGGACGATTTCAGGCAGGGAAGCTCCCCCGAGCGCGAGTCCGCCAATCCGTAAAAAGTCACGCCGCGTGACGCCATCGCAGAATGAACCGCTTCTTGAACTGGGGATGGTAAGCATAAAGGGGTAAGTCTCTGGATTCTCCTACCCTGTTACAGGGTATTTCCTAGGAAAAATCTTCTCTTTTTTTGCAAAAATTCCGCCCCCCTATTTCACGGGTCTGGTCCCTCCGAACCCGGACCTGCTTGCGGTCGCAGAAAACGCCCCCCCAACTTGACAAACCTCGAAGCATTCAAACGCCACTTCAACCTGCCCCCCACCCTCCAAGTTACCCCGCCAACAGCGCCTCGAGGAGAGGCTCCAGTTCGAGAATCGCAATGCTCGAGGCCGTGTCACTCATAGCATACGGAAGAATCAAGTGCCGGCCGTGAATCAGTGCACCACACGTGTAAACCACGTTGGGCACGTATCCTTCCCTTTCGTTGCTTTCCGGTTCCAAAAGAGGCTTGGCGAGACGCCCGATGACTTTGCCCGGGTTGTTTAGGTCCAGTAAAATCGCCCCGATGCAATACTTCCGCATCGGCCCCACGCCATGCGTGATCACCAGCCAGCCCTTTTCTGTTTCCAAGGGGGACCCGCAGTTTCCGATCTTGGTCAATTCCCACAATTCCGAAGGCCGCAGCAGTACCTCGTAATCCTGCCAGTAATGCGGGTTGTCAGAAAACATGATGAACAGGTTTTCGTCATCCTGGCGGGATAGCATCACATAGCGCCCGTCAATCTTCCGGGGGAAAAGCGCCATCCCTTTGTTCTGAACCGCGCGCCCGTTGAGCGTGCGCACGCGGAAGTTCAAAAAATCGGAGGTCTCAATGAGTTGAGGCAGAATGACCCGGCCATTGTAAGCGGTATAGGTCGCGTAAAAAGTGACGCTGCCATCCTCGTCGCAGAACCGCACAAATCTGGCGTCCTCAATGCCATTACTTTCATTGGAGGACACAGGAAAGATGATCCGTTCGTGGAGCTCCAGCGAGGCATCAAAGCGCAATTCGTAATTGGACTCCGCAAGCCACCGGATGCAGTCGACGGTGCGGAGTTCGTCCCGAGACAGGAGGCGCGAGCGGCGCTGCAGATTTTTGATGCGTTTCTCTAAATCGGCAAATGTGAAATTTTCGCCCAATTCCTGCAAAAGTTCCTCGGCACAGGGATTCTCGAATCCCATCTCCTGCAGTTTGCACGTGAAAGCCCACCGGTTATAGGTGGGATCCGGCACAAGCTCTGGCGCCGTTACAAATCGAGAAACAGGATCGAGCTTAATCTCCAACTTTGCGTTAATCACGCCACTGCGGAATTCAATGGAAGAAATGTGACCCTCCCCTGTGGCCCGCAAGCTGACGATAAAGCGAAGGGCACCTACCTCCACCCCTGACTGGTCGGGATGTATCACGATGGAGGGGTTGAACAACGCCGCGGATTCGAGCGCGTATTCCCCCGTGAACAAGGAGCCTAAAAAAAGCATCCGCTTATAGCTTAGCGGTTTCTGCGTAAAAAGCTTGCCTCGCACCCGTTCGAAATGATGGAGAAACAAACGTTCAATCTGAAAATGACGTTCCGCAAACTCTTCCATCACTCCGTCAAGCGCTTCGGCCGTCTCCTCTTCGCTAAGCATCAGTCCCCGCGCCAAAATGTTGGATACACGCTGGGCTGGCTGGGGAATAAAGGGGCGAATCAGCACGCGCGTGCTGTCGGGTAAAAATTGCAGTGCGCTTCTCTGAATTGTAATTGGCTTCATGCTTTATTTGGCAGTATCGACACCGCGTCCGCTAAAATCCGACCTCTCCAGACGTTCCGGCGGTCTCTCCGCTAGCCCGGTCCCGCCTCACACGCCGGATTTTGTCCACCCCGCTCTTCGTGCAGGTCTATCGTGTTCTGGGAGAGCTTCATTTCAGCAAGTGCCAGCCAAAAGGAGAGGGTCGATTCGGCTCCTTCATTTTCATTGAGCCTGTCTTGGTGCAAGGCGTCCCGACACCCACCGGTGCTGGCATCGTAAAGCGGCCACCCCAAATCATTCCTCCCCAGAAACCACTCAAAAGCACGGCGTGCCTCCCCAGACCAAAAAGAGTCCTTGGTTACGCGAAAAGCTTCAAGACACGCGGAAACCATCGCTGCCGCCTCCACCGGTTGCTGATCAAATTCCGCAGGAGACCCGTGCCGGTGATAGAAGCCATTGCAACCGATCGGCCGGAAGTTCCCCTTGGGGGCGGTCTGAATTTCAGCCAACCAGCGCAGGGATTTTAAGCCAACAGCGAGGACCTCCGGTTGGGAAGTCCAATAGCCGCTCAGGATCAAGGCCTGTGATAAACGCGCATTTTCATAAGTCACATACGCCTCAAACCAAGGCCATCCGGGCGCGCTAGCTGCATGAAACAATTCCATGAGCCTCTGCGTGAGCCTTTCCCGCAAAGCATTGGCCACCCTGTCTCCATTGTAACGCCTCAAGTACTCATGCACCCCCAAGAGTGCAAACGCCCACGCCCGGGGCGACGTAAACGTTTCCATACTAGTCATGCCCCTCTCTATAAGAACGCTGCACGCCTTCTTATGCCCCACGTTGTTGGAGCGGCCCAGTCCCGTTCCCATCGCCCATAACGCACGTCCGTGACTGTCCTCGGACCCCTCCACCTCCAGCCAACGGCGATCGTGCGCCATAAAATTTCGAAACCGACAACGATTGCCGTCCCAGGCGCTGTTCATAAATGCAAGACATTTGGAAGCAAGCATTTCCCCGTTCCGGGTTGCCTCCAAGGCGCCAAACTCCTCCAGCAGAACCATCAATATGTAGGCCCGCGCATTGTCGTCGGTACAATACCCCTCGCTATAGTTTGGAACCGTATACGTTGCGTGCTGGAGCATGCCCGTTCCATCCGTGAGCCGGAAGAGATGATCGAGTTTGAGGGGAGGCAGTTCCATCGGCTGATTTTCAAGCGTCCGATTCGCAAACGCCTTCCGAGAGGGTTGCCGATCCCCCGCTCTCGCAAGGCAAAACGACTCCATGGTGCGCCGAGCGACATTGGGCCAGGTCATCTCGCGACCGCTCAAATAAGACGCTTTCCGCAACGCCGCAAGCCTGCCAGGAGTCTGCATCATATCGTTCACGGCATGGGTAATCGCGGCCGCGTCACGAAACGGCACAAGCCGCCCCGTGTCGTGGCTCAGGAGCTCCGAGGCATGCCAGTAGGGTGTGGAAATGACTGCTTTTCCCGCCCCTATCGCATAAGCAAGCGTGCCCGAGGTAATCTGGGCCTCGAAAAGATAGGGCGTGATGTAAATATCGGCTGCGCCCATGAACTCGCGCAATTCCTCAGACGTCACAAATCGATTGTAAAAAATGACGTTTCCCTTCACTCCCCGCGCTTCGGCAAGGCGCTCCAACCTGTGCCTGTAATTTTCTCCATCACTGGCAAGAAGATTGGGATGGGTGGCTCCAAGCACCACATAAACCACGTCCGGATGTTGGGCCAAAATCGCGGGCAACGCCTCAATCACATACTCTATTCCTTTGTTGGGAGAGAGCAGACCAAAGGTCAAAAGAACCGTCTTACCCTCGACCCCAAACTGATCCTTATAAAAGCTAGGATCCACAAACTGAATGTCTGGAATGCCATGCGGAATGAAATCAATCTTGTGCTCCCCGATCCCATACACGTCCCTCAACAGATCAACCCCACGCCGTGCCATCACCACAAACCGGTCAGAAAGACGATCGAGTTCTTGCATGACCCGGCGTTGCTCCGCAGTGGGTTCGTGCAAAACAGTATGCAATGTCGTGACAAGAGGCATACGGACATCACGCAATAGCGCCAAAAGGTGGCTGCCAGCGGGCCCTCCGTAGATCCCGAATTCGTGCTGAACGCTCAGCACTTCCACGTTGTTAATATTCAAAAAATCCGCGGCTCTCAGATACGAGTTGAGATCCTTCTCGTGAAACTCGAAGCGCACCCGTTCAGGATACCGGTAACTTTCAGTACGGTCATTAACGGCACCCACGATACACTGGGTTTCGGGATACTCGTGAGCGATGGATTCGCAAAGATCGTGTGTAAATGTAGCGATCCCGCACTGGCGCGGGAGATAATTGCCAATCCAAGCGATTCGAGAAGGTTTGCTGGCAAGATCCATAAAACTCGATTCCTCAAGCTGCCACTTTGTCAAAGCCCGCCCCACAAACCGAAAAACCGCCGACGCATACACTGCGCTGGTGCAGGCAGGCACTTGTTCCAAGCCACTGCTCGTTCCTCCACTCCCCCACCAAACGCTCCAAATAAGCCTCCTCGTCCACACTCTAAGATTCGTTCCAAAGGAGCGAACCACCCTTGAAAACCTACAACCGTTTGTAAAAACGCAGAGCCTCCACCGGACACTGCAACTCACTCAAAAACACCTTCCGTCCCCCTGCGCCGGGATCCAGCGCCACATATTCGTACCCCTTCTTGCCCACCACCAAGACAAAATGAGTCCCCCCGCTGGCACGCCGAATACGAACGATCACTGGATTTCCCAACATCAAATTCCAATCCATCAGTCGATAACTCGGGAGATCCTCGTAGGCATGCTTGATTTTGCCCGGTTCCAATTCCGCAGCCACCTCCCAATAGATCCAGCCCTGTGGCGTAAACCCACCGTTTTCATTCAAGAACCGATTCAGGCGCTGCGGATCCGTCTGGATGCCGTAATGCCCCAAAGCCATCGCCGCCGACGTCACCGCGCACCCCTCCGCCCCGAGGGACCGTTGAGTCGGCCCCAGTCGCTCCTCGCCCCAGCGCGCATCCGCCTGTGCGAAAGCGGGGGCCGTTGCTTCCACCAGAAGCGGAAAATACAAGCCTCCCACTGGCTCCAGCTTGTTTTTTTCACCCCAACGAGTCCATGCGCCAAAAAGCCAGCAGAAAAGAGCAAGCGACAGCACCACTCCGAGCGGCCGCTTTGTGAAAATCTGGCGCATGCTGTTTGGTTCCCTTCACCCCTGCAAAAGCACCTTTCCGCTCCGCTCCGCCCGCATCGCGTGGGCAACCGCGGCACGCGCTTCCTCCAACGGATACACGGCCTCCACGGGCGTGTGCAGGATCCCCTGAGCCGCCCAGTTCAACAACTTTTTGAACAGTCGATCACGCTCTGCTTGGGAGGCGTTCTGATACCAACGACTCACCCAAAAACCACGAAATGAGAGGTCCTTGAAAATCAAAAGCCCGTTCGGAATCCGCAAGGGTTGCAGTCCCATCGCTCCATAGGTCACAAGCACCCCGCTCTCAGAAAGCGTTTTTGCAAGTGCGAGAGCACTCTCCCCTCCCACCGCGTTCAGGCCAAGCCGAGGCAACACGCCCCCCGTGACCTCGCGGATTCGCGCCCCCAATCCTTCTCCAAACTCAAGCACCACGTCCGCCCCGATTCCGCACAACTCTTTATCCAGTCCGCCCCGACGTACGACATTCAACGTGCG
Organism: Chthoniobacteraceae bacterium; assembly: GCA_947476255.1. Taxonomy (GTDB): domain Bacteria; phylum Verrucomicrobiota; class Verrucomicrobiia; order Chthoniobacterales; family Chthoniobacteraceae; genus Chth-196. The sequence continues at coordinate 22,068 of CANJPY010000026.1, read as the reverse complement.
CAACCTCCTGGCGCGAGCGATTTGAATCACAGACCTGCCAACCCCCGAGTTCGCCGCATTCTGCACCACCCAATCCCCTGGTTTTAACGCCACGAAATTCTCCAATAAACACAGGGCAGTCGCAGGATTAATCCGTAACATTGCCGCTTGGTGGACAGGAACATCTTCCGGCACGAGCACCAGTTCGGAGGCTTGCACCACCCCATAACGCTTCCACGAGCCAAAGCCGTGTGGCAGCAACACTCTTTTCGAGATAAGTCCACCTGCCAACTCCCCAAGATCCGGCCCCTCGGAAACAACGCGCCCCACACCCTCCACGCCGGGGACACAGGGAAGAGCGGGCAACGTTCCGTACTTCCCTTCCAACACATTCAAATCGGCGGGATTCACCGGAGCGAACTCCATTTGCACAAGAACCTGGCCAGAAGTTGGCACCGGAATCTCACTCTGCTCAAGCTCAATCACCTCAAGCGGGGCACCAAACGAGGCGAACCGAACCCCGCAGGATGTCCCGGACAAAGTGCGCTGTGGTGGGTGTTCCATAGGGTCCTAGTTTGCTCAAATCCACGATCCTGGCAATCAGACTAAAAGGCTCTGCGGATTCACTGTCACTCAATACCGTCCACCGGCGTGCGGCAAACGATTCCCAAAAAGTGAGCGAGATTTCCCCCATCTATTCAGCCTCCGCCCCAAACGACACTGCCCTGTCGGAGTTCATCATCCTGCTTCAGGAAACGGAACGCGCCCGATTGAGAGCCGTACAACGGTTTACGGACTTGGAACTTCAAATCATGGAAGGCTCTTGGGAACCGCACACTGACTCAGAGTCTAGCGCTTCCGGCACCTATTGCGATACAGAGTCCGGGAGACTCAGCTCCCGGCCGACTGAGCGCCCGATACCTCCTCAGGAACGGCGCCGCCAAGCGAAGCACCACCCGGCACATCTTGGCTCAAACCATCCAGCAATTCTAACCCAGCAGGGCGCCACGGAAGCGCCGCTTGAGCCCCTTATTTCGACGGAGTCTCGCCAGACGCCTTCTCAGAATCGGGAATCTCCCGTACAAAAACGTTGCGCCACCTGATCTCGCCTCCGTGAGTTTGCAACATGATGGGCCCCTTTGCCGCCAGAGGCACAGCGCGGTTCCAGAAGTTTTCCATGACAGAACCGTCCACCACGACCTTGCCATTGAGCCAGACCCACGTTTTTGCACCAATCTGTTTAATGCGAAAACTGTTCCATTCCCCAAACGGTTTGTCTGCGAGCACCAAAGGATCTCGTCCCGGCGTGTTTGGAGTGTTGTTAAATAGCCCTCCCGAGCCCAAGTGAGGCTTTCTGTCTGGTTTTTTAGGATCGAAAATCTGATTCCAATCCCAAATTTGAACCTGCGGAGTACCGCGCAAATAAATACCACTGTCGGCTCCCGCCACAGTCTTGTATTCGAGCGACAATTCAATATCGCCAAACTCCTGCACTGTACAGGCGTAGGGCCCCTTGCCATCGTTGACCAACTCGTCTCCCTCGACGCGCCAGAAACCAGGAAACTCTTCGCGCTGTTTTTTGAGGTTCTCCTCTAGCTTTTCACCCGTGAGCTTCACACTCTCGTGAGGATTCCACCCGTACCAACCTGACAAGTCCTTGCCGTTAAACAAAGCGCTGAATCCTGCGGGCGGCGTCGGAGCGGCGTTTAAAGTGGCACTGACAAGAGAGGTGACCAGCGCAAATGCAAGGGGGGCTTTATAAAAATACATAATCAATTGGGAAACAAAGCCTTTGTATCCACTGCGCATCCATAAAATCAACCATCACTTAAAAACCTTTTCGCCGCCCCCTTTTGTCAAGGCATCCCCGAAAAGACCTCCGTAACGAAAAATGCGTTGGTTACCGAATGCACCACGGGAAGCAGCCTTCAAAAACTCAGCGTACAAACTGAATATCGAGAGAGCGTAGATAAGTGTGAAGGCCGGCATCTTGGACAGGAAAAACCATGGCATCCTGATCTGTTTCATTATGATGACTATGCCACCAACCCGGCGGCGTAACAAAGGCGGCGCCCGTGACCCAGTCAGCCCGGATCGGGTCGACGAGTTCACCGTCCGGGGTAATTTTGGAAGACATCAGCGTGTACACCCCCGGACGCCCTTCGACCGCCACATCGACAGCGATCGATTGGTGCCGGTGAGGCTTCTGAACCACATTTGCGGGGAGAATATTAAACAAAGACCAAAGAGTTCGGGAGACCGTCATCGTCGCACTTGTCGCGCTCTGCCCAAAGATGACCCCACAGCGGTTCCTCGCGGCAGCCCCGGGTTGGGAGCGGAAGTCCTCAATGGCTTGAGCGATCTGGGCCTGGGTATACTTGATGGTCTCGATGGTCTGACGCACGGGGGCCACACCGAGGTACTGAAGCAAGGGTTCGTCGGTCACAATAAATCCTCGCGTCGGAGATTTCGCCCGCCAATGGATCCTGCTTAACCCAGGAATAACAAGAACATCGCCCTGCTCGTAACGATAGTCCCTTGGAGGAATGCCAGCCTCATTTCCGATGGGTTCAATTTGTAACAGTCCTCCGCCTACTTGAAATCGCACGAGGGTTGACGTCGCCACATCCGCAGTTTGCAGATGATCCCCCGGAAGAAGATTGAGGTGATAAGCGGCAAGCGCTGGAGTCGTTGCTGGGTAGTCGGTCTGAAGCGCATCCTGCAGATTCCAGAGCACACGCTCCGAGGTGGTGGAACACATCGGAGGCAGAACGGCGTAACCGATTGGAGGAATCGTGGGGGTCGCCGCCGCGGAATATTCGTATAGTTTCATAAAGCAGGGAGGGGAGAGACGCTCTTGTGGGCGCAGGATATTCTCGCTCGGGGATGAGGCTCAACACGTATTACTCGCGCCCCCCAAAAGAGGGTGACGCTTGGAGGAAAGCATACTGGTGTTTCCCCGCGTCGTACACCGCCTGTTTGCGCCTCTTCCTCGCAACTTTTCTTTTAAACCAAGACAACATCGCTTGGCAGGTTCCAGTTCTCAAACAGAGCGCGTTCGGAAAACTCCACGGGTTTGGAGCGCAAAAGACGCTCCTCCAACCCTAGTTCAACAAGGCGCTGAATAGAACGCTCGGCCCCATTCAAAAGCCGGAGAACCAGAGAATGCATGGAAACGGGATAGACCGCGCATAGCCCCTCGAAAATCCCTCCATTTTGGGGCACTACGCCCGACTCCTGGGTGGATAACTCCAACAGGTTAGCAAGATAGCGTTCAGACATTCTTGGCATATCGACCGCCAGCACCAGAACGTGTGCGGAAGTCGCAGCCTGCATGGCACACGCAATGCCTGAGAGCGGCCCGAGGGCCGCATCCGCATCCGATTCGAAGCGCACGCCAGTGGATTCCAAGGTCTGCGCTTGAGTGGAATTACCGCAGACAATCACCTCGTCGCACAGCCCTTGAAGCTTGGCCAACTGCAAGCGCCACAGCGCCTCGCCATTGACTTTAATAAACGCCTTGTCCCTCCCCATTCGGGAAGATCGGCCACCACAAAGAAGCGCACCAGTGCACCGTCTCATAAGCTCACTCTGAGAGTACCACCTTTCAGGATGCGTGCACGCAGCCCCCCCTGCCCCCGCATCGCGGCTTCTGCGCCTACCCCCAAAGCAGAGTCCATCCAGTAACAAGGCCGGCATTCCTCCACTCCTTCAAAAACAACACCCTGAATCAAGAACTCCTTTCCTATCCAGCGATTCAGATCCACTCCCTGCGTGATCACATTTCGCCGCAATACAGACGCGGGTTTTGCAACGCCTCCCAGCTCTTCACAGAGACGATTGTACACTTCACTCGAAAAAAAAGTAATCTGCCCCTTGTAATCCTTTTTATGCCCAAAGAACCGGTCCCCCACCAACCCGCTCCCAGCCACACACTCGACGCTTGAGACAGAAACCACCTCGTGCTCCAGAGGCAACTCTTTGTGGCGGCCGAAGAAATTATGGCCGGGCGAAACATAGATCGCCAGAATTTGGCACACTTCTTCCATACGACGCAATGTACCAGACCCATGCCAAGGAAACCAATCTTCAGATCCCCCCTTTTTAAGCATGTGCAAAGGTTGAGGCTCAAACTTCGAATTTTATGTTGCACGGCTCCGCCAAAAGCCTCGCAAATTGAAGCACACACGAAAACTCCATGCCCGATGCCACTTCAGTAGCTTCCTCCGCCCCAATCACAGTCTACGGATCCGCGCAGTTCCAGCACGCTCTACCCGTGCCTAGCAACGTGCGTCATCTCGTCATCGTCTTGGGCGACCAACTCGATGTACAGGCTTCCGCTCTCCAAGATCTTGACCCGACTCAAGACTTGGTATGGATGGCAGAAGTGGCGGAGGAATCCACCCACGTGTGGTCTGCCAAACAACGCATCGCCGTTTTCTTGAGCGCCATGCGCCACTTTGCACAAGAGCTCCGCAAGCGAGGGATACCTCTCACCTATAAACAGTTGGACGATGCCGACAACCGCGGAACGCTGGCTCTGGAACTGGGCACGACAATCACCCAACTCCACCCTGCCGCGCTTGTTCTTACAGCGCCGGGCGACTGGCGCGTATTACAAAACATACGCGCCGTGGCGGCCCAACACCAAGTCCCACTAACCCTGCGCGACGACTCGCACTTCCTGAGCACCGTGCGCGAATTTGCGGCTCACGCGAAAGGACGAAAACAACTGCGCCTCGAATATTGGTACCGCGAGCAGCGCCTCAAACACGGCATCCTCATGAACGGCAAAGAACCGGAGGGCGGGCAATGGAACTTTGACGCCGACAACCGGGAATCCTTCGGTAAAAACGGACCCCAGAACATCCCACTTCCCAAACATTTCACCCCAGACTCCATAACGCGGGAAGTCATCACACTTGTGAACACCCGTTTTGCCAGTCATCCGGGCACACTCGACAGTTTTGGCTGGCCAGTCACGCGCTCCCAAGCATTGCTGGCTCTTCAAGCTTTTATCGAACAACGCCTGCCCTTGTTCGGCTTGTACGAAGATGCCATGTGGGCCGGCGAAGTCTGGCTTTACCACTCGCACCTGAGTAGCGCCCTCAACCTCAAACTTTTGAATGCCCGCGAAGTGGTGCAAGCCGCCGAGGATGCCTACCGCAAAGACAGCGCCCCCTTGGCTGCAGTCGAGGGTTTTATAAGACAAATCCTCGGCTGGCGGGAATATGTGCGCGGCATTTACTGGACACAGATGCCCGGTTATTTGGAGCAAAACGCCCTCAACGCTCACGCCGATTTACCAGACTGGTATTGGAGCGGCGACACCACGATGGCCTGCCTCAAAGACGCAATCACCCAAACCCTCGCGCACGGATACGCCCACCATATTCAACGTCTCATGGTCACCGGCCTCTATGCCCTGTTATTGGGGGTAAAACCAAAGGCCGTGCACGCCTGGTACCTGAGCGTGTACGTCGACGCAGTGGAATGGGTCGAGCTACCGAACACTCTAGGCATGAGTCAGTTTGGAGACGGAGGACTCATGGCAAGCAAGCCCTACGTCGCCAGCGGAAAGTATATCCAGCGCATGAGCAACTACTGCAAGGGTTGTCAGTACGACCCAGCTCAAGCCACGGGTACAAACGCCTGTCCATACACCACCCTGTACTGGGATTTTTTAATGCGCCACGAACCCTTGCTCAAAAAAAATCCGCGCATGGCCATGCAACTCAAAAATCTGGACCGCCTCGACGCACCCACACGCGCTGCAATCCGCGCGCAAGCCTCAACCCATCTCACGGAGCGCTCAACCACTCCAGATTAAACTGTGCAACCGTCAAACGCCCTCCGGCAAACGACGCCCCAGGCTCCGCCCCGCTTCTTCCATAAAAACAAAGAATGCGTCCGGACTGCGTCACTGCTATGTCCGAATACATGCTGGGGCCAGACTCTATCGTCTTGTTTACGCTCCACGATACACCCTCATTGTCACTCGCCTTAATACTCACGTTCTTGCGGTCGCGGCTCTTACCTGGCTCCTCGGCTCCCTTCGCCTTCGACAAATTGTTCGGATTTGAAAACAAGAGAAGACTTTTTCCGCCCACATTGTAACGCACAAGCCCAGCCATGCAAATGGGCTCAAGCAGGGATTCATCAAACTTTGGAGTACTCCACCCGGTTGCACCATCACTGCTTGTCGTCACGATGCGACGGTTCGCCTTCGATTCGCTGCGCACATTGAGCATCACCCGACCGTCATTCAACTCTACAGCAACGGTTTCGTTGGGATTAACCCACTCCTCATTACAGGGCACCGCGATGTCCCCTGCGCGCCAAGTCCTTCCCTGGTCGTCACTGTAAATGGTAGCAGTCACGCTCGGACGGTGCGCGTTGCCCCCAGCCCCCGTCGATAGCCACACAGGAACCACCAGCCTGCCGTTCTTGAGCTGAATGCTATGGTTCGGACCAGTTGCAAGCACCTTCCATTCATAGTGCTTCGTGAAAGCGTCAAACGTCGAGGTGATCTCCACAGGAGCACTGAATGTCACGCCATCATCCGTGCTGCACTGATAAAAACACCGCATATACTCCAAACAAAAAAGCATATGCACTTTGCCGTCCTTGTCCGCGATCAACACCGGATTATTGTAGGTCACGTCTGAAGCGTCGACATTCTTCATTTTTAGCGCAAAAGGATTCTTTGCCTTCGGCCCGTCAACAGCCGCAATACTTTTTGGCGCACTCCACGTTCTGCCTTCGTCTGTACTGCGCCTGAGCAAAATACGAATATCATCCCAATCGCTCACGCCCGACGCACGCTTCCGCGCCTCACACCAAGCAAGCACCGAGCCCTTGGCCGTCACAACAATGCCCGGAATATGGTAGAGATTGAATGCAGGATCATCCCCCACAGTGAACAAATCTTGTTTTTCGAGGAAAGGCTCTGCTGCACATTGAAAGCCTCCACAAACCAAAAGAACAAGGGACAAGAAGCCCGACTTTGCTAGACGTATTACATTGAACATAAGTGAAGTATTTTCTGAAATCAGCAGGTGCAAGGCACCTCGAATTTGAGTGCACCGGAGAAGGTTAAAAATGCCCCGCGCTAACGCGTGCCCTGGAATCCATCCCCAAAAACAGGCACGGGCTTCAGCGATTTAATGAGCGTCGAAGACGTTGTATCCCACACCTGCACCACCCCGCTTTTACTGCCAAGCACAAGACGGCTTCCGTCCTTGTTTAAGGAAACGGCAAAAACAGGCGTCGGCACTTTGGTTAACGACACCTTTTTTGCCCGCGTATCCGTCTGGTAAACTCGCACTTCTGCCCCCCGGGTCGCCACTGCTAGAAGTTTCCCATCACCACTCGTGGCAAGCGACATGACGGCGTCGCTTTGAGACTCAAAGGCCCGCAAATATTGACTCCGGTTGTTCACCGGGCGCGCGCCATTACCAGATCCACTGACCTCTACTCCGCCCAGCGCCAGATTCAGATCGAACCCCGCAAGAACCTTTGAATTTCCACCAGAAATTGCATTCAGGGAATCTGCGGCGACGGCGTTGATAAAATCCGCAGACTCGTCAATGGAGCGCAAAAGGCTGAGCCCATCAACGCTGCTCACCTTCGTTGTCTTGTCACGACTTCCACTTACCAGTTGTTTTCCATCTCGGGTATACACCACGGCGGTGACCCAGTCGCTGTGCAGGTCAATCAGCTTCGGAGGGGCGTCCGAATCCAGCGGAAAAATATAGATCGCTCCATTGCCTCCACCGAGCGCGAGCGACTTGCCGTCTGGCGAAAAGTTGCCTTTGAAAAAGGTCTCACTTCCCACGCGGCGTTCACTCTCTTTTTGGCCGCTGGTAATATTAAAGATCATCAGTCCGCCAAAGCGCTGGGGAGAGCCTCCAGCGACGGCAAGGCGAGTCCCATCGGGGCTGAATTCGACGTGGGTGACGAGGTCAAAATCCGTAGGTAATCGCCGCGGTGACTCGTCGTGATCCACGGTGAAAAGCACCACTTCACTCCGGCAGGCCGCAGCGCCAAACCGTCCATCAGGACTGATCGACACGCTCGCAACGGCGGGCGCTGTCTCGTAGACCGCTGGGATAACCAATTTTGGCAACTCAAACTGTGGCGGACCGTCGATTTTGGCTCCTTGAGACACCCAGTCACGAAGCAGCTTAACCTTTGCACCTGAAAGAGGCGGTTCGTTCTCGGGCATCTCGGGCTTTTCACCGCTTATCTGGGAAATAAGCAGACTGTCATCCGGGTGGCCGGGTTTAAAAAGCGCCCCCATTTTTCCACCCTTTAAAAGAGCAGAGACATCGTCCATACGAAGGTTTCCCTTCGCCTTCTTCTCGCAGTGGCACCCAATGCAATGGCGTTTAAAAACAGGCCAAACGTCACGTTGAAAACTCACCTCCTCCGCAGCGGCGTGGAATGCAAAGACCAACACAAAAATAGAGGCAAACCCACGCATGATTATTGAAGCATCGTGAAGTCCCTGCTGTTCAAAAGGCCCCACATTAAATCCTGTGCCGCCTCAGCTTTTTTTTCACCATAGGATGTCAGAAATTTTGCGGCAACCTCTCGCTCAGAAGCTCTGGGACGCCTCGCGAGCGACCACAAATACAGTTGCTCAACGAGTTGCTCCTCCGAAAGCTTGTCCTTCAACAGCAAAGCAGGTCGCCCAGTCGGGTTCACCACGCGGTTCAAAATGGATTGCCCGTTAATGAAATGAAGTGCCTGCAGCATGTTGGTACTCAAGTCCCGCTCACACTCACAGGCCTCCATGCGCTGTGCCTTCCCAAACAGAGAAAGAAAACTGCTCTGTACGTTGCCATCAGGAAGTTGTGCCGCATTGAAGCCCGCGGGAACGCCCGCAAAATTCTCCTTCACGGCAGTGGCCTGCACCAGCGAATCAAGCAACGCCTCCGCTGGAAGCCGCCTTGGGATAGACCTCGAAAAATTCATGTCATCATGCGCATTCGTTTCATTTGGAACTGAACTGCGCTGGTAGGTGCTCGAATTCACTATCGTGCGCATCAAATGCTGCATGTCAAATTTGTGAACCACAAAGTCCTTGGTCAACGCCTCCAACAAGGCCGCATTGATGGGCGGACTTGTCGAACGCAAGTCGTCAACCGGATCAATAATTCCCCTGTGAAAAAAGTAGCTCCAAACTCGATTTACAAGACTCCGCGCAAAATGGGGGTTTTCAGCAGTCGTCAACCAACGGGCATACTCCTCCCTCCGATCCGCTCCCGCCTCAAGCTTCGGTTCTGTCCCGCCGAGATACTTTGGCGCCTGCGGCTTTGCCGTACGGGGATTCACGGAAAAAACAGCCGACTTGTTGAGCAACACAGTCTTCGCGTTCGCCACGCCTGCAAGACGAGGATCCGGCTTGCTTGCAACCTGATTAAAAAAACTGTGCACCCCGTAATAATCGGCTTGCGTCCAGTTTTCAAAAGGATGCGGATGACAGCGCGCACACAACATACGAACGCCGCAGAAAACCTGTGTCACCCTCTGCAATGTGTCATCGGTGTCCTTGCTCACGGAAAAAAACGCGGCTGCTGGATTGTCTAAATAACTGCCACGAGCCGATAGTATCTCGCGCGCAAACTTGTCGAGCGGCATGTTCCGCGACACCGCAGCGCGAATCCATTCCCGAAACGCAAACACCGCGGGATCACTCGATACATTGCGGGAGTTTTGGAGCAAATCCCCCCACTTCAACGACCACCAATCCACAAACTCACCGCTCTTGAGCAAGCCCTCTACCACTCTGGCGCGCTTGTCGACGCCTGTGTCCCCTACGAAGCTGAGCACCTTGTCAGGGGACGGTTGAAGCCCCGTGAGATCCACCGACACACGCCTCAAAAACGTCTCGTCATCCGTTGTGACTGACGGCTTCAAGCGCAATTCGTTGAGCTTCGCGCTCACGTGTTCATCCACAGGATTCTCTTTTGAAACAGTGGCCGGAACAAATCCTTTGTCCGGGGGAAGCACGAGCAGGTTGGCGACCGCAAAAATGTTTTCGTACCGCGCGATGATCGCCGTTTCACCGAAGTCAGTGGCGGTGACCAGCCCAAACTCGTCGGCACGCGCCACACGCTCAGTATTGACCGTGGTGATTCCAGTGCGCGAAACATCACGTATCGAACCATCACTATATCTCGCGGTGATTTGAAACTGTTGCCTCGTTCCCGGGCTCGTTGTGACAATTTTGGGCTCGATCGCAACGGAGACCAACGCTGGCAAACTCGCTGGGTCGTCCTTGGCACCTTCTGCAATCCACCGAAGCACCGTCTGATGCATCGCACTGCCGTGATCCAACCTGACTCCGCCCTCATGTGGAATGTCACCCATCCCCTTTAAAAGCAAAAGGCTCGCTGAAGGGTTGTGCCGGTTGATGCGGCGTTCCGAAAATTCATCGGCAAGGGCCAGGTAATCCTTTTCTGGATCTGCTCCACGCAGGGAGAGCTTGAAGCCATTTTTCCCCAGCGAATAACCATGGCACGCCCCAGCGTTACACCCTCCTTTGGAAAGCACAGGCATCACATCCTGCCGAAAGCTCACCCCTGGCGCTTTATCGGCCATCTTCACTGTCACAGCCAACTTCGCCTCACTCCCGCCCGCGCGAACGATAATGAAGGCGCTGCCGTTGGCCACCGGACGCACCCAACCCTGCGCATCCACTTTTGCCACCTTCTCATCGCTGCAAGAAAACCCCGCAGTGTCTGTCAAATCCACATCGTAGCCTGCCTTCGTGCGAGCGCCCACGAGGATTGAATGCGGGCGCTCTGGATGGGTTAATTCCAAACTCGTCGGCACGATCACCAAAGACCGGTTGGGTTCCGCATCGGCCGCAAAAACAGGCACGGAGAATACCGATATCAGAAAGGCTGAAATTACAGCGGAGAAAACTGCGGAAATTCGTCTCATGATATATTTAGCCTGAAGGTTTGGCTTCAGCGGGCGGATCCGGAGGCAGGACACTGAATCCAACAACAGCGTCACGGCATTTAATCTGGGTGACACCAAAGGGCTTTCCGGTACCGGAGATTTTAACATTCGAAAACTCTCCCGGTTTAAAAGTTGCGGGAAATTTAACAACGAATTTGAACTGCGTTTCCGCCGCTTTGACTGTGGCCGTCGCGACCGCCGTGGCACCTGCGGGCAGCCCAGACAGCGTGAGCGCCACGTCCCCCTTCCCTCCCTCAAGCCTCTCAACCTGGCCTGAAACCTCAACCGTCGCACCCGTTTTTGAATCCAGCTTCACAGGCTCGGGTTGCTTGATTTTGATCACAAATGGATTCACCACCGGCACCTCCGCCACCGAAGTGAACGTCACCGCCTCCACCGTGCGACGGTCACGCTTCAGCAACTCTGCCTTAAACGCGATCTGATGAGGCATCTCGGCCATTTCGGGAGGCACGAGCAGGGCAAACTCCACTCCGTTCTTCGCATCCTTGGATGCAGCAACCGCCGCCTTCTGCGCCGCCTCCACAGCAGCCTGCGACTTAGTGACGTTTTCCAAAAGTGCTTCGATGGGCTTTCCTGCTTTTGTTGCAGCATCCAAAGCCATGCGTGCCGCCGTCTCGGTCTTTTGGGCGGCTACAACCGCATCAAAGGCTTTCTGCGCGCGCGTATCCTCCTCGATTAAAACGGCCTTTTCCTCTCGAAGCATTCGGGTCGCATCGACAGCCCCCTTCGTGAAAAGCCTCCCTTGGCTCGTTAATAGCGTGAGCCTTATCGGTCCGTCATGCCCAACTGGTCGGATGCACTGGACCGGCAGCTGCACTTTGCCTGAAAGCGGAATTCTTACGGTCTCCACCCCTTTCCCAAAGCCTGCCGAAAACTGAATTTCAGATTTAAGCCCGCCCGCAATTGCCAAGTCGTTTTCAAGCCAAGGCTGAAATCGCCCCAGCAACGCGCCATCAAAACGCGCGGCAACTTCTTTCCCATTGGCCAGCCCTTTTAATCCAACAAGCATCGGCTCCAGAGGCTTGTCCGAAACAAATGTAACCAGGCTTGCCGTAGCCCCTTCAGCAATGGTGTCCCGTGCGACAGTCACTCCCTTGGGCAGCCGATCAAAAGCAAGCTGGATCGGCCCCTCATAACCGTCTCGCACCGCCTCCACTTTCAGCAGACTAGAGCGCCCAGGTTCCACGGTGTGACTGTCCTCCGTCATCCTCAGCGAAAACCCAGCTGTCTTCCGCTCCGTCTTTAAAGTCGCGCGAAAATGGTACAAACACTGGGGCCCGCCAATCCCATTCACGTCCCGGATCACCGCTAAAACCTTTGTAACGCCAGCAGGCACCTTGTAGCTCAAAACGGGATCAGGCCCGTCGGGGGAATCGTCGTTTATCGATATCCGCGCACCTTTAGCATCTCTCAACTCCAACTCGGCATCGATTGGCGAGCCCAAAGAGTCCGCTGCAACCTCGAGTTTGAGTTCTGATTCCGGTTCGACGGTTAACTCATACACATCTTCTTCCCCGGGTCTGCTTATGGCTCCATTCAACGCAAAGGGCAACGGAGGCAGCATTTGCGGTGCGGAACCCGCGCGCATCTCCTGCAATTGAAGAAGATCGCTCAGCCACACCGCCGGTTGTGGCCCACTGGAATGAGCAGGGTCGCTCCATGGGGCGGGAACAGCCGAACCCAATTCGCTCGAAGACACCTGCACCAGGGGCTGCTGTCCCACTCGTCCCAGCAGTTTGATCTGCGACGACATGCCCCTTTGAATTGTCGCCGGAAACGCAAGGTCGGCGTAGAACCACTGACCCACCTTCAAGCGGTAATGCGAGGGAGCGGCGGCGGCAAACTGCAGGTCATGCAGTTGAATGCGGTACATTCCATCTGCCGGCAACTTCGTCTCAAGGCGCGTGTCACCGCGAAGAATAGTACTCGGCAAACTCAAACCCAAAAGCGCGTTGTCGGGGCCGTATAGCTTCAATACAGGACGCAGCTTACTCTCGAGGCGCTGCGCTTCCACTTCACAGGTAATTTCCTGCCCAGCCGTTCCCGCAAAAACCATCTCCCGCACCTGACTGCCAGCAAGCGAACCGTGAAAGGCTGCAGGAAGATCCCCTGCCTTTTCAGTCACAGGCTTCTGAGGAAACCGATCGGTTGCAACAGTATACCGAGACGACACCCCGTTGTCCGTAACCAGCCATCCGTTTTCAAATCCGGGCTGCGCCCCCTCGGCCAGCTCCACATCAATCACAATGCGCTCCGGCTTCGCGCCGTCCCTCACCGTTTGCTTTGTCACAAGCGCCGTTGTCAGCAAACGTGGATTAGGCAACAAATCTGTGCCGGTGATCGTCACAGAGGTTGTGCCGCCAATCTGTAGCCCGCGCACATCAATGCCCGTGACCACAGGAGGCCCAGCGTAGGTGCAGACAGAAAAGAAAATCCCGCCCGCACCGCAAAGACCCGCATGAAAAAATGGGAAAGGCCGCCGCATTCTGAAATCCTATATTCTTAGGAGAACAGCTCGCGGATGGGTTCGGCCTCAATCAAACGCACGGGGCGCCCGCCGGGTCCTGGTAACATGGTTGTCTCCAGGTCGATTCCCATCGCTTGATAAATAGACGCAACCACCTGCGGGGGCGTTACGGGCCGGTCGTGCGGTGCAGCGCCGATTTTATCGGTCGAACCAATCACACGCCCTCCCCGAATCGGCCCGCCTGCGATAAAATTCGTCCACGCGGACGGATAATGGTCGCGTCCACCACGCGCATTGATTTTAGGCGTACGCCCAAACTCACTGATGACAGCGATGACAGTTTCTTCTAGCAACCCGCGCTGCTCCAAGTCTTCAAGCAGGGCGGTGAATGCCAAGTCAAACTGAGGACACAGCACGTGTTCATAGTCGGCATAGGTGTTGTTTAGACTGCTTCCATCAGCGTGCATGTCCCAGCACGAAATGCCAAACACGGTGTCGAACTGGTTGACTGTCACAAAACGGGTGCCACTCTCAATGAGTCTCCTTGCCATCAAACAACTCTGCCCGAATGTATTCCGCCCATACCTGTCGCGGAGCTTTGCAGGCTCCTCGTTCAGGTTGAATGCCTTTTTCGTCTGCGGATTTGTGAGCAAACTAAACGCACGTGCGTAGGCGGTATCCCGTTCCAGAGTGCTGTTTGTTTCCACATGCCGCTGCAGTTCATCGAGTTCAGTAAGCAGCTTGCGTCGTGCACCGATGCGGAAATCAGCCTGGCCCGCCGGCGACTCTAGATCTGCGACCTTGAAATCAGAACGTGCCGGGTCGCTGCCGAGAATAAACGGCTGGTGCGCGCTCCCAAGATAAGCGCTTTCCTGTCCGTGGGGGGTCGAAGTTCCGGTATTGCCGATCGCAGCAGGAAGAACAATCGAGGCAGGCAAATCTCCTCTGGCGCCAAAAACCCTCGAAATTACCGACCCCATGTGGGGGTGCTTGTTCGCGGCATTGAAGTCATGACCTGTCATCATCCAGCGCTGCCCATTCTCGTGCGAAGCGCCGGTGTTGTACGAAAGGCTTCGGATTAAAGCCACCCGATCCATCATTTTCGCCATGCGCGGAAAATGCTCGCAGATCTGAACCCCGGGAACACTCGTTGAAATCGGCTTAAATTTGCCACGGATATCCTCGGGAGCATCAGGCTTCATGTCCCAGGTGTCTAGGTGACCGGGTGAACCCACTAAAAAAAGAGTGATGCAGTTTCGAATCTTCGCCTTTTTTTCATCCACTCCCCCAGCGGCATACAGACTCAGTAAGTTTGGCAAGCTCAACCCTGCCATGGCCGCTGCCCCAACCTGCAAAAAGCTCCTGCGGTTTACCCCAGAGCAAAGGGGGAGATAGGTGTTTCCTATGTGAAGCATATGGGGGGGACTTTCAGAATTAAAAATGCGGACCAGATTAAACGGTGTAACTCACGGCTTCAGAAATATCGACGTACTTGCTGTCGGTGAACTTTCCATCGGCGCCTTTTTTGTAATTCAAGTAATGAAACTGCTGCAGAACAACTTCGTACTTTCCCGGAACGGTTTCCGGATGTTCAAACGAAAGCTCAAGCCCCGCCGTGACCGTCGCCACTTCTTTCCCATCCCTCATAACCCTCCACTGCAGGCGCGTACCCCAGTCGTTGCTGACGTCGGTTCTGGTAACTTTGCGGCCTTCTAGCCGCAGGATGGCATTGGGTTTTCCTTCTAATTTCTGGTCCATATTGAAGCAACAGGCAGCGAGTTAACACCAATTCAAATCTTTAATGGTCCTAGTTCTTAGAGAAAATGCTTTTCTTTCAAGCCTAGCGGCCTCCACTTGGGGAAGTCAGCGCCGCGACCGCCATACAGTCGCCGTATCGAGTTTTGGCCGCCGACGGCCGTTCCTTGCAACAATCCAGCAACGGATTTTCAGACAAACTAATCCCCAACTCGTAAAAATTAATTCCCTATCAATGTAATGCCCATTACACTGCCGCGCCCTCGTGCCTGCCCAGAGTCACAGGGACCCAGTCCAACCAGATTCCCCCGGACGTACTTATCAGCGAAAAACAGAAATGAATAATCCCGGACTTCCCGAGAAACAGGGGCTGTATGACCCTCAGTTTGAACACGATGCATGCGGCGTAGGATTTGTCTGCCAGATGAAGGGCAAACGAACGCATGAGATCATTCAGCAGGCCCTCACCATGCTGGTGAATCTGGATCATCGCGGCGCCTGCGGTTGCGAAGTAAACACTGGAGACGGCGCCGGAATTCTACTCCAGACGCCCCATAAGTTTTTCACAAAGGTCGCCAAGGAGCTGGGTATCACCCTGCCCGATCCCGGCCAATATGCGGTCGGCATGGTGTACACCTCCCCAGACCCAAAGATCAGGGCCGAGAGCGAAAAAAACTTTGCCGAAGTAGCCGCTGCTGAGGGGCAGACCGTTCTCGGTTGGAGAACCGTGCCCACAGATAATTCTTCGCTCGGAAAAACCGCTCGTGACAGCGAGCCAACGCACCGTCAGGTGTTCATTGCCCGTGGATCCAACTGCCCCAGCGATCAGGATTTCGAGCGCAAGCTCTTCGTCATACGCAAGGTCGCCCATCAAAAGAACCGGACCTCGGGGTTGGACCAATTCTGGTACGCACCCAGCATTTCCTCTAGAACGCTCATTTACAAAGGCATGCTCATGCCCGAACAGGTGGGAAAATACTTCCTTGATCTGTCCGATCCCTCGATGGACACCGCGCTTGCCCTGGTGCATTCGCGCTTTTCCACCAACACTTTCCCAAGCTGGGAGCGTTCCCATCCCTACCGTTACATCGCCCACAACGGCGAAATCAACACCCTGCGTGGCAACATCAACTGGATGAAAGCCAGGGAATCCATGCTCTCGAGCGAGTCCTTTGGCGAAGACATCTCCAAGATCCTGCCCATTGTAAATACAAACGGCTCGGATTCAGCAATGTTCGACAACGTGCTCGAATTATTGGTGATGGGAGGGCGCTCTCTTCCCCATGCGATGATGATGATGATTCCTGAGCCGTGGAGCGGCCACGAATCCATGAGCGAGGAGAAAAAAGCTTTTTACGAATACCACTCCTGCCTGATGGAACCCTGGGACGGCCCGGCTTCCGTTGTGTTTACCGACGGCACCATGATTGGAGCGACGCTGGACCGCAACGGCTTGCGTCCCTCCCGCTATTATGTCACCAAGGACGACTACGTCATCATGGCTTCCGAGGCGGGTGTCCTGCCCGTGGAACCGGAGCGGGTTGCGAGCAAAGGGCGGCTGCAGCCCGGCCGCATGTTCCTTGTCAACATGCAGGAAGGCCGGATCGTTGCCGACGAGGAGATCAAAACGCAGATTGCCTCGGAGAAACCGTACCGCCAATGGTTGGATGAAAATCTGGTAAAACTGGCCGACATCTCCGATGCCCCCGAAGTCTCTGCTCCCGATCACGCTACGGTTCTCCAGCGCCAGCTCGCCTTCGGTTACAGCTTCGAAGACCAGCGCAAGCTTCTGGTGCCGATGGCCAAGGACGGCGTGGAAGCCATGGGATCCATGGGCACCGACATTCCTCTGGCTGTGCTCTCCAACAAATCGAAGCTGTTGTACGATTATTTCAAGCAACTCTTCGCACAGGTCACCAATCCGCCAATCGACTGCATCCGCGAGGAAATTGTCACCTCCTCAGTGACAACAATCGGACCCGAGGGGAACATTTTGGAGCCCACCCCAAAGAGTTGTCATCTCATCGAACTCCCCACCCCGATCATTACGAACGAGGAACTTGCAAAACTCCGGCACGTTGCACAGGGCCAGTTCCGCTCCGTGACCTTGCCCACTCTTTTCGAAGCCTCCAAGGGCGCGAAAGGTTTGGAGGCGGCCTTTGATGAAATCTGCCGCCAGGCCAGCCTCCAGATTGATGCCGGCATCAATCTGATCATTCTCAGCGACCGTGGCATGGACCGCCACAATGCGGTGATTCCGCCGCTTTTGGCTGTCGCCGGACTCCACCACTTTCTGATCCGCGAAGGCAAGCGCACCAAAGTGGGCTTGATTCTCGAATCGGGCGAACCGCGCGAAGTGCATCACTTCTGCACCCTGATCGGGTATGGTTGCGCAGGCATCAATCCCTATTTGGCGTTTGAAACCCTGGATGACATGATCCGGCAGGGACTCTTGGTCGGCGTAGACCACTACACGGCCTGCAAGAATTTCGTGAAGGCGGCCACCAAGGGCATTGTAAAAGTCGCTTCCAAAATAGGAATCTCGACGATCCACAGTTACATGGGCGCCCAGATTTTCGAGTGCGTCGGGTTGCGGCAAAAAGTCGTGGACAAGTTTTTCGCGGGAACGGCGACCCGCATCGAAGGGGCTGATCTTGCGGCAATCGCTGCCGAAACTTTGGAGCGCCACCACAAGGCGTTTCCAGACCGTGTTGAAAATGCAACAACACTCGATGTTGGTGGGGATTACCAGTGGAGAAACGAGGGAGAGGCTCACTTGTTCAGCCCCCAGGTGATTCACTCGCTTCAGAAAGCGGTGCGAACAGGCAACTTCGAAACATTCAAGACGTACTCCTCGTTGGTGAACAAACAAATGGAGCAGATCTTTACGCTTCGCGGTTTGCTCTCCTTCAAAGAACGCAGCGCAGTTCCCATTGAAGAAGTCGAGTCCGTGGAATCCATCGTAAAGCGCTTCAAAACAGGAGCGATGAGCTACGGGTCCATTTCTCAAGAGGCGCACGAAAGCCTCGCAATCGCCATGAACCGGTTGGGGGGTAAATCCAACACGGGAGAAGGCGGCGAGGACCCAGCGCGGTACACCTGGACAAATGCGCAGGGAGATTCAAAGAACAGCGCCATCAAACAGGTGGCTTCCGGGCGCTTTGGAGTCACAAGTCTTTACCTCACAAACGCCAAAGAGCTGCAGATTAAAATGGCGCAGGGCGCGAAGCCCGGTGAAGGCGGTCAGTTGCCTGGGGGCAAAGTCTATCCATGGATTGCAAAAGTTCGGCATTCCACTCCGGGCGTGGGGTTGATTTCGCCGCCTCCGCACCACGACATTTATTCCATCGAAGATCTCTCCGAACTCATCCACGACCTTAAGAATGCAAACCGCGCGGCGCGCGTGAGCGTGAAGTTGGTCTCCGAGGTGGGAGTGGGTACAATTGCTGCGGGCGTAGCCAAAGCGCATGCCGATGTGGTGCTCATCTCGGGCTTCGACGGTGGCACGGGGGCATCTCCTCAGACTTCCATCAAACATGCGGGCTTGCCGTGGGAACTCGGCCTTGCAGAGACCCATCAAACGCTCGTACTCAACCGCCTTCGCTCGCGGATTGTGGTCGAGACAGATGGCCAGTTGAAGACGGGACGCGATGTCGTGATTGCAGCGCTTCTGGGGGCGGAAGAGTTCGGTTTTGCCACCGCACCCCTGGTGTCATTGGGCTGTATCATGATGCGTGTCTGCCACTTGAATACGTGCCCGGTGGGAGTCGCCACGCAGGATCCAGAGCTTCGCAAGAACTTCACCGGAGATCCTGCGGACGCGGTGAATTTCATGAAATTTATCGCCCAAGAGGTCAGGGAAATCATGGCGGAGCTTGGGTTCCGAAGCATCCCTGAAATGGTGGGCCGTACAGACGTACTGGAGCCACGCCGCGCCGTGGAGCACTGGAAAGCGAACGGCATTGATCTGTCCAAGCTCCTCTACTCCCCGCCAATGGGACCCGAGGTGGGTCGCTTCTGCACGGAAATTCAGGACCACGGGCTTGAAAAAGGACTCGATCTTTCGGTGCTCCTGCAGGCCTGTAAGCCGGCCATCGAAAATGGCGAACCCGTCAAACTCGAACTGCCGATTATGAATACCAACCGTGTTGTTGGGACCATTCTCGGAAACGAAATCACCAAGCGCCATCAGGATGGTTTGCCCGATGGCACCGTACACTTGAAATTCAAGGGTAGCGCCGGGCAGAGTCTCGGTGCGTTTGTGCCCAAGGGTGTAACCATCGAACTCGAGGGCGACGCCAACGATTACGTGGGCAAAGGGCTCAGTGGTGGGCGCATTGTAGTCTACCCAGACGCCAAAGCGACCTTCGCCGCCGAAGACAACATTCTGCTCGGAAACGTCGCGTTGTACGGAGCAACCTCCGGTGAGGCATTCTTCCGCGGAGTCGCGGGCGAGCGCTTCTGCGTGCGCAACTCCGGTGTGGACACCGTTGTGGAAGGTGTCGGCGATCATGGCTGCGAGTATATGACGGGCGGCACGGTCGTCGTTCTTGGTTCAACCGGTCGCAATTTTGCGGCGGGAATGAGCGGCGGTACTGCGTACGTCCTGGATGAGAAAGGCGACTTTGCCACGCGCTGCAACAAACAGATGGTTGGCCTGGAGAAGCTGGATGACCGCGATGCGGCTGAGTTACGGGCGCTCATTCAACGGCATGCCGAACTGACTGGAAGCAAGAAGGCTTCGCGTGTTCTTTCAGCATGGGATGAAATGCGGGAGAAGTTCGTGAAAGTGATGCCAAAAGACTTCAAGCGAGTCCTACAAGCCATAGCCACGGCAAAAGCTAAAGGGCTCAGCGGCGACGACGCATTGAACGAGGCCTTTGAAATGAATGCCCGCGATGTCGCGCGTGTGGGGGGCGGCTAAGCGACGAGCCACTCGTCAAAGCAACGAAAAACAAATCATTTACTCAGCAGAAACATGGGAAAACCAACCGGCTTTTTTGAATTCGACCGCGAGCTGCCCGCTGACCGCGATCCAGTGGCTCGCATTGGCGACTGGAAGGAAATTCACAATCACCACTCCGAAGAGAAACTTCGCACCCAAGGCGCCCGTTGCATGGATTGCGGCGTGCCTTTTTGCCACACCGGCAAACTCATCAGCGGGATGGCAAGCGGCTGTCCGATTAACAACCTCATCCCCGAATGGAACGATCTGGTGTATCGCGGCCTCTGGCGCGAAGCGTTGGAACGCCTGCACAAAACCAACAATTTCCCCGAGTTTACGGGTCGCGTCTGCCCAGCGCCCTGCGAAGGCTCGTGCGTGCTTGGAATCAACAAGCCGGCGGTGACGATTAAAAACATCGAGGTATCAATCGTCGACAAGGGTTGGGAAAACGGTTGGGTGATTCCTCATCCTCCCGCGAAACGCTCGGGCAAGAAGGTGGCCGTCATTGGCTCGGGGCCCGCAGGTTTGAGTGCCGCCGCGCAACTCAACCACGCCGGCCATACCGTCACGGTTTTTGAGCGGGCGGACCGGCCCGGCGGGTTGCTCATGTACGGCATTCCGAACATGAAGCTCGACAAAGAAGATGTCGTGATGCGACGTATCCGTTTGATGGAGGCCGAGGGCATCACCTTCAAGTGCAATACAAGTGTGGGCACCGACATCACTGTGGAAGCGTTGCGCAAAGATTTTCATGCCGTGGTGATCTGCACCGGCGCAACCAAACCTCGTGATCTTCCCATCGAAGGGCGCGAATTAAAGGGGATTCATTTTGCGATGGATTTCCTCACTGCGAACACCAAGTCCGTGCTCGAGGCCAAGAACGATGCTGGGTTCATTGACGCCAAGGGCAAGGATGTTGTGATCATCGGTGGAGGAGATACTGGCACGGACTGTGTTGGAACTTCGCTGCGCCATGGATGCGAGTCTCTGGTCCAGGTAGAGATTTTACCAAAACCCGCCCTCGTGCGGCAGAAAGACAATCCTTGGCCCGAATGGCCGAAGATTTACAAAATGGACTACGGCCAAGAGGAAGCTGCCGCCAAATTCGGAAGCGATCCCCGCGTGTATGTAACCACGGCTACGAAGTTTGAAGGCGATGATAGTGGGACCGTGAAGGCCGTTCACACCGTTCAGGTGGAATGGGCCAAAAACGACAAAGGACAATTCATCCCCAAAAATGTCCCGGGCACGGAGCGAGTCATGCCTGCGCAACTGGTTCTTCTGGCGATGGGTTTCCTCGGGCCTGAACAGCCTTTGCTGGATGCCATGGGCGTCGAGCGCGATGCACGTTCCAACATCAAAGCCGAACACGAGAAGTATACGACCAGCCTCCCGGGTGTCTTCGCCGCTGGAGATTGCCGTCGCGGACAAAGTTTGGTCGTTTGGGCCTTTAACGAAGGCCGCGGAGCTGCAAGAGAATGCGACCGGTTCTTGATGGGCTCAACCGAACTGCCATAAGCAGAGCATCATCTCAACGGGTGGGGTGACTCCCTTCAAGAATCATCGAGCCAGCGTCTTCACCGACGCTGGCTCTTTTTTTTCGAAAGACCTTTGGGCAAAACCAGTTCGACAATCTTCCACCGCGTACCCGCACCCGAAGTCTCGCATCGTTATCACTCCTCAAGTTTCCACGCGCTTTGAATACATCCTTTGGCGATGGCATCCACAAACATGACCCCGCTATCCAAGACTATCCATGGGTCGATATGGGTTAAATCGAGTAGGGAGACGAGGATGGTTTGCGGTCACAACCACTCCTTGTCCTCCTCTCCCCCTCATCGAACCGGACGGGCGGATTTCCCGCATCCGGCTCTCGGAGGCTGTTCTCCGGTTTGCTTCATTTGCATTGCCGTGTGGCGCTCGTGGG